>NZ_JAQKGN010000040.1:0-656 GCF_027956555.1 Agrobacterium sp. ST15.16.055
AACCGGCCTGTTGCGGGACGAAGGTAAAAGGGCGCTCGCCGGTTACCTCACAAGACAGGTAAAAAAACGCCCGCATGTGATTCTGAAGCTTGCGGTTTCTGCTGACGGCATGATCGGCAGGCAGGGCGAGGGGCAGGTAGCGATCACCGGTCCCGAGTCTCGCCATGCCGTGCATGAGCTGCGGGCGCGCTGCGACTGCATTCTCGTTGGTATCAGGACGGCCATTGGGGATGATCCCGAACTGACGGTCCGAATAGCTGGTCTCGAGGATCGTTCGCCGGTTCGCATCGTGCTGGATCGGCAGTTTGAGTTGCCGCTGACATCGAAGCTGGTGAAGACAGCGCGGGAGGTGCCGGTGATCGTTGCGGCGTTACCCCCCTCTGCCCTGCCGGGCATCTCCCCCTCAAGGGGGGAGATCGGCAAGGGGCTGTCCGCTCGCTCAAATTTCGACTCCACCTCTCATTCGTCAACCTTCAAGGTCTGGCAAGGCAGCGCCCCATCGATCTCCCCCCTTGAGGGGGAGATGCCCGGCAGGGCAGAGGGGGGTAGCCGCGACCGCCGCCGCCAACTTCTCACCGACGCCGGCGTCCAGATTCTTGAAGCCCCAACGCTCGAAAACCTCCTCCAAACCCTTGCCGAACGTGGCATGTCGGAAC
>NZ_JAQKGN010000041.1:0-461 GCF_027956555.1 Agrobacterium sp. ST15.16.055
ATACGGCTCCTCACTGATCGTGACTCCTTTTGCCTTTCAAAAGTCGATGAATCTGAATCTCTGGTGCAAAGCGGAGGTGTCGGATGCGAACAGGAATTTCATTGCGGGCAGATTTTGATGCTGAAGGACTTCGACGTTTGGCTCGCCATAGCAAGCATGCGGCCCAGGCGCGTCGGTTGCTGGCGCTTGCGCTCATCTATGACGGAGGCTCGCGCTCGGATGCTGCACGGCTTGGCAACGTCACTCGTCAGATCGTGCGGGATTGGGTCATGCGGTTCAATACGAATGGGCCTGATGGGCTGATCGATGGCAAGGCTCCTGGCCCCAAGTCACTGCTGAACGATGTTCAGCGGGCGGCCCTGACAAAGGCCATCGAACGGGGACCGACGCCGTATCTCGACGGTGTCGTGCGCTGGCGTTTATGCGACCTGGCCCAATGGCTGTGGGAGGAGTTCCGTGTC
>NZ_JAQKGN010000042.1:0-356 GCF_027956555.1 Agrobacterium sp. ST15.16.055
ACTTCGTCTCAAGACGCGGGAGAGTAGGTCGCTGCCAGGTCTGCAAAACGCAACTCAAAATCTTCTCAATCACACTCTTCGGCCCAGCCGACAAAAAGGGCCGCTACATGCGGCCTTTTGTCATTCAGGGCAAAGATTTAAAGGCAATAAAAATGGCGTACAAAATCATGTGCGCCCCTTAAAGGAGATAAATTGCTCCGCAATTTACTCCAGCAGTATGCATCACAGCGTCCCTGTGATGCTGTCGCGATAAATCCCATAGGGATTTACGCTGGTAACGCGGGGTGGAGCAGCCCGGTAGCTCGTCAGGCTCATAACCTGAAGGCCGCAGGTTCAAATCCTGCCCCCGCAACCAA
>NZ_JAQKGN010000043.1:0-246 GCF_027956555.1 Agrobacterium sp. ST15.16.055
GTTCCGACATGCCACGTTCGGCAAGGGTTTGGAGGAGGTTTTCGAGCGTTGGGGCTTCAAGAATCTGGACGCCGGCGTCGGTGAGAAGTTGGCGGCGGCGGTCGCGGCTACCCCCCTCTGCCCTGCCTGCCGATCATGCCGTCAGCAGAAACCGCAAGCTTCAGAATCACATGCGGGCGTTTTTTTACCTGTCTTGTGAGGTAACCGGCGAGCGCCCTTTTACCTTCGTCCCGCAACAGGCCGGTT
>NZ_JAQKGN010000044.1:0-238 GCF_027956555.1 Agrobacterium sp. ST15.16.055
TCAGACTGCTGACAAACCCCTGGCGTGAGCTGGGGGTTTATGATTCATTGGGACATGTTGAAGAAACCTGCTCCTGAACAGACCGCTCTCGAGATGGTGACGCTCGATAGTCTGGTCCCGAAAGATCACCTGCTTCGCAAGATCGACGCGGTGATCGACTTCTCATTTATCCATGATCGTGTTGCCGGTCTTTACTGTGCCGACAACGGCCGTCCGCCGCTCGATCCCACACGCATGT
>NZ_JAQKGN010000045.1:0-231 GCF_027956555.1 Agrobacterium sp. ST15.16.055
TCCCACTCCTCCAGACGCCGGGGCGGCCAGTTTTTCGGCACGATGAAAAAGAGTTCGATCTGACGGCCGCGGCCGACACGGGCGACATAGGAATAGTGGGAGGAGAAACCGAATTTCTCCACCGTCTCGACCGCCACCCGGTCCACATGCTGCTTGAATTCCAGCGGGGTCACCAGAAGGATGTCAGCCAGCGCCTGTTTCACATTGCCGAGCGGCATGGGGATGATGACG
>NZ_JAQKGN010000004.1:0-359445 GCF_027956555.1 Agrobacterium sp. ST15.16.055
CCACGCCGATTGCCCTCGCCCTGCTCGGCTTTGGCGTTGCTTCCGTGATCGGCAATGTGCTGGGGGGCCGGATGGCTGACACCAGCATCCGCCTCGCACTCATCGTAACCGCCGCCCTGATGGCATTTGCGACGATTGCCCTCGTTGTCTGGGGTGTTCACAGCGGCGCCGCATTCGCGCTCGTCGCCCTTTGGGGCCTTGCCTTCGGCATGGCGCCCGTGGTGCTGCCGACCAATCTTTCCCGCGGTGCACCCGATGCGCTGGAAGCAGCAGGCAGCCTGATGGTCGTTTCCTTTCAGGTGGCCATCAGTATCGGTGCGGTCTTCGGCGGCTATATCGTCGATTCCTACGGCGCCACTGCGCCGCTGGCGCTGACCGCGATACTGGCCGCATCCACGGTTGCTCTGGCCTTGCTGCAACGTCGTGATTGATCCCTCTGCCTTTCCGGGGCCGCAGGCAACGCGTTTGCCTGCGGCCACCTGACGGCAGGCGGCTTGCCGAAACCGCCACGTGAGCACGGGTCAAAAATCAGGGGATGTCCCGCCTTGCGTCACCCCACCTTTGCGCTACGCTTGGGAACAGGTATTTCTCAATGGAGGGACTGAGGCATGTGCAACAACTGCGTGATCGAGGACGTAAAAAAGAACATGCTGTCACGGCGCCTGCTGTTCAAGGGCGCCGCGGCCGGTTTGACGGCCATGACGGCGGGCAGTCTGGCGGCGCCGGTGCTGGCGCAATCGCCCCGGCAGGTCGTTGATCTCACCCATACCTATGATTCCACATTTCCTACATTCGATGGCAAACCGGGCATAGAATACGAGTGGGCAGCGGAGATCGCCAAGGATGGCTATCAGCTCCACAAACTCACCATCTACGAACATACCGGCACCCATATCGATGCGCCTTTCCACTTCAGCGCGGATGGCGCGAGCGTCGACCAGCTGGAGCCGCAGAAACTTGTCGCGCCGCTTGTCATCGTCGACATCACCGACCGCGCCAAAGACGATGCCAATTCCACCATTGAAGCCGAAGACATCGAACGCTGGATATCTGCGAATGGCGACATCCCGACAGGTGCAATCGTGGCTTTACGCTCCGGATGGGCAACCAAAGTGAAGAGCCCCTCATTCCGCAATGACGACGCCGGAAAATTCGCCTTCCCCGGTTTCGGCAAATCGGCGACCGACCTTCTGCTCAAACTCGACACGGTCGCCATTGGCGTCGACACACTTTCTCTGGATCCGGGCAACTCCGCAGATTTCGCGGTTCACAATTCCTGGCTGCCAGCAGGACGCTACGGTATCGAAGGGCTGAACAACCTTGAGGCTCTGCCGGTCAAGGGAGCGACCATAATCGTCGGCGCGCCGGCACACCGCGGCGGAACGGGCGGCCCAGCCCGTATTCTGGCCCTGGTCTGACACCGGGAGCCCCTTCCGTTCAGTCATGGGTCGATTGGAAAGGCGAAGCCGGCCTTGACGCGGTCCATGACGACCATCGTCTTGAACCCTTTGATATCGTGGTTCTCGTAAAAAAACCGGCGGGTGAAGGCCTCGTAGTCCTCCATGTCCTTTGCCGTGATTACCAGGATGAAATCGGCATCGCCCGTCACATAATAACCGATCATCACCTCCCGCGTGGCGCGAATGGCGGCTTTGAAACGGTCGACAATATCGGCCCTTTCTCGCTCCAGCGAGACGAGAACGATCATGGTAATGCCGCGCCCGACGGCTTTGGGCGAAACGACAGCCACATCGGCTTCGATCACCCCCTCATCACGCAGACGCTTCAACCGGCGCTGGCACGCGGTTGGCGACAGATTGACGATTTTGGCCAGCTCTTCCGAGGTCAGGCGATTGTTCTTCTGCACGGCGTCAAGCAGCGCCCGGTCGGCTCGATCTATCTGGGTCATGCGGGATTCCTGCATCTGAATAAAAAACTAAGCATAATTCCTGCGTAAAGGCACGCTTAAACGCCGTCAATCAATCGTGCAGCGCAGTTAAGCTTCTGGCAAATGAAAAGGGATCTTGCCGATGGAAGCTATCGCCAGCGCAGCGCTTAAAAACCTTCACCGACCGGAGCTGGTCGAGCATCGTGCCTTTCTGGATGGGCAATGGGTGGCGCGTAAGGAGACGCTGGGCGTTGTCGATCCGGCAAGCGGAGATCATCTGCTTGATGTCTCTTCCTGCTCCCTGAACGACGTGGACGCGGCGGTCGAAACCGCAGGCAGAGCATTCCTCCGGTGGCGGGACATGCTGCCCGTCGAACGCGGCGACATCCTTCGGACATGGGGCCGGCTGATGCGTGACAATGCCCGCGATCTCGCGGTTATCATCAGCGCCGAACAGGGAAAGCCGCTTTCGGAATCGCTCGGTGAAATTTCCTATGCAGCAGCCTTTCTCGACTGGTTTGCAAGCGAAGGCGAAAGATCCTACGGGGAGACAATTCCAAGTCATCTCAAAGGCGGCAACCTCTCCGTACGGATGCAGCCGATAGGGGTCACGGCTGCCATCACACCCTGGAATTTCCCATCAGCCATGATCGCCCGCAAGGCGGGCGCCGCCCTTGGCGCCGGCTGCACGATGATCGTCAAACCGGCGCCTGAAACACCGCTTTCGGCACTGGCCCTGGCAAAACTGGCACAGGAGGCGGGCATGCCGGCCGGTGTGTTGCAGGTTTTGCCGGGGGAAGCCGCGCCGCTTGCGCGCCGCCTGCTGGAACATGCTGAGGTTCGGGCGTTTTCCTTTACCGGTTCGACCGAGGTGGGACGGCTACTCCTCACGCAATCGGCGGCGACCATCAAAAAAGCCTCGCTTGAACTTGGCGGCCATGCCCCCTTTATTGCCTTTGCCGATGCGGACCTTTCCCAGACCGTGAAAGGTTGCCTCGCCGCCAAATTCGCCACATCCGGACAGGACTGCCTTGCGGCAAACCGCATCTATGTTCAGCGCGAGCTTTATGACCGTTTTATTGAGCGGTTCGCCGAGGCGACCTCCAGACTGACCGTTGGCCACGGCCTTGAACCGGGCATCGACATTGGGCCAATGACCCGGCCGACCGTCGCCGAAAAGTGCCGTCAGCAGATCGCGCAGGCGCTTTCTGCCGGTGCACGTCTCGTCTGCGGCGGACAGGACAGCCCGCTCGGCGGCAATTTCGTCACCCCCACCGTGCTCGCCGATGTGAGCGACGACATGCTGATCGCGCGCGAAGAAACATTCGGGCCGGTGGCCGCCATCCTGCCCTTCGATGACGAGCGGGAGGTCGTGCGACGCGCCAATGCCACGGAGATGGGGCTTGCGGCCTATGTCTACACCAACGATCTCGGCCGGGCGATGCGCCTGACGGACCAGCTGGAATACGGCATGGTCGCCGTCAATACACCGAAATTCACCGGCGCGCCCATACCCTTCGGCGGCTGGAAACAATCCGGCCTCGGTCGCGAGGGTTCGCGTCACGGTCTCATGGAATATCTCGAACCCAAATATGTCTGCTTCGGCAATCTGGCTGCCTGAAAGGAACGCGCCTATGACCATCGACATTAAAAACATCGCGCAAATGGATCGCAACGCCGTTCTGCACCCATTCACCCAGCTGAAGGACTTCGCCAGCGGCAAGCTCGGCGAACCGACCATCGTTGAAACCGGCAAGGGCATCCGCATTCAGGACGCCCACGGCAAGCAGTTGATCGATGGCTTTGCCGGTCTTTATTGCGTCAATGTCGGCTATGGCCGCACCGAGGTGGCGGAAGCGATTTCCCGTCAGGCCTATCGGCTTGCCTATTACCATTCCTATGCCGCCCACACGACGGACGAACTGGCGATCCTTTCCGACCGGCTGGTGAAGATGGCACCCGGCAAGATGAGCAAGGTGTTCTACGGCATGTCTGGCTCGGACGCCAACGAGACCCAGGCTAAGCTCGTCTGGTATTACAACAACCTGCGCGGCAAACCGGAGAAGAAGAAAATCATCTCCCGCGAAAGGGGATATCACGGCTGCAGCGTAGTTTCCGGCTCCATGACCGGCATGAGCTTTTATCACGACCACATGGACCTGCCGCGCGCCGGCATTTTGCACACCGGCGCTCCGCACCATTACTGGGGCGCAGAAGCCGGTGAAACCGAGCTGGAATTCTCAAAACGCCGCGCCGACGAATTGGAAGCACTCATTCTGCGCGAAGGCCCCGACACGATAGGCGCCTTCATTGCCGAGCCGGTGCTCGGCACCGGCGGCATTACGCCGCCGCCGGAAGGCTACTGGCCGACGATACAGGATGTTCTCAAAAAATACGATGTCCTTTTGATTGCCGATGAGGTGATTACCGGCTTCGGCCGCACAGGCTCCATGTTCGGCTCGCAACATTACGGCATCGAGCCGGACCTCATCACCGTCGCCAAGGGTCTGACATCGGCCTATTTCCCGCTTTCCGGCGCCATCGTTGGGGAAAAAGTCTACAAGGTCATGGAGGAAGGCGCTGACCGCGTCGGCGCCTTCTCCCACGGCTACACCTATTCCGGCCATCCGATCGGCGCGGCGGCGGCAAATGCCGTGCTCGACATCGTGGAAAAGGAAGACCTGCCCGGCAATGCCCGGGCTGTCGGCAGCTATTTTCAGGAGCAATTGAAGGCGAAGTTCGCCCAGCTTCCAATCGTCGGCGAAGTGCGCGGTGTGGGCCTCATGGGCGCCATCGAATTCGTGGCGAATCGTGAAAAGAAAACGCGGTTTGCCCCCGGTCTCACAGTCGGCGCACGCGTTTCGAAGGCGGCACGCAATGGCGGCCTTATTGCGCGCGCCATGCCGCATGGCGATATCCTGGGCTTTGCACCGCCGCTCGTCACAACGAGGGCGGAGGTGGACGAGATCATCGCCATCGCCGAAACCGCAGTCCGCAGCGTCATGGATGATCTGGTGCGGGCCGGCGAAAAAATCTGATCGTCAGCACGGCGTTCAACGATCGCAAATACTGCTCATTTCGACGGCAACTGCGCCTCTGTGCGGCGCAGTTGCCGTCGGCGTTGCATAAGGCTTCATCTTTTCGCAGAACCATGCATAATGTCATGAAATCAATATCGTCAAAAACGAGACAATTTCATGCGTCGTCAAGCCAATTCGTCAAACCCCGATCCGGTGTCCGCAACCAGACCGGCGGCATGGCGGCCGATCCTGGCCAAACAGAAGGGCGAAACGAAACATTCCGCGCTGACGGAACGAATCATCGCCGATATCGACGCCGGCGTCCTGAAGCCGATGGACCGCATGCCGACCCACCGCGATCTCGCCCGCGAACTCGGCCTATCGGTCCAGACCGTCAGCCTCTCCTACAAGGAGGCTGAACGGCTGGGCTATCTCAGCGGCGAAATCGGCCGCGGCACCTTCGTGAAAACACGGGTGACGGACCGTGCTGGACGCATGATGCTCGATCATAGCCCGACCGAGGTGCTCGACCTCTCCATTATCCGCGGCGTTTATCTCGACGACCATGAAAACGCCTCGCGCACCGTCCTTCGCGAACTGGCCGATAGTGACAATTCGGACTTCATGCGCCCCTGCCGTCCGGTCGCGGGCCTCGACAGCCATCGCGAAACCGCCCGGATCTGGCTTGGAATGATGGGTGTCACCGCCGGCGCGGAACGTATTCTCGTCACCAATGGCGCTGCGCATGGCATATTTCTCGCCTTGAGCTGCATCATTCGCTCGAACGACGTGGTTCTGTGCGAAAACCTCACCGACCACGGGATCATCGGCCTGTCGAACATTCTGGGCTTCAGCCTCAAGGGCTTGCCGACCGACAAAGAAGGTATAGTGCCGGACGCGCTGGAGGCCGCCTGCGCAGCCGGGGGCGTCAAGGCGCTGGTGCTCATTCCCACTCTCAACAATCCCACGGGACATGTTTCCGGCGTTGCACGCAGACAGGCGATCGCCGCGATTGCCGAAAGGTACGGCGTCTTTGTTATTGAGGACGAAGTCTATCGCCCGATCATCGAGGATGATCTGCCATCCATCACCGAAATGCTGCCTGATCTTGGTTTTTTCGTCACCAGCTTTACCAAGACGGTGCTGACGGGGTTGCGCGTCGGCTATCTCGTCGTGCCGCCTGCCTATTCCATCCGCGCCGCCTCTATCCTGCGTGTATCGAGCTGGAGCGGAACCTATCTCACCGCCGAAATCGCCACGCGCTGGGTCGAAAACGGCACCGCACGGCGGCTGCTGGATGTCCAGCGCGCCGAAGTGCGTGCGCGGCAAAAGATTGCCACGGACATATTGGGCGACCATATCGCCTCGACCCACCCCCTCTCCTTCTGCGCCTGGCTGAAGGTTCCACCGCGCTGGACGGAGGACGGGCTGGTGCGCGCGCTCACAAACCAGAACGTCGCGGTCACGCCGTCTGAGCCGTTCATTGCCGGTCCCGGCCATGGCGGCGGCATCCGCATATGTCTCGGTGGACGGCTCAATCACCCAAGCCTCGTCAAAGCCTTGACCACCGTGCGGCAGACCTTCGAGCAATTGCCGCCGGTCTACGATATCGGTTCAATCGGCTGAGGCAGTCGCTCGAAAAATCATTGAATCATTACAATATAACAATTGACATGATTTTACTTCGCTCACAACATGACAATCATGAAGAGCGCGAACCTGTCCATATCCGCAGATAAAAATCCGCTTCCGGTCTCGCTGGCCGCGATAGAGCAGGCAGCATTGCGGCTTGCCGGACAGGTGGAGCGCACACCTTTGGTCCGCTCGGACCTCCTGTCCGAACGCTGCGGCCACCCCGTTCATCTCAAGCTTGAAACCCTTCAGCCCATCGGCGCCTTCAAGCTGCGCGGCGCGATGAACGCCATACTGTCGCTTGACGACGACGCACGCAGGCGAGGCCTTGTCACCGCCTCGACCGGCAATCATGGCCGCGCTGTGGCCTATGCGGCCAGCAAGCTCGGAATTCCCGCCACGATCTGCATGTCGGCACTCGTACCGGCGAACAAGGTTGAAGCGATCCGCGCGCTCGGTGCGGAAATCCGGATCGTCGGCATGTCACAGGATGACGCGCAAGAGGAGGTGGAGCGCCTGACTGCAAGCCATGGTCTTACCGCAATCCCGCCATTCGATGATGCTGACATTGTGGCCGGCCAGGGCACGATAGGTCTCGAGGTCGTCAAAGACATGCCTGAGCTGGCGACGGTGCTCGTTCCTCTTTCCGGCGGCGGCCTTGCGGGCGGCATCGCCGTTGCGGTCAAGGCGCTGAAGCCACGGGCACGGGTCATCGGCATTTCCATGGAGCGGGGCGCGGCCATGCATGCGTCGGTTGCAGCCGGCCGGCCCGTCGCAATACGGGAGGAAGAAACGCTGGCGGATTCGCTGGGCGGCGGAATTGGACTGAAGAACCGCGTGACATTCGCACTTTGCCGGGAACTCCTTGATGAGATCGTGCTGGTTTCCGAAGACGAGATTGCAGCCGGCATCCGCCATGCGGCACGCGAAGAAGATTTGACGGTCGAGGGCGCGGGCGCCGTTGGTTTCGCTGCCATCCTGTCCGGCAAGATCGACATTAGCGGTCCGACCGCCATCATCGTATCGGGCGGAAATATCGACCCGGCGGTCCATAAGACCATCATCGACGGGGGAGCCGCATGAGCCGCATCACCATTCTGACCGAAAAAGACCTGCGCGGTGTCATCAAGCTCGATCTCTCGGCGGTCGACTGCGTGGAGCGGGCCTTTGCGGCGCTCGCAACGCAGACCGTCGCCATGCCGCCGATCATGCGGCTCGATATCCCGGAGTTTCGCGGCGAAGTGGATGTGAAGACAGCCTATGTGCCGGGCTTTGACGGTTTCGCCATCAAGGTCAGCCCCGGTTTCTTCGACAATCCGAAACTCGGTCTGCCGAGCCTCAACGGTCTCATGATCCTTTTCAGCGCAAGGACCGGGCTGGTGGAGGCCCTTCTCCTCGACAACGGCTATCTTACCGATGTGCGGACCGCCGCGGCAGGTGCTGTCGCGGCGCGGCACCTGGCCCGCAAAGACGCGTCCGTCGCCGCGATCTTCGGGGCGGGCATGCAGGCGCGTTTGCAGCTCGAAGCCCTGATGCTCGTGCGCCCGATCAGATCGGCGCGGATATGGGCGCGGGACTACCAGAAGGCCGAGAGACTTGCGGGCGATTTCGCCAGCGAACACGGCATCGAGATCGCCGCTGTGGCCGATCCGCAGGCTGCCGCGCGGGGTGCCGATATCATTGTAACAACGACGCCCGCCGAAAGCCCGATCCTCTTTGCCGACTGGCTGGAAGAAGGCCAGCATCTGACAGCCATGGGATCGGATGCCGAACACAAGAACGAGATCGATCCGGCCGTGTTCGCCAGAGCGCGCTATGTCGCGGACCGCCTCTCGCAGACCCGTATTCTCGGTGAGTTGCATCACGCCATCGCCGCCGGGCGTGCCGCGTCGGATCAGCACTTCGCGGAACTTGGGGACGTCATTGCCGGCAAGGTGCAGGGCCGCGTATCGGGCAAGGACATCACCTTTGCCGATCTGACCGGCGCCGGCGTACAGGACACGGCTATCGCCAATCTGGCCTTTGCCCGCGCAAAGGAAGCCAAGAGCGGTCAAACAATCGAAAACACCATAAAAATGGGAGACGCAGCGTGAGCGTAACGCTGAACTTTACGCGCGAGGAATATGCCGCGCGCCTGTCCAAAACCCGCAAGGCTATGGAGAAAGCCGGGATCGATCTTCTGGTCGTCACTGACCCGTCCAACATGCATTGGCTGACCGGTTATGACGGCTGGTCCTTCTACGTCCACCAATGCGTGCTGGTGCCGCCGGAGGGCGAGCCGATCTGGTACGGCCGCAAGCAGGATGCCAACGGTGCAAAGCGCACGGCCTATCTCGCGCACGACAATATCATCGGCTACCCCGATCACTACGTTCAATCGACCGAACGGCACCCGATGGATCTGTTGTCTGAGATCATCGAGGAGCGCGGCTGGTCCGGCCTGACGGTCGGCGTCGAAATGGACAATTATTATTTCTCGGCAGCCGCCTTTGCATCGCTGCAGACACATCTGCCGAACGCCCGTTTCAAGGACGCCGCTGGTCTCGTGAACTGGCAGCGCGCGGTGAAAAGCCCGGCCGAACTCGACTATATGCGCAAGGCTGGCAAGATCGTCGAACTGATGCACAAGCGTATTGTCGACGTCGTTGAGCCGGGCATGCGCAAATGCGATCTGGTGGCCGAAATATACGATGCCGGCATTCGTGGCACCGCCGAGTTCGGCGGCGACTATCCCGCCATCGTGCCGCTCCTCCCTTCGGGTGCCGACGCCTCCGCGCCGCATTTGACATGGGACGACAAGCCGATGCGATCAGGCGAAGGCACCTTCTTCGAAATCGCAGGCGCTTACCGCCGTTATCATTGCCCGCTGTCACGCACGGTCTTTCTCGGCAAGCCGACACAGGCATTCCTCGATGCGGAAAAAGCAACGCTTGAGGGCATGGAGGCCGGCCTTTCCGCAGCCAAGCCCGGCAACACCTGCGAGGACATCGCCAATGCCTTTTTCGCCGTGCTGAAAAAATACGGGATCATCAAGGACAACCGCACCGGCTATCCGATCGGGCTTTCCTATCCGCCGGACTGGGGCGAGCGCACCATGAGCCTTCGACCCGGCGACCGCACGGAGTTGAAGGCCGGCATGACATTCCACTTTATGACCGGCCTCTGGCTTGAAGACATGGGGCTCGAAATCACCGAAAGCATTGCGATCACCGAAACCGGTGTCGAATGCCTTTCCAATGTGCCGCGGCAACTCTTCGTGAAAGGCTGAGACGATGTTGAGCACCGCGCTTCGCCCCTCACCGATCACGCCCTCCGTCGATTTTGACGCCAAGGGCGTGCAACACGGTCATCTGCGGCTGCCATACAGCCGCGATGACAGCGCGTGGGGCTCGGTGATGATCCCGATCTGCGTCATCGCCAATGGCGAAGGGCCAACGGCACTTCTGACCGGCGCAAACCATGGCGACGAATATGAGGGACCGGCAGCACTCTTCGAACTCGCCCACACGCTCGATCCGGCCGAAGTGAAGGGCCGTATCATCATCGTGCCGGCGCTCAACTACCCGGCTTTCCGCGCAGGCACACGCACCTCACCCATCGACCGGGGAAACCTCAATCGCAGTTTTCCCGGCCGCCCTGACGGCACGGTGACGGAGAAGATCGCCGATTACGTGACCCGCCATCTGATACCGCTTGCGGATATCGTTCTCGATTTCCATTCCGGCGGCAGGACACTTGATTTCCTGCCATATGCGGCGGCTCACGAATTGCCCGACAAGACGCAGGAGGGCCGGTGTTTTGAAGCGGTGGCGGCTTTTGCCGCCCCCTATTCAATGAGGATGCTCGAAATCGACGCCGTTGGCATGCTGGACACGACCGTCGAGGAGTTGGGCAAGGTCTTTGTCACAACGGAGCTGGGCGGCGCGGGCACGGCAAGCGCGAAATCGATCGATATCGCGCGGAAAGGCATCGTCAATCTGCTGCGCCACACGGGCATTTTGGCCGGTTCACCCGTTCTCGCAAAAAGCCGTTGGCTGGATATGCCCTCCAGCGACTGCTTCACCTTTGCTGAAGACGACGGGCTCGTTGTCTTCGTCTGCGATCTGGGAGACGCGGTCACGGCGGGTGAGACAATCGCCCGGGTTTATCCGATCGGCAAAACCGGCCTTGCACCGGTCGATTATCGCGCCTCCCTCAGTGGCGTGCTTGCCGCACGCCACGTTCCCGGCCTCATCAAGGCCGGAGACTGCCTTTCCGTCATCGCCACGGTCACGGAGAATACCTAGTCACTAGAAACATCGTGAGATCCGAAAACGGACCACGCAACCCAACCAGAGGAGTAAGAACATGCGTATGATCAGACTAGCCGGGCTTTCCGCCCTCGCTCTTACCATCGGCGTGACGTCAGCCAGCGCGCTCACCGTCGAAGAAGTCAAAAGCCAGGGCTATATCCGCGCCGCCACGGCCAATGAAGTGCCCTATTCCTATATGCAGCCAGACGGCACCTCCGCCGGCATCGGCCCGGATGTGGCCAATGCGGTTCTGAAATCGATGGGTATCGAAGAGGTCAACTGGACGGTGACGCCCTTCGGCACGCTGATCCCTGGCCTCAAAGCTCGTCGCTTCGATTTTGCGGCCGCCGAACAGAACATCTCGCCGGAGCGCTGCAAGCAGGTCGCCTTCACCGAACCGAACTCGTCCTATGGCGAAGGACTACTGGTGAAGAAAGGCAATCCGAAAAAGCTTACCACCTACGCCGATATCGCCAAGGACCCCTCATTGAAGGTCGCCGTTGTTTCCGGCGCAAACAACGTCGATTTCCTGCGCGCAGTCGGGGTCAAGGAAGAGCAGATCGTGTTCATCCCTGCCAATGCCGACGCTATTCCCACCGTGCAAAGCCGAGTCGACGCCTATGCGGCCACGGAACTGACGGTTTCGGAACTCGCCAAGGGTCAGGCGAACGTCGAGCAGGTGACGCCTTTCACCGATCCGGTCGTGAAGGATGCGCCGGTGCGCAATTACGGCGGTTTCGCTTTCCGCCCGGAAGACAAGGAGCTGCGTGACGCCTTCAACGCGGCGCTCGTGGAATTCCGCAAGACGGACGACTACAAAAAAATCCTCACCAAATACGGCCTGTCCGAACAGAGTATTGCGGCAGCGGCCGAAAAGAAGGTCGCCGATCTCTGCGCCGGCAAATAATGCCAGCCGGCGCCCGGGCATAACCGGGCGCCGTTCCTCGGGAATTCGGGAAATCTCCAGATGGACATGACTGCCTATCTGCCGATGTTATGGCAAGGCGCGGTCGTCACGATGACGATTACGCTCGCAGCCCTTGCCGTCGGCACGGTGCTCGCCTTTTTCTTCGGCATCCTGCGCGTCGAGGGTGGACCGATCCTGTCGGCAATCGCGCTCTGTTATACGGAAGTGTTCCGCGGCACCTCGCTGCTGGTGCAGCTTTTCTGGTTCTACTACGCCCTGCCGCTGGTCGGGTTGAGCTTCGATCCGATCACGACGGGGGTGCTGGTGCTTGCCGCCCATGCCGGAGGCTACGGCGCGGAAATTGTTCGCGGCGCGCTGTCCTCCGTCTCGGTGCAGCAGCTGGAAGCCGCACGCGCGCTGAACTTCACGCGGATGCAGACGCTGTTTCGCATCTCGCTGCCACAGGCCGTTGTCGAGATGATGCCGGCCTTCGGCAATCTCGCCATCGAAACGCTGAAGCTTTCATCGCTCGTGTCGTTGATCTCGATTGCCGATCTCACTTTTGCGGCGCAGTCGATCCGCAACCTGACGCTCGATAGCGCCAGCATCTATTCGATTACGCTGCTTTGTTATTTCGCGATGTCGCTCATCCTGATGGTCGTCATCCGGGTGATCGAACGCTTCGTGCGGCGCGGCAACGTCTTCCCGCGCACGCGCCATTCGTAAGGATATCTGCTCATGATGTATGGTTACGAATGGGATACGACCACCTGGCTCACCTACACGACCTCCATCCTGCCCATCATTCTGATCGGGCTCACGGTGACGCTGAAGGCCGCCGCCGCCGGCTTTGCCATTGCGCTGGTTCTGGGGCTCGTCTTTGCACTGCTACGCCGCAGCCGCGTCAGGATGATCTCCTGGCCAACCGCGCTGATTGTCGAATTCCTGCGCGATACGCCGCTTCTTGTGCAGCTGTTCTTTCTCTATTACGTGCTTCCGGATTTCGGCATTGTCCTGCCGGCATTTCTCACCGGCGCACTGGCACTCGGCCTGCAATATGCCGCCTATACCTCCGAAGTCTATCGCGGCGGTATCGAGGCGGTGCATCACGGCCAATGGGAAGCGGCGACGGCGCTTAATCTCACGCACATGCAGACCTATAGGGACATCATCATCCCGCAGGCCATTCCGCGCATCGTCCCGGCCATGGGCAATTATCTTGTCGCCATGATCAAGGAAACGCCGGTGCTATCCGTCGTCACGGTTCTAGAAATGATGGGGCTTGCCAATATGATCGGCGAGCGCACCTTCGAATATCTGGTGCCGCTGACGCTTGTGGGCCTGATCTTCCTTGTCCTGACCATAATCTGCTCAGCAGGCCTCAGCCGCCTGCAAAGAGCGCTTCCAAAAGCAGGAATTCCCTTGCGATGACCAACACCACCAACAAGCCACTGATCGAATTTTCCGATGTCACGAAACGCTTCGGCATTCTGACAGTCCTCGACCGGTTCAATTTCAGCGTCGCGAAGGGCGAAAAAGTCACCCTCATCGGTCCATCCGGCTCCGGCAAATCAACGGTCCTGCGCATTCTCATGACGCTGGAGCCGTTCCAGGAGGGGAGACTGAGGCTTGCGGACATGTCCTACCAGGAGCCGGGCGGCAAAGGACCTTTCAAAGCCTCCGAAAAGCATCTTCGCCAGATCCGCAATCACGTCGGCATGGTCTTCCAGAGCTTCAATCTCTTTCCCCATATGACCGTCCTTCGCAATATCGTGGAGGCGCCGGTGCGGGTTCTGGGCATCAGCCGCGCAGAGGCGGAGGCGCGCGCAATCGAATTGCTGAAGATGGTCGGGCTTGCGGATAAGAAGGATCATTATCCAGTGCAGCTTTCCGGCGGGCAACAGCAGCGCGTCGCCATTGCCCGCTCGCTTGCCATGCGTCCGCGTGTCCTGCTTTTCGATGAACCGACCTCGGCACTGGACCCGCAACTGGTCGGCGAAGTGCTGTCCGTCATCCGCGACCTGGCCCATGAGCATGACCTGACGATGCTTCTCGTCACCCACGAAATGCGCTTTGCCCGGGAAGTCTCGGACCGCGTCTGTTTCTTCGACAAGGGCCGCATCTGCGAACAGGGGAAACCGGACGAGATTTTCGGCCAGCCGAAAGAAGACCGCACACGCGAATTTCTCGCTTCCGTCTTACGGTGAATTTCATGGTGAAGTCGGTCAGCACGGGTAGATAGAACCTTTCCGTTCGCGCATCAGCCTCGAGGGTCAGCGCCGTGTTGAACGGATCTTGGCGCAAGCGGCGGATTTCGGAAGAGACTGCCGGCAAGATTCTCTCGCTTGCCAAGGCGCAACGTTACACCACCAACCTGCGAGCCCGCGGCTTGAGGAGTTCGAAATCCGGCCTCATCGGGTGTCTGGTTCCAGTTTATGACAACCGGTTCTTGTCCTCTATGGCGCAGACGTTCGAGGGCCAGGCGCGCAAACGCGGCCCGTCGCCCATGGATAAAGGTGTTCAATGCGCTCGAGCGCGAGCCGCATATTGCTCAAACTCCTCCAGTGGTATGGGCCTTGCGAAAAAGTAGCCCTGGAAAAACTCGCAGCCGTATGACAACATCATGCGCAATTCGGCCTCTGTTTCCACGCCTTCGGCAAGGACCTCCAGAGAGAGGTCGTGTCCCATTCTGACAATGTTTTTGGTAATTGCGGAAAGACGCCCGTTTTCGCTCACGCCCTTTACAAAGCTGCGATCAATCTTGAGCTGTTTCAACGGCAATTGACGAAGATAACTGAGAGACGAATAGCCGGTTCCGAAATCATCAAGCGCGATCGCAAAACCCGCGCGATGCAGGAGCTTCATCTTGGCGATGGCCGCGTCTATATCCGAAAGAAAAACGCTTTCGGTCAACTCCAGCTTGAGTAACCGTGCGTCAATGGCATTAGACGAAACGGCTTCGAGAAGCTGAGCGGCAAATCCCGTATCCACGAAATGATCCGCAGTGATGTTGATCGAAAGCGTCAAGTGACGGGTCGAAGCGTTTTCCTGCCATCGTGCCAGGGTCTTGCAAGCTTCAACAATCACCCATTCGCCGATTGTCGGCATAAAGCCCGTGCGTTGGGCAAGTGGAATGAATTCCGCCGGTGATATTTTGCCCCGTTTGGGATGGTTCCAGCGCAAAAGCGCTTCTGCTCCGCTCACCGAGCCGTCCGCACGCACCTGCGCCTGATAAAAAAGTTCGAATTGCCCGTTGGAAAGCGCAGTCCGCAACTCCAATGCGTTTTTTGTCTGGCTTCGAAATTGAGCCTGCATCGCCGCGACGCCTCCGCACAACATACCCGTCGCGAAAATGCCGTTGAACCATGCGCTGACGCTTCTCACTTCCTGCGAGATCGAGATATGGAAAGGGAAGCTCGCAGCGGAGGCACACAGAAAAATGAAAGCTATGAGACCGGACGAAATGACCATGAACTGGGGGATCGAGCGCTGGCGTTGAAAATTCATATAGCCAACGAAGACGATGACGAGCAGGTAAAGGTGTGTCGTTCTGGGCACTGCCGCGTCCTGCACATCGATCGAAACCGAATACCAGCACACAAACAGGGTGCAAGCGATCTGGGCGAGGATAAGACCGCATGAAAAATGGCCCTTCAGGCAAATCAGCCAGCAAGGAATGACCGCTGCACCGAGCACAAGAAGGCTGATTGCGATATTCCACCGTCCCGTCAGAGCAAAGAACACGAACCAACCCGCCCCAAGCGCAAGGCCAAGCCATGCTGCGATGCGGCACAGAAGAAGCAGATGCTGTGAGTATTCCTCTCGGTCTTTGTTTTTTTGGAGGGGCATGCTGGCCTTGCTTGCGATTAAGAACGGCGAACTCGCTCCTTGCTGGAAAAGCCATGAGGAAGCTAGGCCTACAAAACCGGAGGTTGGGCTTTTCAAACGACGCGGTTAAACAAAACCAAATACGACGCGACAAGTTTTCATCAACGATCTCTGTTGACCTCAACCACTCTCGAGGCCGTATCCCGTAACCTCGACTGATGCGGGGGGCACGACTGCTCTCCCAAACCCAACCCGACAAATGGTCCTGGATAATTTGATGAAACAGCAGCTGACGAACATTCTGAACAGCGGCCGAGACAGCGCGCTTCTGCGCTTTTCGCTAGCCAAGTCCTTTGCAGCCTCCGGGGAATTTCCGGAAGCTGTGCGGCATCTTCAGGAAGCGGTCCGGCAAAAACCGGATTATTCCGCCGCCTGGGCGGAGCTTGGCCTCAACCTGTTGCGATTGGGCGACAATGAAGGGGCCACGGCGGCTTGGCTAAAAGGCATCACCGTTGCCACGGCCCAGGGCGACGCGCAGGTCAGACGGCAGCTGGAAGTGAGGCTGCGACGGATGAGGTCGCAACTGCCGAAAGGGTCCTGTAATGGGCCAAGCTGATTGTGATACTCCAATCGCGCCAAGAGGCGAACTTCCTTTCAACACGTCGGAGCTGTCAAAAATCGCCAGCGGTTCGCCAATTTGATCCTGAGGAAATTCCGGCCCGCCGCAATGAGGCGGGCCGGGGATTTTACGACTGGGACTTATCGGATTGCCAGAACCGATAAAGCTCCGCGACATTGCCGCTGGTCATGAGCGGCATTGCAGCCTGCAACTGCTCAGCCGGCCAATCCCACCATTTCATCTCGATCAGCATGGCGATACTGCCGTCATCGAACCGCTTGCGGATCGTCTTTGCGGGATTGCCGCCAACGATGGCGTAAGGTTCGACATTCTTCGTCACCAGCGCCCGCGTTCCGATCACTGCGCCATCACCAACCGTAATGCCGGGCATGATGATCGCTTCCGAGCCTATCCAGACATCGTTACCGATGACGGTATCGCCCGCTGGCAGATAACCGTTGCCGGCGTTTTCAAACTCCGGCACTTCGGGCATGAAGAAAAACGGGAAGGTGCTGATCCACTCGTTGCGATGACCCTGATTGCCCGCCATGATGAAGGCGGCGCCCGAACCGATCGAACAGAAGCTCCCGATTATCAGCCTGTCCGCGCCTTCATCCGACAACAGATAACGGGCGCAGTCCTCAAAGCTGTGGCCGTGATAATAACCGGAATAATAGCTATATTTCCCGACCACGAGGTTTGGGTTCTTGACCTGCTTGTCAAGCGTGACGCCCCGGAACGGGCTTTCGAAGTAGTTTTCCATTGGGGTAATCTCACTGCATATGTTCGCACTGGCTTGCCTCAAGGCAAACCGACGCCAAGCGTCAAGCCTGTCGGCTTTTCGCTCGATGCTCCTCACGCAACGGCGGGAGCTAGATGCAGGTGATACTCGAAGTTTTTATCATCGAGCCTAGTTAACGCAAAAATCCGCGACGGCCAAGCCGTGAAACGTTTTTGGTCTCGCGTCGCTTACATCGCAACACCACCGGCCCATAAAAACAGCGGGGATTTCTCCCCGCTCTTCTCGTTGGTTGATGCAGCGCCAGCGCGGGCGTCTTACAGCCGCGCGCCGCGACGCTCACAATCTTAGTAGTGCACCGACTGGGAATCGATCGGCGTTACCTTCGGCGGAGCGAACTTCGTCAGGTCGATCCCATCGACAGCAGAACGATACTCCTCGATGCTCGGCGTGCGGCCGAGGATGGCAGAAAGCACGACGACCGGGGTGGAGGCCAGGAGCGATTCACCCTTCTTTTCGGCGCTGTCTTCAACCACGCGGCCCTGGAAGAGGCGAGTCGACGTCGCAAGAACCGTATCGCCCTTTGCAGCCTTTTCCTGGTTGCCCATGCAAAGGTTGCAGCCCGGGCGCTCGAGATACAGGATGTTTTCGTATTCGGTGCGGTTCGTTGTCTTCGGATTGATATCATCGAATTCGAAGCCGGAATATTTTTGGAGGATTTCCCAATCTCCTTCCGCCTTCAACTCATCGATGATGTTGTAGGTCGGTGCAGCGACGACGAGCGGTGCCTTGAACTCGACCTTGCCTTCGGCCTTTTCGAGGTTCCGCAGCATCTGCGCAACGATCTTCACGTCACCCTTATGTACCATGCACGAGCCGACAAAGCCGAGATCGACTTTCTTTGTCGCGCCGTAGTAGGAAACCGGGCGGATTGTGTCATGCGTGTAGCGTCTGGAAACGTCGTTATTGTTGACGTCAGGGTCTGCGATCATCGGCTCGTTGATGACATCGAGATCTACCACGACTTCCGCGAAATATTTCGCATTCGCGTCCGGCTTCAAGGCTGGCACTTCACCTGAACGGATCTCGGCAATACGTTGATCTGCCTTAGCAATCAGACCTTTCAGGGTCTGTGCGGAATTGTCCATGCCCTTGTCGATCATGATCTGGATGCGCGACTTGGCTATTTCCAGCGACTCGATCAGCGTCTCGTCTTCGGAAATGCAGATCGACGCCTTGGCCTTCATTTCGGCCGTCCAGTCAGTGAAGGTGAAGGCCTGGTCGGCAAGCAGCGTACCGAGATGGACTTCGATGATACGGCCCTGGAAGACGTTGTCGCCGTGCTGCTGAAGCATCTGCGCCTGCGTGGCGTGCACCACGTCGCGGAAGTCCATATAGGGCTGCATCGTGCCCTTGAAGGTAACCTTGACCGATTGCGGGATCGGCATGGTCGCTTCACCGGTTGCAAGCGCCAGCGCGACGGTACCGGAGTCGGCACCGAAGGCGACGCCCTTCGACATGCGGGTGTGGCTGTCGCCGCCGATGATGATTGCGCGGTCATCCACGGTGATGTCGTTCAGCACCTTGTGGATCACATCTGTCATGGAATGATAGACGCCCTTCGGGTCACGACCCGTGATGACGCCGAAATTGTGCATGAAGGCCATGAGCTTCGGCGTGTTGGCCTGCGCCTTCTTGTCCCAGACGGAGGCCGTGTGGCAGCCCGACTGGTAGGCGCCGTCCACCAGCGGCGAAATGACGGTGGCCGCCATTGCTTCCAGTTCCTGCGCGGTCATCAGGCCGGTCGTATCCTGCGAGCCGACGATGTTGACCTTGACGCGGACGTCGGAGCCGGCATGCAGCACCTTGCCGGGTGTGACGCCGACGGCGTTGCGGTTGAAAATCTTCTCAACCGCAGTGAGGCCCTGGCCTTCGATGGAAATTTCCTTGTTGGGCGCGAAGACCGGAGTGGCCTCGACACCAAGCGTTTCAGCCGCGAATGTCTGGAGCTTCTTGCCGAAGACGATAGCATAGGAGCTGCCGGCTTTCATGAACTCCATCTTCTGGGGCGTGAAGGAAGAGGCGAGGTCCACCAGTTCCGTGCCGTTCTCGTCACGAAGCTTGTAGTTTTTGGCATCGATCTTCAACACGGTCCCGGTTTCGACCGAATATTTCTGTTCGAGGATCGGGTTGCCGTCATTGTTGAGGATCGGTTTGCCGTCTTCGCCGAGCTTCTTCACCCAGTTTTTCAGGTTGATGCCGATGCCGCCGGTCACATCGACGGTGGTGGCGAAAATCGGCGAGATGCCGTTGGTGCCGGCGACGATGGGAGCGTAATTGACGAAGGGCACATAGGGGCTGGCCTGCTTGCCAGTCCACAGCGCCACGTTGTTGACGCCGGACATGCGCGACGAGCCAACACCCATCGTACCCTTTTCGGCGATCATCATCACCCGCTTGTCCGGATGCTGCTGCTGCAACGCGACGATTTCCGCCTGCGCTTCCGGCGAGATCATACACTGGCCGTGCAGCTGGCGGTCCGAGCGCGAATGCGCCTGGTTGCCGGGAGACAGAAGGTCGGTCGAAATATCGCCTTCGGCGGCGATGAAAGTAACGATCTTGATCTCGTCTTCGACATCGGGAAGCTTGGTGAAAAATTCTGCCTTGGCGTAGCTTTCCAGAACGTCCCTGGCGATGGCGTTGCCGGCCTTGTAGGCGTCACGCAGGCGGAACATGTCGGCATCGTAAAGGAAGACCTGGGTCTTCAGCACTTCACCGGCTTGGGCGGCAATCGCAGCGTTGTTACCGAGCGCGATATCGAGCAGCACCTTGATCGACGGGCCGCCCTTCATGTGCGACAGCAGCTCCAGCGCAAAGGAAGGCGTGATCTCCGGCACGATCGCTTCGCCGAGGATGATCTGCTTCAGGAAAGCGGCCTTGACGCCGGCGGCGCTCGTGGTGCCGGGCAGGGTGTTGTAGATGAAGAACTTCAGCGCATCGGCGCGGTATTCGCTGCCGGCATCCTTGATGAGCTCGATGATTTCGGCCGTCAGCGCGCCGTCATCAATGGGTTTGGGTGCGAGACCCAGTGTTTCTCTGCTTTTGATTTCAGCCAGGTAATCCAGGTAAAGGTTCATCGCAATCCCAACGTCATGGTGTCTATGGAGCCGAACACAGCCTCACCGAACGGTACTGTTGATCGGCCCGGGTTTCTGTCGATTTCGAGTACGCCAACCGGGGCCGGCTGACAAGATGTCGCATTTCAGTAAAAAAGCCGTAGACGGGTTTTAGCGCCGATCGTGTGCTTTGCGATCACGCCGTGGCACTTTTGATTGTGGCAGCCGCCGCATTTCAGCCAGTGGTTTTTCAGACGTCAGCTTTAAGGATTTATTAACCAAATCAGGACGAGTATTAGATTATTCTAATTACCCGTTATTGGCGTAGTTGCATGTTGCGCATCGAAAAACCGGCAGCGCAGCAGCTTGGGGAGGCAGCATGAAGTTTGCAGCATCAGGCTATTTGTTATCATTTGCGGCGCTGGTTCTCACCCCGGCATCCGGCGTCGCCCAGGTCGCCACGACGAATTTCAACGTCCAGATCACCATTCAGGCCGCATGCCAGATCAATTCCGCCGGCAACCTTGATTTCGGCACGAATGGTGTGATCGGCAGCAATATCGATGCGACCAGCGACATTGTCGTGCAATGCACAGCCAGTACCCCTTTCAGTCTCGGCCTCAGCGCCGGCGCTGGCTCGGGCGCGACGGTCGCCAACCGTCTGATGACATCGCCTGGCGGCGCGACCATTTCCTACTCCCTTTATACAAGTGCGGCGCATAGCACGGTGTGGGGCAACACTGTGGGAACGGACCGGCAAACGGGAACGGGAACCGGAGCGCCACAGACATTCACTGTCTATGGGCGCGTTCCTGCCCAGACGACACCTGCGGTCGGCGTCTATACCGATACGGTGACGGCCACGCTCAACTACTGATCGCCACAGGGAGGATCGCGCATGCGTGTTTTTACCTTAGCGGCTGCGTTTTTTGCCGGTTTGACTGTTTCATCTTCACAGGCTGCATCGCTGCGGGTCGCCCCCGTACTTCTGGATCTTAAAGCGCCCACGGCGGCCTCCAGCCTCCGCATCTGGAACGATGCGAAAACCCCGATCAACGTTCAGGTCAGAATATTCCGCTGGACCCAGAAAAATGGGCAGGACGTCTATACGGCGGCGCAGGACGTCGTCGCCAGCCCGCCGATGACGCAGCTGAAGGGCGGTGCGGAGAACCTTATCCGCATCGTCCGGCTTTCCAAGGCCCCGCTGCGCGCCGAAGAGAGCTACCGCGTCATCGTCGATGAGTTGCCGCCGGCGGGAAGACCGCAATCCGGCACGGTTAATCTGGTGGTGCGCCACTCCATACCCGTTTTCTTCTCGCCCGCTTCCACAGGTGATGCGGAACCGGCCTGGAAGATAACACCGCAGGGCAATGGCTACCGGGTGTCGGTGTCAAATACGGGCGAGAGGCGGATAAGGATCGCCAACCTGATGCTTTCCGGCGGCAACGGGCAGGCGATTGCCCGGCAGCAGGGGCTGGTGGGATATGTGCTTGGCGGGTCCGCCGCAAGCTTTGTGGTTCCGGCAACGGGCGGCAAGAGAGGCGGCGGCACGCTGAAGATTTCGGCAGACAGCGAAGGCGGCCCCGTCAATGCGACGGCGCGCGTCTCGGGCGGCTGATCTCGCCGTTTTGACGATTGCCGCTCTGACGGTCATTTCATCGGGCAAATTTTCCGTGGCGCAGGATATACCTCCTGCGGCGCAACCGGCCTCTTTTGCCGCAAAAGAAGCGGGACAGTTGCAGCTCGAAGTCTACATCAACGATGTTTCGACAGAACTGATCGCCACATTTCGTCAAAACGACGCCGGATCGTTTCTGATCGAACCGGAACAGCTGAACAATATCGGGATTTCTCCGGTTGAAAGCGCTACCGGCGATGATGGCTGGATCGATATTTCCCGGCTGCCGGATGTGGTGGCGCGTTACGATGAAGGTAGCCAGTCCATGCATTTCACCCTGCCGATGGCGGCGCGGGCAAACAGGGTGATCGACGCCTCCGGCAAGATTGCGCAGGAAGAAGACGAAGAGACCCGGGAAAAGGCCACGAGCGATTTTGGAGGTCTGGTGAATTACACGATCTACGGTTCCTCCGGCGGCAACAAATGGTCTGACATCGCCGATTTCAACGGTGTCTCGGCCCTTTTGGAAAGCAGGGCATTCGGTCCGCTCGGCGTGCTCTCCTCATCGCAGGTTTTGAGCACATCGCGCCTGTCGGAGTTCGATACCCAGCGCCTCGATACCACCTGGAGCTATTCAGACGAAGAAACGCTGACGAGCTACCGGGCCGGCGATCTGATTACCGGCGGGCTGAGCTGGACACGCCCAACGCGGCTCGGCGGCCTGCAGATCCGCCGCAATTTCGACCTGCGGCCGGATATCGTCACCATGCCGATGCCGGAATTTGCAGGTTCAGCGGCCGTGCCCTCCACTGTCGACGTCTATGTCAACAACATCCGCCGTCTGTCGCAGGATGTTCCCGAAGGGCCGTTTTCCATCACCAATCTTCCCGTTATCAGCGGCGCGGGCAATGCGAGGCTGGTGGTGCGGGATGCGCTGGGCCGCGAAACCGTATCCGAAACGCCCTTTTATACGTCACCGGACCTGCTGGCGAAGGGTCTCGTCGATTTTTCAGCGGAGCTCGGTTTTGCCCGGCGCAATTACGGAGCCTCTTCCTTCGATTACGACGAAAAATTGCTCGGATCGGCGACGGTTCGTTACGGCCTGTCTGATGGCCTGACGCTTGAGGGCCATGCGGAAGGCGGCGAGGATTTCTATAATATCGGCCTTGGCGGCGTCTTCACGCTTGGAGCCCATGGGCTGGCGGCGATTTCCGGCGCATCCAGCCGCTTTGGCGAGGAAAGCGGCCACCAGCTCTCCGCAAGCGTCGAAGCCGAATTGCTCGGGCTCAAATTTCACGCCCGGTCGCAACGGGCATTCGGCGATTATCACGACATGGCGTCGGTCTCCGCCGATAGCTCGACACTCAGGACGATCTCCGGCCTGCTGAGCGCGCGGCCGCCGCGTGCCGTGGATCAGATTTCCGTTTCCACACAGCTTGCTTTCGATGAAACGAGCCTGAACTTTTCCTATACGCAGGTGGAAACCTTCGATGAAAGGAAATCCCGGTTGCTCGGCCTTTCTGCCACGCGGCCGTTCGGCGAGAACGGCAATATCTTCATCACCGCCTATAAGGACCTTGAGGACAGCCAATCCTACGGCGTCTTCGCGGGCCTGTCCTGGTCGTTCGGCGGTGGCGTCTCCGGCTCGGCCGGCATGTCGTCGGATGCGGATGGCTATTCGCTAACAGCAGAGGTCGGAAAATCCGAAGAACAGGCCGAGGGAAGTTATGGCTGGCGCCTGCGCGGCTCGACCGGCGGCAACGATATCGCCTCCGTTTCCGGCAGTTACCGCGGCAGCACCGCCCGCGTTTCGGCCGGCGTCGATCAATTCAACCGCACGACACAGGCCTATGCGCAGATCGAAGGATCGATAGCGCTCGCCGGCGGCGATGTCTTTGTCGGCAACCGGATCGATGACGCTTTCGCCGTGGTGGATGCGGGCGCGCCCGGCGTCGATATCCTTTTGGAAAACCGCCCCATCGGGCAGACCAACCGCCGCGGCAAGATATTGCTTCCGAACCTTCGTTCCTACGACGTCAATAACATCACGCTCGACCCCAGCAATCTTCCGGTCGACGCCCGCATAGACCGCACGAAACAGACCGTGACGCCGACCGACCGCGCGGGGGCCGTGGTCAATTTCAAGGTGGAAACCGAGGGACAGGTGGCGCTGGTGACGCTGAAAGGCGAGAGCGGCGAGTTCATCGAAACCGGATCGACCGGCAAAATTGACGGCAAGCGCGATTTTATCGTCGGTTATGACGGACAGGCCTATCTCGACAATATCAGCGAAACGCATCGGCTCCGCATCAAGCAGCCGACGAAGGGCGCTTGCGAAGCACAGATCACCGTGCCCTCTGCCGACCCCTCTGCCGGCGAGACGCGCGCAACTTTCGAAGCCCTATGCAGGAGCATCCAATGAAGGCCCTGACCCGTGCCGCCCTTGCCATCGCAGCCTTCCTCTCGGCTTCACCGGTACTGGCGCAAAGCTGCACCTTCAGCATGTCGGACATGAATTTCGGTTTCGTCAATCTCGCAAGCGGCAGCGCCGTGGACACGACGGCGACACTGTCGGTCACCTGTTCCAACCCGTTGTCGCTGGGGCTTTCCATCCGCATATGCCCCAACATCAATGCCGGAAGCGGCGGACAGTCGGGCGGCATCCGTCGCATGCTTCAGGGCAGCAACATCCTCAACTACCAGCTTTACCAGAACTCGGCGCGAACGACCTCCTGGGGATCGGTCACGCAGCCCGCACTCGGTTCGCCTCCGCCAATCGATATGGCGTTGCCGCTCCTGATCAACACCACGAGCCGCACGGTCTATGGCCGGATCAACGCCGGTCAGGCCTCGGCAGCGCGCGGCCTATACCTCTCCAGCTTTGCCGGCGCGGAAACGAGCTTCACCTATACGACCTTTACCCTGCTTGCACCAAGTTGCTCTTCCGTGACCCAGAACCCCACGCAAGTGCCGTTCAACGTGTCGGCCGCGGTGGCGCCCACATGCATCATCTCGGCCCAGAACATCGATTTTGGCAGTCATGGCGTCTTGAACACGGCAGTCAATGCGACCGGAGCGATCAATCTGACCTGCACCACCAATCTGAACTATAGTGTCGCGCTCAATGGCGGCCTGAGCAACAGCCCGCCGGCCGCGCGCCAGATGGTGCAGGGAGGCGCATCTATAATCTATGGTCTCTACCGCGACGCAAACCGCACGAATGTCTGGGGAAGTGCGGCAGGCGAGATAGCCACCGGCACCGGAACAGGCGGCTTGCAAACACTGACCGTCTATGGCCGCGTCCCCGCGCAGACCACGCCGGCGCCGGGGAACTACTCCGATACGGTCGTCGTGACGGTGAACTACTGAGGGCCGGAACGCACCTCTGACTTTCCAAGTTCCAGCCGCCGATCGATGCCGATGCCGGCGAGAAACGCCTCATCATGGCTGACGACCAGCAAGGCGCCGTCATAGGCCCGAACGCCAACCTCCACGGCGGCGATGGAATCAATATCCAGATGGTTGGTCGGCTCATCAAGAATAAGCAATTGCGGAGGCTGCGGGCCTCCCAGAACACAGGCGAGACCTGCCCTGAGCATCTGCCCGCCCGAGAGTGTTGCAACGATCTGCAAGGCGGCATCGGCACGAAACATGAAGCGCGCAAGGGCGGCGCGGCAGGCATTGTCCCCCGCCTTCGGATTAAGCCGAAGGAAGTTGTCGCGGATGGACAGGCTCGCGTCGAGCAGGCTGACCTGCTGATCGAGAAACACGGACTTCACCCCGACATGTACCACCCCCTCAGACGGCGGCAAGTCCCCCGTGATCACCGAAAGCAGCGTCGTTTTTCCCGATCCGTTCGGGCCGGTTACGGCAACGCGTTGCGGCCCGGTAATTTCGAAGGACAGGTCGCGAAGCACGGGGTGTTCGGCCCGATACCCCGCAGTCAGGTTCTGCAGGCTGAGCACGGTTTTTGTCGTGTGCAGGCCGCTGGGCGGCAATGTAACACTGACGCCCTGCAGGATTTCGATCCGTTCCCGCGCCGTATTCAGATCGTCCGTCGCCTCGGCCGTCAGGCGGCTGGCCAGATTGGCGTTGTCGCCGCTCGTCTTTTCGGCACGCCTCTTCATCGCACCAACAAGGATACGGGGCATGTCTCCCCTCGCCGCTTTTGCGGCACCCCTGCTGTCACGGCGGGCCTTGCGCTCCAACGCCTCCTGTGAACGGCGCCTGACCTCGGACAGACGCTTTTCCGCATTCGCGAAGTCCTGTTCGGCGGCGGCCAGCTCCAGCGCCTTTTGTGCGCGGTAGTGGCTCCAGTTGCCGCCGTAACGGGTAACACCGAGCGTGGTCATTTCGACGATGGCATCGAGGGTTTCGAGAAGCTCCCGATCGTGGCTGACGACGATCGCTCCGCCGCGCCAGGCCGCCAGAAAATCGGCAACGAAAATGCGCCCCTCCCGGTCGAGATTATTGGTCGGTTCGTCAAGGATCAGGAAATCCGGCGCGGCGTGGATTTGCGCCGCAAGTGCGGCCCGCGTGCGCTGCCCGCCGGAAAGCGCCGAAAGCGGCGTGGAGGGCAAGGCGTCCAGCCCGACCTGCGCGAGCGCCTTGGCAATTTCCTCCTCCAGCATCCAGTCAATGTCCTCAAGCTCATCGATAGTGGCCGTTCCCGACTGCGCACGGGCGAGCGCGTCCAGCGCCTCGCGCGCACCAAACAGGTCGGCGACAGTCTCGTCGGACACAACCTGTACGCTCTGGCGCAGGAGATTGACGCAGCCCGAAACGGAAACCGTGCCCGCCGACGGCGACAACTCGCCGGCGATCAGTTTCAGAAGCGTCGTCTTGCCGACGCCGTTGCGCCCGACAAGGCCGGTGCGTTCGGGTCCGAAGTGAAGGTTGATGTCGGAAAAGAGCGGATGACCGTCAGGTGTGGACCACGAGAGGTCTGAAAGCGTGATGGAATGCGACATGGATATGGGTTCCCCTGATGACAAGGCGTTGTGGCTTTGCGATCGGGTGGAAATCCATGGTTCACCGTCCTGTTGGTGTTGCGCGAAACACGCCCTTACGCAAAAAAAGCGGCGCGCTGATGGCGTAGGTTCAATGTTCGGGTAGTGAACGCCGGGGGAACACCCCCCCCCGGCGTTTCGTTTTTTTCAGGCCACCAGGCCCTTGGTCAGCTCCAGCGCCTGCCGTTCGAACAGCCTGCGGTAGATGCCGTCATGGAGGCGGATCAGCGCCTGGTGGTCACCCTCTTCGACAATCCTGCCCTTGTCGAAGACGAGCAGCCGGTCCAGCGCCCTGACCGTGGACAGCCGATGGGCGATGACCAGCGTGGTGCGGCCGACCATTAGCCGTTCCATCGCCTGCTGGATCTGCACTTCGCTTTCGCTGTCGAGGCTGGAAGTGGCCTCGTCCAGTATCAACACCGGCGCATCCGCAAGGAAAGCACGGGCGATGGCGACACGCTGACGCTCGCCGCCCGACAGCTTGACGCCGCGCTCACCCACCATCGTCTCATATCCCTTGGGAAGGGACATGATGAAATCATGGGCGCTCGCCTGTTTCGCCGCCTGCTCGATCTGACGCCGCGTGGCGTCCGGCCGGCCATAGGCGATGTTTTCCGCCAGCGTGCGGTGGAACAGGATGGGCTCCTGCTGCACGATGGCGATCTGGCCGCGCAGGCTGGACTGCGTAACCCCGGCGACATTCTGGTCGTCGATGCGGATTTCTCCCGACTTGATGTCGTAAAGCCGCTGGATGAGCTTGACGAAGGTTGTCTTGCCCGAACCGGAATGGCCGACCAGGCCCACCCGTTCACCCGCCTTGATGGTGACCGAAAAGTCATCGTGAAGCGGCGTGGGATGCGCGCCATACTGGAAGGTGACGTGATCGAAGACGATCTCGCCCTTTCCTATCCTGATCGGTACGGCGTCCGGCCTGTCCTCGATGCCGAGCGGCATCTTGTCCAGCAGCACCAGCTCTTCCATGTCGTTGACGGCGCGTTGCAGGTTGCGGATATCCTGCCCCACATCGCGCAGATAACCCTGCAACACGAAGAACATCGCCAGCACGAAGGTAATGTCGCCCGGCGTCGCCAGCCCCTGTCGCCACATGATGAGGCCCGTACCCAGAATGCCGGCCTGCATGGAGACCATCATGAAGCTCTGGATCGTGCCGTTCAGCGTGCCGCGCTTCCATGTCCTGCGTGTGCGGTGATCCCACTTCACCAGCACATGGCCCAGGCGCGTTTCCTCGCGGGCCTCGGCGCCAAAGGCCTTGACCACTGAATTGCAGCTGATGGCGTCCGCCAGCGCGCCGCCAAGTCTGGTATCCCAGGCATTGGCAAGCCTTGCCGCCGGCGAAACATAGCCCATCGAAAGCCCCACGGTCACGCCGATATAGATCAGCGATCCGAGACCGACGATCAGGCCCATGACCGGCCAGTAGCTGCCGAGCACAATGGTGGCGCCCACCAGCATGACGATGGAAGGCAGAAGTGCGACCAGCAGAAGGTCGTTGAGCGAATCCAGCGCCCACATGCCGCGCGTGATCTTGCGCACCGTGGAGCCGGCGAAGCTGTTGGCATGCCAGTCGGTGGAGAAACGCTGCACCTTGTGGAAGCCGTTATTGGCGACATCCGCCATGATTTTCAGCGTCAGCCGGATGATGCCGTTGAAGATGAACCAGCGCAGCACAACGCTCACCAGCCCCAGAGACACCACGATGACAAAGGCGCGCAGCGCCTTATCTGCCCCGTTGCCGGCCTCGTCTCCACCGGCAATGGCATCGACGATCTGGCCGGAAAAGACCGGCACCATCACTTCAGCCAGCGTGCTGGCAATCACCAGAACGATGATGAAACCCACCAGCGCCGGCCGATGACGCCAATGGTTGAAAACAAAGCCGAGCACATGTCGATAGGCATCGGCGCGGAAATCGAGCTTCTTGCGAGTCATTTTTACCAGCCCAGCGCCCTATAATCGGCGACCGGTCCTCAAAACGGAAGTTGGATGGCACAGCCCGCGCGGGAGACGAAGTGATCCCGTCAGATCAATCGGGCTATGGGGGAAATAAAACCGCATGTCGGGCGCGCAATCGGCGGGCCGCGAATGGATATGACCTAGTGTCGGGTCATTCCCTGCGGGAGGGTTTCGAAGAATGCCGGTGTCATGCAACGCCTCCCTTTGTTCGATCTGACGCGGTAGCGAGATTTGTAACTCAACGGCCGGAGCTTGCCAAGCGGGTTTTTGCAACCGACTGGGGAGTGATGCGGAAACACCACACCAGCTGGATGCGCAAGCGGAAAGTCGAGATGGTATCGGCCATTACCGGTCGTTCCATCTGCGCATTCGTGTCCTTCACCACCGGTCCCCACTTGGCGATTGCCACCGCAAGGTGGGCCTTCAGCTCATCCAGCGAAGGACGACGATCCTGGCGCTGAAAATACGCCATGCACGCGACAACCGCCGGATCGGCGAAATCGGTGTGGGATTCTTTTCCGGATCGTAAGGACCTCACCGGGCCCTATGAGAAAGGCCCTCCCGAGGTGGGGAGGGCCTTGCCAGATCAGTATCGATAATAGTCGCGTCGGTCGCGATAATCCCTGCGGTCGCGCCACTCGCGCCATTCCCGTCTGGCCTGATGCTCGCGCCATTCACGGCGGGCTTCCCAGCGGTCGCGCCTGTCCCAGCCGCGCTCATAACGCTGCCCGTTCGGACGACAATAGCCGCGCGGGGTCAAATGGAAACCGCGTCCGCAGGCATAGTCCACCTTTTGAATGTAGGTCGCCGAAGGTGCAGACGGTTGACCGACAGGCATGGCGTTCGCGCCGGTGCCAAACAGGACGCCCAAAATCAGTCCGGCGGTTAAAATCATCTTGCGCATCTTATCTCCCTCCTTGTGGGATGAGAGGATTTAGCGCCCCGCCGCGTGAACTGCCGCTGAATGAATCGTGATCTTTTCGTGGCAGCAGGCCACAGTTGCGCCGAACATAACGACCGCTGGACGGAACCCTGCGCACGCTCGGACATTTACAGGTGCAAGCCAAACAAAATGGGAGAGCACCGATGGATTGGAATCGCGTTGAAGGCAACTGGAAGCAGATGAAGGGCAAGGTCAAGGAGCAGTGGGGCAAACTCACCGACGACGATCTTGACGTCATCGACGGCAAGCGCGAGCAGTTGGAAGGCAAGATTCAGGAGCGCTACGGCTACGAAAAAGACCAGGCCCGGAAAGATATCGACGACTGGTATGGTAGTCAGCGCTGGTAAGATCAAACCCGCGTCGTGAACTGACCCCCGAAAGTTGGACACCCAACTTCGGGGGTTTTTCTTTGGCGTGCTATTGCGTTGACAACGAAAAGATAAGCTTCCCGGACTAAGTCTGGACCTGCACCAGATGGCCGGGCGAAACGGTCCTGTAGTTCCGCACCGGTGTTTCATATCCCACTGCCCGTATCGGGCTTTTCAGCTCGTCATTGGATATGCCGCGCCTTATCCCGCGCCTTGCCGGATCAGGCACGGGCACGGCTGCCATGAGCTTTTTCGTATAGGGATGCTGCGGATTGTCGAAAACCGCCGCACGCGGCCCGATCTCCACGATCTCCCCGAGATACATCACCGCCACACGATGGCTGACGCGCTCCACCACCGCCATGTCATGCGAAATGAACAGGAAAGCGAGGTTGAGGCTCTGTTGCAGGTCGAGCAGCAGGTTGCAGACCTGCGCCTTGATCGAAACATCGAGCGCCGAGACGCTTTCATCGGCAACGATGACCTTGGGATCGAGCGCCAGCGCACGGGCAATCGCGATGCGCTGGCGCTGGCCGCCGGAAAACTCATGAGGGTAGCGGCTGGCCATATCGGCGGACAGACCCACCTTTTCGAGAAGATCGGCAGTCTTTTCCTTCGCCTGTCTGGTGTTGCCCAGTTTGTGCTTGATAAAGGGCTCGGAAATCGCCGTGCCCACTGTCATGCGCGGATTGAGCGACGAGAACGGGTCCTGAAAGATCATCTGCACGGATTTGCGCATATTGCGCAGGCCAACCGTATCGAGCCGCATCACATCGTAACCGTCGAGCGACACGTCGCCGGACGTCGGCTCCACAAGCCGCATGATCGAGCGGCCGGTGGTTGATTTTCCGCAGCCGGATTCCCCAACCAGCGACAGCGTTTCCCCCTGAAACAGATCGAAGGACACGTTTTCCACCGCATGGACCGCGCCCGTCTGGCGCGCCAGTAGGCCGGAGCGGATGGCAAAACGCGTCACCAGGTTCTTGACCGATAGAACCGGCGTCTGCCCACTCGCAACTGTCCCGGCCACTTCCTGCGGCTCGCTTGAAAGGCCGGTTTTCATGTCGAGCACCGGAAACCGTGTCGGCCATTGCCGGTCGCGCATCGAGCCGAGCTTCGGCACCGCCGAAAGCAGCGCCCGTGTATAGGGGTGCTTACCGCACCGGAAGATGTCTTCCGTCGGTCCGGTCTCGACCTCATCGCCACGATACATCACGATCGTCCGGTCGGCGATTTCGGCCACCACGCCCATGTCATGGGTGATGAAAAGGACCGACATGCCCTCCTCTTCCTGCAGCAGCTTGATCAGATCGAGGATCTGCCCCTGAATGGTGACGTCGAGCGCCGTCGTCGGCTCGTCGGCGATCAGCAGTTTCGGCCGTGAGGCAAGCGCCATGGCGATCATCACCCGCTGGCGCATGCCGCCGGAAAACTGGTGAGGATATTCATCGAAACGACCGGAGGCGTTTGGAATGCGAACCTTTTCCAGAAGCCGCACCGTCTCCGCCCGCGCCTCCTGCTTCGAAAGCCCCTTGTGCCGGATGAGTACTTCAGAAATCTGGCGGCCGATGGTGAAGATCGGATTGAGCGAGGTCATCGGCTCCTGGAAGATCATCGAGATATCGTTGCCGCGCACACCGCGCATTTCCCTTTCGGAAAGCGCAAGAAGATCGCGCCCGTTGAGCAGCACCTCCCCCTCGATCCGGCTGGAGGCCGGGGCGAGCAGGCGCATGAGAGACAGCGACGTCACCGATTTGCCGGAGCCGGATTCCCCGACAATCGCGACGGTTTCGCCAGGCGCGACATCGAAGGACACGTTGCGCACGACGCTCTTCCACGCGCCATCCACGAGGAAGGAGGTGGTGAGGTTACGGACGGAAAGGACGGGTCTTGTCTCCATGGTGTCACCGCCCTACCGCATAGGCCTGCATCAGCCGCGGTGTCGCGGCGGCGCGCAGCAGGCCGTCCGCATCGCGGCGCGCGGCGGTGAGCCGCCCGACCGACCATGCATCGGCAACCGTGACGCGGTGCCCTCGACGGCGAAGCTCCTGCAAGGTCGCCTCGCCCACGGTGCTTTCCACGGTGATTTCGCCCGGCGAACGGGTGCGCGGATAAAACGACCCCGGAAAATGCGCGGTGTGGAACAGCGGCATGTCGATGGCGGCCTGCAGGTTCTTGCCGTGATGGGCATAACGCAGGAAGAAGGGCAATTGCCACTGGTCCTGCTGATCGCCGCCCGGCGTGCCGAACACCATGGAGGGACGCCCCTGATGAAGCGCAAGCGAAGGCGTCAGCGTGGTGCGCGGGCGTTTGCCCGGTGCAAGCGAGGTCGGCAGACCTTCCTTCAGCCAGAACATCTGAGCGCGGGAATTGAGCGCGAAACCGAGACCGGGCACGATGGGCGAGGATTGCAGCCAGCCGCCCGACGGCGTGGTGGAGACCATGTTGCCCCAGCGGTCAATGACATCGATATGCACCGTATCGCCGCGCTTCTCCGTCAGATGCGACATGGTCGGCTCGTAGACCGTGCCGGCGCCGCTCATCTCGGCCAGCATGGCCATCGTGGCGTCCACCTGCTTTTCGTAACCCGGCACAGTGCCGGGGCGCAGCTCCAGCGAGGCCTCGCCGCTTATCAGCGCGCGGCGTCCGGCATTGTAGCCTTCCGACAGGAGATATTCCGTCGGGATCTGCCCGAATTCCGGATCGCCGTAATAGACTTCGCGGTCGGCATAAGCGAGCTTCATGGCTTCAACGATGGTGTGGATGAAATCGGGACCGGACGGGTCCATGGCCGCAATGTCGAAGCCTTTCAGAAGCGCAAGCGATTGCAGCAGAACCGGACCCTGTCCCCAGGCCGGCGTCTTGGCAATCGTCCAATCTTGATAGTCGAGCGTCTGGGGCGCTTCGACGGTCGCGCTCCAGTCCGCCATATCCTGCGCCGTTAACACGCCCTTGTGCCGCGCGCCGCTGGCGTCCATGACTTCCGCAGTCCTCACGTAACGGTCGATAGCTTCCGCAACGAAACCCCGATAGAAGGCGTCGCGCGCCGCCTCGATCTGGTTTTCGCGGCCGGAACGCGCTTCGGCTTCGGTGATAATCCGCTGATAGGTCGCAGCCAGAACCGGATTGCGGAAATTGGCGTGAGGCTCGGGTGCGGCACCACCCGGCAACCACGTCTCATGGGAGGTCGGCCATTCCTTCTCGAAGAAATCGGCCAGCCCCTTGATGGTGGCGGAGACACGCGGCAATGTCGGATGCCCCTGCTCGGCATAATAGATGGCGGGCTCCAGCACGTCGCGCACGCTCATGGTGCCATAATCGCGCAGCATCAGCATCCAGCCGTCGAAGGCACCGGGAATAACGGTGGCCAGCAGCCCATCGCCGGGGATCAGCTTCAGTCCTTCCGACGTGTAGTGTTCGATCGTCGCACCGCTCGGGGCCGGGCCCTGTGCGCAGATGACTTCCACCTTGTCCTTCTTTTTCGAATAAAACACAGCGGGCATATCTCCGCCCGGACCGCAAAGATGCGGCTCGACGATCTGGAGGACAAAACCGGTGGCGACGGCCGCGTCGAAAGCATTGCCGCCTTTTTCGAGGATCGCCATGCCGACGGCCGACGCGATCCAGTGGGTTGAGGTGACGACGCCGAAGGTTCCAAGGATTTCAGGGCGTGTGGTGAATTCATTCATTCCGATATTCCTTGTAAAAAATCATGCTTCGCGCGGATCGAGCGCATCACGCAGGCCGTCGCCCAGAAGATTGAAGCCGATGACGACGAGGAAGATGGCGATGCCGGGCCACATCGTCATCCACGGCGCCTGGCTGAGGAAATTCTTTGCAGTATTCAGCATCGAGCCCCAGGAGGGCGCAGGCGCCTGCTGGCCAAGCCCGAGAAAAGAGAGGCTCGCCTCAGCGATAATGGCGGTCGCAACGGTCAGGGTCGCCTGCACGATGATAGGGGCAAAAACATTCGGCAGGATGTAACGCGTCATGATGTCGATGTGGTTGAGGCCGATGGACCTTGCGCCTTCGACATAGTCTTCGGTTTTGACCGCCAGCACCTGCCCGCGCGTCAGGCGCACGAAAATCGGCATGGCGGAAAGACCGATGGCGATCATCGCATTGGTAAGACTCGGGCCAAGGAAGGCAGCAAGCGCGATTGCCATGATGAGGAACGGCATGGCCAGCAACGCTTCGGTGATGCGGGATATGACCATATCCACCCAGCCGCCGAAATAACCTGAAATCAGGCCAAAGGGCACGCCGATGACCACGGCGATCATCACCGAGACCACGCCCGCCATCAGCGAGGCGCGCGCGCCATAGATCATGCGGGAAAGGATGTCTCGGCCAAGGTCGTCGGTGCCGAGCCAATGGGCGGCCGAGGGCGCCTTGCGGATGGCCGACCAGCTGGTCGCCACCGGATCGGCAATCGGAAGGATCGGCGCGGCAATGGCAAGAACGGCGAAAAACAGCACGATAGCCATGCCGGCAAGCGCCGATTTGTTGCGCTTCATCTTTTTCCAGGCGCGGCTTTCCTGCCGCGTTACCGCTACGGAGAGGTTTTGATCGAGAACGGTCATGATATCGGTGCCTCAGATCGTCGCCCTGAGGCGGGGGTTGAGCAGGACATAGGCAATGTCGGCCAGAAGGTTCATGAGGATGAAGCCGACGGCGGTGCAAAGAACGATGCCCTGCACGACGGCATAGTCGCGGGTGAACACCGCATCGACCGTCATCTTGCCGAAGCCGGGAATGGTGAAAATCTGCTCCGTTAGCACTGCCCCGGCCAGCAATTCGCCGAAGAGCAGCGCCAGAAGCGTGATAACGGGCAGAAGCGCATTGCGGAAACTATGCGACAGAATGATCTCGCGCGGCGAAAGACCCTTGGCTCGGGCAGTGCGGATATAGTCGGAACTGAGCACCGCCACCATCGCCGACCGGGTATGGCGCATCAGCGTTGCCGCAAGCGCGTTGCCCAGCACGAAGGCGGGCATGATCATGGTTTCGATGGAGCGCACGGGATCGACAAATATCGATTCATAACCGGATGCCGGCAACCACCCGAGTTTGACCGACACCAGCAGGATCAGCATGATGCCGAGCCAGAAATTCGGGATAGAGAGGCCGGAAAGCGCAACAATATTGGCCGCGTAATCGATCCAGGTGTTCTTCTTGACGGCGGCGAGAATACCGATCGGAATGCCGATGACCATCGCAAAGAACATCGCCATCACCGCAAGCTGAATGGTGACCGGCAGCTTCTGACCGATGAGTTCCAGCACTGGCTGGTTTGTGCGCAGCGAAATTCCGAAATCGCCCGTCACGACGCCGCCCAGCCAGTTGACATATTGCAGCGGAACCGGGTCGTTCAGGCGATATTTCTCACGCAGGAATTCAATCGTCGCCGGATCGCGCTCTTCGCCAGCCATGGCGAGAACCGGATCTCCCGGCAGCAGTTTTTGCAGCGAGAAGACGAAAATGGAGATGATCAGAAGCGTCGGGATAGCGACAAGCAGTCGCTTGCCGATATAAACAGGCATAGCGTGGCCCTCGTTCGTGCCAATTCGTGAGGGCCGCACGGCAGGGCCGTGCGGCGCATGCGACGTGTTCAGTCCTTGGAGACGCCGAGAAGGCGGATCATACCGTCCGGCGATGGCGCCCAGCCCTTGACCTTGTTGGAAATGGCGTAGGCATAGGGCTGGTGACCGAGATAGATGATCGGCATGTCATCGTTGAGGATGACGCTGGCGGCATCGTATTTTTCCTTGCGCACTGCATCTTCGGTCGAGGCGCGGGCCTCGTTGAGCAGCTTGTCGACCTCAGGATTGCAATATTTCACATCGTTGATGCCGCCCTTGCAGGTGACGAACTGATGCAGGTTGCCATCCGGATCGATGCGTCCCGACCAGTCGGAACGGCTGAGCTGATAATTGCCGGCGGTCTGCTCGGAAAGAAGCGTGGCAAATTCCGTGGCTTTAAGGGTGACGTTGAAGCCGGCTTCCGCGACCATTGACTGGATGACCTGCATCATCTGCGTCTGCGTCGTATTGTTAGCGTGCTGAAGCTCGACGTCGAGTTTTTCGTAACCCGCCTCCTTCATCAGTTGCTTGGCCTTGTCGATATCGCGCGCCGGCACAGGAAGGTTTTGGTTGAACCATGGGCTTGTGGGCGGAAAGGCCTGATTGCCTGCTTTTGACGTACCCTCGAAGACGATCTGGCCGATCGCTTCCCGGTCAATCGCATAAGAAAAGGCCTGACGCAGGCGCTTGTCCTTGCCGAGCGGATTATCCGCGCGGGGGCCGTTGTTGATGTTGACATACATGGCCATGTAGCCCGGACCGATGACATCCGCATAGGTCAGATTGGCGTCGTTCTTGACGGACTCGGCATCGGAGGCCGCGATGCGTTCGGCGATATCGAGGTCTCCCGAGCGAAGATTGGCAAGCTTCACGGTCGTATCCGGGATCGGCAGATAAACGACCCTGTCGACCAGAATTTTGTCCTTGTCCCAATAATCGGCGAATTTCTCGAGCACGATGCGGTCCTGCTGGATGCGCTCGACGAATTTGAACGGTCCGGCGCAGACCGGCTTCGAACCGAAATTGGCGCCCAGTTCCTTGGCCGCCTTCGGCGCGACGATCATACCGGCGCGGTCGGAAAGCTGCGCCAGCAGGGTGACATCCGGCGTCTTCAGGGTGAATTTCACTTCAAGCGGCGCGGTGGCCTCAACCTTTTCGATCGAGGAAAGCTCACTCTTGCGGCGGGATTCCGGCAAGGTCATGTTGCGCTCGATGGTGGCCACGACAGCCGCCGCATCCAGCGTCTCGCCATCATGGAATTTCACGCCGTCGCGGATTTTCATCGTCAGCACCTTGCCGCCGTCGGACCAGGCCCATTCGGTGGCAAGCTGGGGAACGATCTTCATGTCCTGCGAGATATCGACGAGCTTGTCGCACATGGCGGTATAAACGATACGCCCGACGAAGGTGCGCGATTGCGCGGGGTCTAACACGTCGGCGTCGTCATTAAGGCCGATACGCAGTTCGGACGAGATTGCCGGCGCGGACAGGAATGCACCGGCCAACAGGGCGGCGGTCAATGTCTTGATCTTCTTCATGTTCTATCCTCTGGTCTGGTTATCTTTGTTTTTTCATTGGCCGGGTCTGAAAGTCCGGCAGGTCTGCTCTGCCGCCTATGAGGCCGGCGTGAGCGGATTATCGGCATCGCCCGTGCTGCGGGCGCCAATATCTTGTCCGGTTTTCTCCTCCAGAAAGCCGAGCGAGGTGGCGCGGATCAACCTTTCCTGATGCATGAGCAGGTGCTGGCGCATCGCTTCGCCAGCTCTTGCGGGGTCACGATCGGCGATGGCGTCGACGATCGCTATGTGCTGTTCGAAGGAAGCCTTGCCGTTCGTGCCGCTGCGGCGCGCCAGCTCCCGTATCGACTGCCATGCATCGTCCTGGCGAATGCGGTTGATGACATCGAAGATGGACAGGAACAATTTGTTGCCGGCGCTCTGGGCGATCTGGCGGTGAAGCGAACCATCCCACAACTCCTTGGCGTCGGCATCCGTGCTCTGGCCGGTCTTGTGGACGAGGGCGCGCATGCGCTCCACCTCGGCCGGCTTGGCGCGCATGGCCGCAAGCTGCGCCAGTTGCGGCTCGATGCGAAGACGCACTTCCATGATTTCCATGATATCCGTGCCGGCCACCAGTTCCGTCACCTGGGCGGACCAATCGTCGGGCTTTTCACCCACAAAGGTTCCCGCCCCCTGCCGTCTCCAGATCAGACCTTCGGCTTCGAGAACCTCAAGAGCGCGACGGACCGCACGCCGGCCGACATTGAAGGTTTCCGCAAACGCCCGCTCCGTCGGCAGGCGACGGTCTTTCGCAAGATCCTGCGCCTGAATATACGCGCGCAATTTTCCTAGCGCATAGTTGGAGTTGTCGTTGGGGTTCACCGTCACGTCGTACCATTTACTGAACCAATCTCACATTGGTTCATTTGGTTCGAAATTTTCGCCGACGTCAAGCCTATTTTTGAGCGATAATTACTGACGCTCAAAATATGGGCATTTGGCGGTTTTTTGAAGTTTGGCGTTCGGCGGAGGGCGTTTGGGCGTCACAGGCGCACCCGCTCCTCCTAAAGATCGATGGAGAGCCTGATGCGCCCCGACAGGCGCTCGCCGGGGGCAACCGTCCCGAGACCCTGCCCTTCCCGCTGCGCCTGCGACAAACCAAGCGCTCCGGCGGCCATGGAAACCGGCTCAAGACAGAGGTAGCGCTGCATGCGGTGCACGGCGAGATGGCCGAAAACGGGATCGGCCTCGAGCCGCAGTGAAAACCGGTCGAAGTCGACCTGCGCGCTTGACCAATCAGTGAAATGCAATGTGTATCCCGTCGCGGCGGGAATAGCAGGTTTCGGGCGAGGCGCCGCCGGCTGGCCGGTTGGCACGTTTTGCGCATCCAGCGGATATTGCAGCTTGGCGTCCGTCCGGGCATTGCGACCGAACCCTGCCGCCAGATAGGGGTGCCAGCCTAGCGCCATCGGTGCTGGCACATCCGCGAGATTGGTTATCGACAGTTCCACGGCGAGGCTTTCGTCTTCCAGCAGGAAAGACTGCTCGGCGCGAAAAGAAAAAGGCCACTCCCCGTCGGCCTCGTAGTCCAACATCAGTGAAACCCGATCCGAAGACAGATCTGAAATCGCCCACGGCCGGCGGTGAGCCGGGCCATGCATGGCGTCAGGCGCAAGCGCCGGATGCGGCAGCAGGTCATGGCGGATACCGGCATGGATGAAGGACCCGCCATAGAGCCGGTTGTGATAGGGAAACAAGGGGTATGCGCCAGCCCTTGGCCAGTTGAACGGCTCGAATTCCTGCTCCATTGTCGGCACCAGAATATCGCCGTAGTCAAAGTGCCGCAGATGGGTCATTCTGCCACCCCAGGCGGGGCGCAGGCGGGCGGAGAGCCGCCCGCAGGCAATCGCAACCGTTTCAGGCGAAGGCATATGAGCCGTCAGGCCGTTTCGGCACCCGTCTTTGCCAATGAACATAGCCATCCTCCTGCATGGCTTTTTCATCCATCTCGACACCCCAGCCGGGACGGTCCGGCCTCAGTTCCAGATATCCGTCCTTCGGCAGGTAGGGGTCGACGACATAACGGGTTTCATCCTCGCGTTTTTCGAGATCGGTGCCGCCATAGACGTAGCATTGCCCTTTCGGCAGGCGATATTCGAGAATTCGGAAATTCTGCTGGGCAGCGGAGAAGTGCACATTGACGGCGGTGGCGAGCGGTCCCATAGGGTTATGCGGCGCGATGCTGACAAAATGGGCTTCCGCAAGCGTCGCGATGCGGCGCATCTCCGAAATGCCGCCGACGACGCAGATATCGGGCTGGATGATATCCGCACCTTTTACTTGAAGAAGGCGAAGGAACTCATTGCGATTATATAGACTTTCACCCGTTGCCAGCGTGCAGTTCAGCCCCTGTTTGAGGTCTCCCCACATCTCGATGTTTTCGGGACGCAGCGGCTCTTCGAAGAACAGCGGATCGTAAGGGGCAAGCGCGTTGCCAAGCTGGCGGGCGGCCGCGGGCTCGAAAATCTTGGCATGGGCGTCGAAGGCGATGTCGTAGTCAGGGCGCACGGTTTCGCGAAGGGAGCGGAAATATTCAGCGGAACTGCGCACCACCTCGCCCCAGCGATGGGCATGGATATCGACACGCCATGGGCTGAGCTTGAAGGCCGTGAAGCCCCAATCCTCGTTAAGACGGTCGAATTCCTCCCTTGCCGCTAGCGCATCCGGGGCCGTGTAGACACCGGCATAGACCTTGATACGGTCGCGTACTTCGCCGCCCAGCAGCTTGTAGACTGGTACGCCCGCCGCCTTGGCCGCGAGGTCCCACAGGCAATGATCGAGCGCCGAGATGGCCGACAGACCGAGCGCTCCGGGCGGAAAGCGGTTCTGCTGAAGCAGGAGGTTATAGAGATACTCCACCCGCGTCGGGTCCTGCCCGGCTAGGAAGCCGTAGAGGTAGTCCAGCACCGGCGGTAGGGCGAGATCGGGGCCGTGATTGTAACATTCACCCCAGCCGGTCAAACCGTCATCGGTATCGAGGGCGACGATGACGCGGGGGCGGTCCTTGTCGCGGGTGACGAATACCCGCATGCGGTCGATTTTCATGCTTCAGTCTTCCTCATGAATTGCAGCGTGCGGCATGCCCGGCGCTATCGGGCGACGGCCCCGTTCTTGGCTTCGGATGGTTCGACGTAGCGGAATCTGCGCGTGCGATCCCGGTCGCGCGGATCCGGGCGCGGAATGGCGGAAAGAAGCGCCTGCGTGTAGGGATGGTCCGGCGCGTTGCAGACCTTTTCGGCGTCTCCCACTTCCACCAGCTTGCCGCGATACATCACGCCCACACGGTCGCACATATAGCGAATGACGCCGATGTCATGGCTGATGAAGATATAGGCGAGGCCCAGCTCATCCTGCAGCCGCATCAAAAGATCCAGCACCTGGAACCGCACCGAAACATCTAGCGCCGACGTCGCCTCATCCGCCACGATGACGCGCGGCTTCAGGGTTATGGCGCGGGCGATGCCGATGCGCTGGCGCTGGCCGCCGGAAAAGGCGTGCGGATAGCGTTCGCGCCCGCCCGGATCCAGTCCCACCTGCTCCATCAGCGCGCAGACGCGGTCATCCAGTTCTCTGCCTTTGGCAATGCCGTTGACCAGCAACGGCTCGCCGATGACCTGCGCCACCGTCATGCGCGGATTGAGCGAACCGAAAGGATCCTGGAACACCATGCGCAACTCACGCCGCGCGGCTTTCAGCTCGGAACCTTCGATTTTGGCCAGATCGACCACCTCGCCATCCGCTCGGCGATATAGCATTTCGCCGCCGGTCGGATCGTATAGACGCATGATGGAGCGGCCCATCGTGGTTTTCCCGGACCCGCTTTCGCCGACAATACCGAGCGTTTCGCCCGGCAGAAGCTTGATCGAGACGCCATCCAGCGCCTTCATCTCGCCGAAGTGCATGGAGAGGTCATTCACTTCGAGCACGGGAGCAGCTGCAAGGTCGAGCGGAGGCCGCGCAAGCCGGATTTCCGCCTTCTGCTCCAGCTTCAGCACGGAGCCGATCAACATGCGGGTATAGGGGTCCTGCGGATTATGGAATATCTCATCGACGGTGCCATATTCCTTGGCGACGCCGTGATGCATGACCAGTACGTCATCGGCAATCTGCGCCACCACACCCATGTCGTGGGTGATGAACAGCACCGCCATGCCATGCGCCTTTTGCAGCCGCGATATAAGGTCGAGGATCTCGGCCTGTGTCGTCACATCGAGCGCCGTCGTCGGTTCGTCGGCGATCAAAAGTTGCGGCTTGCAGGCCAGCGCCATGGCGATCATCGCGCGCTGGCGCATGCCGCCGGAATACTGGAAAGCGTAACGATCCAGCGCCTTTTCAGGGTTAGGGATCTCCACTTTCCGCAACAGCTCTATGGCCTCGGCCCGCGCCTCTGCCTTACTCATCTTCAGATGCAGACGCAGGACCTCCGTGATCTGGTCCCCGACCGTATGCACGGGTGAAAGCGACGACATCGGCTCCTGAAAGATCATCGCGATATCAGCGCCGCGCACCGAGCGGATGGCCCGGCTGCGCGGATCGAGCTTCGCCAGATCGAGGGACGTGCCGTCGGCACGGTTGAGGATGATCGATCCGGACGCAATGCGGCCGGGGCTGTCGATGATCTGCAGGATCGAACGGGCGGTGACGGATTTGCCCGAGCCGCTTTCGCCGACGACGCAAAGCGTCTTGCCGGGATCGATGGAAAAAGACAGGTCGTTGACCGCCCGGAAAATGCCGTTCCTCACTGGAAATTCAGTGACCAGATTGCGGACTTCAAGCAGCGGTTTGGCTGGCTTCATAGAGAGAATGTCGCTCATCCGGGGCCTCACTTGTTATAGGGGTCGGCTGCGTCGCGCAGGCCGTCACCGAGCAGATTGAGAGCCATGACCGCAATGACGACCGCCACACCGGGCAGGAACAGCCAGGGCGCAGTCGCGATCGAGCGGATGTTCTGCGCCTCGCGAAGCAGCACGCCCCAGGAAATAGTGGGCGGCTGAAGGCCAAGGCCGAGGAAGGACAGCGAGGTTTCCGCAAGAATCATCGCCGGAACCGCAAGCGTGACCGAGGCGATGATATGGCTCGAAAAACTCGGCAGCATATGGCGGAAGATGATGCGCCCTTCCGGCACGCCATCCAGCCGCGCTGCGGCCACGAATTCTTCGGTCCTGAGCGACAGGAACCGTCCGCGCACGACGCGGGCAAGCTGCGCCCAGCCGGTCAGGGACAGGATGATGGTGATCATCATATACTGAAGCGTGGCGGGCCAGCCCTGCGGCAGTGCGGCGGCCAGCGCCAGCCAGATGGGAATGGTGGGCAGCGAAAGCACGAAGTCGATCACGCGCTGCATGGTGAAATCAATGCGACCGCCATAATATCCCGATATGCCGCCGAGAACGACGCCGAGCAGCAACGAGAAGAACACGCCGACAAGACCGATCGACAAGGAGACCTGCGCCCCCTGGACCACGCGGCTGAAGACATCTCGCCCAAGGCGATCCGCGCCGAAGAGGAAGAGCGGTCGCGTCTTGTCGGCGGACGCCAGCAGATGGATATCCGTGGTGAACAGGCCAAATACGGAATATTCGTAACCGCGACCGAAAAACTGGACCGGGATTTTCTTCGCCGTATCCTCGACAAAGACCGCCGCCAGTGTCTCGGGGTCACGGGTCAGCTTCAGCGGATAATAATGCAGCCCGAGCGAGAAACCCTCGGTCGTATCGATGAAATGCACGCGCTGCGGCGGATGGAAGGTGGCGCGGGCATTCTGCAATACCGGATCGTTGATGGCGAAGAAGCCCGGTACCAGCGCAACGATATACATGGCGATGGTGATGAACATGGCGGCCATGGCCAGCTTGTGGCGCTTGAAGGCCCACCAGATGAGCTGCCACTGCGAGGCGACGGCCGCGCGGTCCTGCCGGGCATTGGCGGTGATGGTGATATCGCTCATGGCGCCCTCCTATTCGAGCCGGATGCGCGGATCGACCAGCGCAAGCAGGATGTCGCTGATCAGGGATCCGATCAGCGTCAGCGCACAGATCAACAGCACGAAAGCGCCCGCGAGATACATGTCCTGCGCCATCAGCGACTGCAGAAGCAGGGGCGCGGCCGTCGGCAGATTGAGCACGATGGCGACAACGACGGAGCCCGAAATAAGATTGGGCAACAGCCATGCGATGGTGGAAATGAACGGGTTAAGCGCAATTCTGAGTGGATATTTCGTCAGCAGTTTGAACTCGGACAAGCCTTTTGCCCGCGCGGTGGTGACATATGGCTTGGGCAATTCATCCAGCATATTGGCGCGCATGACGCGGATGAGGCTTGCGGTGGAAGACACGGCAAGAATGGCGACCGGCAGCCAGATATGGGCCATGAGGTCTATCATCTTGGCGATGCTCCATGAGGCAGTCTCATATTCGGCTGAAAACAGCCCGCCGACATCGGCCCCGAACTCCACCGCAGCCACATACATCAGCACCAGCGCCAGCAGGAACGAGGGTATGGAGAGGCCGAAGAAAGAAAAAGCAGTGAAGAGATAATCGCCAATCGAATATTTGCGCACGGCGGAAAAGACGCCGATCGGAAGCGCGATGGCCCAGGTTGCAAGAAGGCTTGCGATGGCAAGAACCAGCGTCAGCGCCATGCGTTCCCAGATAAGGCCCGAAACCGGCTGCTGCCACTCGAACGAAATACCGAAATCACCGCGGCTGATGATGCCCCATATCCATTTGAGATATTGCACGATCATCGGGTCGTCGAGGCCGAAGCGCTCGCGAAGCTGCGCCGCCGTGTTGTGGTCGATGACCTCGTTGGAGGCGGCCAGTGTGGCGATATAGGTCGTCACATAGTCGCCGGGCGGCAGCTGGATCAGGACAAAGGCAAGGAAACTGACGGCAAACAGGGACGGTATCATCCACAGCAGGCGTTTTACGATAAAAAGCAGCATATCGTTCTCGCAATCACATTGTGCCGCACGCCCCGTCTCCTTCCAAGGAGGCGGGCTGCGGGTGGTCGAAACAACCTGAGAGGCGTCGCCGCGTTTCGGCAGCGACGCCCATGTGGCGGTATCAGCTTGTGAAGGTGAACTGTTGCGGCAGCGCCGGGCCGGGGTTGGGCCAGCTCCAGCTGTCGGGTTCCGTTTCCGGCACATTGCGCAGATTGTTGCGGATGATCCCAAAACCGCCCACCGCGAGGCAAAGACCGATCGTCTCGAACTCTTCCGCCGCGATATCGAAGATTTCCTTCATCTTCTGACCGCGTTTGGCAAGGTCGGCCGTCGAGCGGGCCTCGTCGAAAAGCTTGAAGCGCTTCTTCTGGCTTTCCGGCGGCTCTTCGCCCTTCTGGCCATTCGACGTGTACCAGAGCGCCCACGGGATTGCGTAACGCGACCCCTGCGGATGGAAAGCGAAGAAATCGCGCGGATCAAGCATCGGGTCGAGACCTCCGGGGCCAGGCCAGACGGCGGCATCATGGGCGTTGTCATCGCCGCGTGTATAATAGAGCGCACGTTCGATGGTGTTGACCTTGATGTCGACGCCGATCTGCGCCCATTGCGCCTTCACCAGTTCCAGCGCATCGACGAGATCAGGATAGAGCGTCGGGATGACGTCAATCGAGAAGAAGACGGGCTGGCCGTCAGGTCGCAACCGCATGCCGTTGCCGTTCTTCTTGTCGTAACCGGCCTTGTCGAGAAGCTCGTTCGCCTTGTCCGCATCATATTCGGTGAATTGTCGCGCCAGCTTTTCATTGTACCAGGGATGTGTCGGGCGCGGCCCGGCCTGATAACCCTCGCTCTGGCCGAAATAGACGATGTCGATGATTTCTTGCCGGTTGAGCGCGATGGACAATGCCTGACGGAACGATTTGTCGGCAAACATCTTGCGCATTGCCGGGTCTTTGTGGGTGATGTTGAGATAGATCTGGCACTGCTGCGCGGCAGACGGCACCAGCGTCAGCAGCCGGTAATCACCCTTTTTCATGTTCTGTGACAGGGTCGGCTTGTTGGCAAGAACGCTGATATGGCGCTCCTGAATGTCAATCTTGCCGGAAATCACGTTCAGCATCAGCGATTCGACATCCTGCGAAATGCCGAAATTGATTTCATCGATATAGGGCAACTGATTGCCTTCGGTATCGACCTGCCAGAAGTAAGGGTTGCGGGTCATGACCACCCGTGTCGCACCGCCGGAATAGGGCTCCTTCACCACCCATGGATCGAGCGTCGGCTTGTCGACATTCGACCAGCGGGAGGGAATTTCGATATCGCCGCATTTGGCCCGGAACAGTTCCGTCCAGCTCGAGACACCCGCCGCCTTCACATCGGCATCGAGCGACGTATTGTATTTCGGCAGGAACTTGCTGCAATAGTGCTTGGGAAACAGCGTCGGATGCTGGCCGAGCGGCGTGGCGAGATTTTCGAGATATAGTGCATTCGGCGCTGCGAATTTGAACTTTACCGTGAAATCATCGACTTTTTCGACATCGACCGCCTTGCCGGCCACGGAAAGCTGCGCCGGCGTGGCGCTGTAAAGCTCCTTGTTCTTGATGCAGTCCTCGATGGCGAACACCACGTCATCGGCTGTGAAGGGGTGGCCATCCGACCATTTTGCGCCCTCCAGCAAATGGAAGGTGAATTGCGAGGCATCGTCGTTGACTTCCCATTTCACCGCAAGGTTCGGCAGAACCTCGGTAAAATCCATGTTCCAGCGGACAAGGCCCTGATTGCCGACCATGCGCAGGATGCCGTTATGGTCCGATGAACCGCGCAGGCCACGACGCAATGTGCCGCCATAGGCGCCGATTTTCTCGTGCGGCGTCACCACCATCGGATTTTTCGGCAGACGTTCGGCCAAAGGCGGCAATTTGCCGTCCTTTACCAGCGCCTCTAGTTCCGGCGCCTGCTTGCCGGCAGCAGCCCGCGCCGAGGTCCCGATGACGGAGAGCGCGGCCACGCCGCCAACACCCGCCATAAAGGTTCGGCGCGTTACGCCGAGTGAAAATGTATCGCCATCGCGCATCGACAATCCTCCCAAAAAATCACCGGCAGCGAGACGGTTTTCACCGAACCGCGACGGCCCTCCCGGCCAGCCAGCACGCCGATCCTCCATCGGCAGGGGCAGACCATATGGGCGTTTTCAGATGATTACAAGTATTGACAGATTTTTACATCTTTTTTATTTGTAGACCGGTTTACAGGATCAGGCTTGAAGAAAAATCGGTCAGGACAGCCCCCTCGCTCACAAAAACCCGGTATTTCTGTTGCGATTGAAATGCAGGAAACCCATTAACTTCAGCGATTTGCAACGGAAGGGCTGCTGATGGACAATCACACTGCATCTGCCGCCGCTCGAGGCGAAACTCGGCTGAGCGACATCATCTACGAAAAAATCGTGGGCATGATTTCGGACGGGCGGTTTCCCGTGAACGAGCGGCTGCCATCGGAACAGAATCTGGCATCGCTGTTTGGCGCGTCGCGGCCGGTTGTGCGGGAAGCGCTGGAGCGGCTTCGGAACGACGGGCTTATCGTTTCGCAAAAGGGATCCGGCTCCTATGTACGCCAGCAGCCGGACTCTTCGGTCTTGCAGCAGGTGCCGGTCGGCTCGCTGGCAGATGTGCAGCGTTTTTTTGAGTTCAGGGCCGGATTGGAGGCTTCCGCGGCTGAGCTTGCGGCCCGCAATTGGCAGGCAACAGACAAGGTCCGCATAGAGCAGGCGATTGCCGCGCTGGAACAATGTCTCGAGCGCAACGATCTCGGCGCGGAGGAAGACTTCGCCCTGCACGAAGCAATTGCGAAAGCGAGCCATAACCAGTTCCACATTACGGTGCGGATCTGGTTCAAGCCTCATTTCGCCATCGGCCAGTCGGTGACACGCAGCCTCAGCCTCAAGCGGACCCCGCAGCATGTGCGCGAGGTGCAGGACGAGCACACAGCGATTGTGGAGGCGATTTTTGCGCGGCGCGAGCAGGCCGCGCATGACGCGATGAAAGACCACATATTGAAGGCGCGCGCCCGCATGTTTCAGGGCGTCGGCAGTTAGGCCGCACCCTGCAATGTCGAAAATAGAATCATAAAGCGCGGATGAGGGAGAGGAACCAGTGAGCCAGCCGCATATCGTCGAACCGAAGCTTCGTTCCCTGATCGATACCCCGTTGAAGGTTGGCGAATCGCCAGCCTGGGATGAGCGAACCGGCGATCTGTGGTTTGTCGATATTCTCGCACCCGCCATTTTCCGTCTCTTCCCCGACGGAAAACTCGACCGATACGACATGCCCGCCCACGTCGGCTGTCTCGGCCTCTGCGACAATGGCTTGATCGTGGCGGGCCTCAAGACCGGCGTGCATCTTCTCGATCCCGCGAGCGGCAAGCTCGATCTTCTCTGCGACCCGGACGACGGGCGGCCTGACAGCCGCCTCAACGACGGAAAGGTTGGTCCGGACGGCCATTTCTGGGTAGGGACCCGCGACGAGGCCGCGATACAGACAGGCAATGCACGCCTCTATCGCGTCGCCCCGGATGGCGGCATCGAACGCGTCATCGATGGCGATATGTTCACATCGAACGGGCTTGCCTGGAGCCCGGACGGCAGACGCATGTATCATTCCGACAGCAGCGGCCTCATGTATCAGGCATTCGATTTCGACGCCGCGACCGGCAGGATCGGCCCAGCCGAACGGCTCCACGATTTCGCGCCGGATGAAGGCAGGCCGGATGGTGCAGCGACCGATTGCGAAGGCTGTTACTGGAGCGCCGGCGTTCAGGCGGGGCGCCTCAACCGCTTTTCGCCGGACGGCGAATTGCTCGAGGTCTACAGGCTGCCGTTCAAGGGGCCGACCATGCCGTGTTTCGGTGGTCCCGACCTCAAGACGATCTACGTCACAAGTCTCGTGACCGAGACGGGCGGAATAACCACCGCTGGAACGCTCGTCGCATTCGACGCCCCGGTCTCCGGCGCGCCTGTTCACAAATTTTCCATCTGAAGATGACTTTTGATCTTAAGGAACCCAGTTGATGACGACATTCAATTTTCGCCAGGCCCTGCAGGGCATCTCCGGCGTTCCGGTAACAGCTTACGATGCAGGCGGCGAAGTGGAGACCGGCGTTACCGCCGCGGTTTACGCCCGCGTCGCAAAGGCAGGCATCCACAATATCGTCGCGGCAGGCAATACCGGCGAATTCTACGCCTTGACGCCCGCAGAAATTCTGAAGGTTTATGAGGCTGCGATAAATGGCGTCAGCGGCAAAGCCCCGGTCACGGCGGCTATTGGACGCTCGCAGCGCGAGGCGCTTTCCATGGCGCGTCAGGCAAAAGAAATGGGCGCATCCGCCGTCATGTCGCATCAGCCGGTCGACCCTTTTGCAGCCCCGCAATCGCAGATCGACTATTTTATCGGCCTTGCGGAGGGCAGCGAATTACCGCTGGTCGCGTATGTCCGGGCGGACGGCTTCTCGGTCAATGACATGGTAAGGCTTTCCGGCCACCCGAATGTCGCAGGTATAAAGTTTGCGACGACTGACATCATGCTTCTGTCGCGCGCGATTGCCGCTTCCGATCCGAACGGCGCTCTATACGTCTGCGGACTGGCTGAAAGCTGGGCGCCGGCCTTTTCGGCGGCTGGCGCACGCGGCTTCACCTCCGGTCTCGTCAATGTCGCACCGCAATTTTCCCTGCAGGTTCATGACGCCCTGACGGCCGGCGATTTCCCGGCGGCACGGAAGATCGTTGAAAAGATCGAGCTGTTCGAACGGCTACGGACACGATACCGCAACGGCGCAAACGTGACCGTGGTGAAGGAAGCCATGGAAATCCTGGGGTTCGAGGTTGGCCCCGTTCGCGCGCCTGGGCTTGCCCGTCTGGACAAGGAAGATCGCGCAACGCTTGAAGGACTGCTTGCCAGCTGGCGTTGATGGAAGCCTTGCCGGCAAGCTGCACGTTTTCGCTTTTATCAGTTTATATGCCGGCCATGAGCCGGCATATGTTTTTCGGCCGCGCATCAATCCTGCACGACCGAGGCCGATGGACGTCAGCCGAACAGGGCAAGGCTGCTTTTCACGGTAACCCACACACCCCACAGAAGCGGAATACCGACGGCGACCCAGGCAAGCGCCGCCTTGGTGTCCAGTCCGCCCCGTCCGATGCCGAAGGAGCCTGTCGGGCCGGCATTGGCGGCAGCGGTCTTTGCCTGCAGGGCTGCAACTTCCGCATCCGGCATGAACCACTTGTCCGAGAGCGGCCGCACGAAGGCATTGGCCACGAGGCCGATCGCCAGCATGCCTGCCAGAATGTACATGGTGCTGGTGTAGAGCGCGGGTCCTGGCGCCACACCCGCCGCAATCTGTGCCTCTCGGATGTAGTTGACGACGACCGGACCGGCAATGCCAGCAGTCGCCCACGCCGTCAGCAGGCGGCCGTGGATTGCGCCGACGAACTGCGTGCCGAAAATATCCGCGAGATAGGCCGGGATGGTGGCGAAACCGCCGCCATACATGGACAGGATGATACCAAAGGCCAGAACGAACAGCGCCTTGTTGCCCATCGTCGCAAGCGTCGGCGCCAGCGCATAAAGAATGATGCCGAGAATAAAGAAGCAGAAATAAGTGTTCTTGCGGCCGATCTTGTCAGACATCGACGCCCAGAAGAAGCGGCCGCCAATGTTGAAGAGCGAAAGAAGCCCGGTGAACCCGGCGGCAATTGCCGCGATCTGCGCCTTCTGTCCGGCATCGAGATCTGCAAAGCCCACGCCCGGCAAGCCGATCAGCGAGCCAGCGAAGATTTCCTGCAGCATGGGCGAGGCCATACCGATGACGCCGATACCCGCCGAAACATTCAGGCACAACACCGCCCAGATGAGCCAGAACTGCGGCGTCTTGTGCGCATCGCGCAGATGTACATGACGATGGGTTATCATGGCGCTTTTGGCAGCCGGCGCCGTCCAACCTTCGGGACGCCAGCCCGATGGCGGAATGCGGTAACCGAAGGCGCCCGCCATCATGAAGGCGAAATAGATCAGCGCCATGACGACGAAAGTCTGCCAGACGCCGACAGAGACATCCGTCTTGAAGTTGTTCATCAGGAGATTGGCGAGCGGCGCACCAATCATCGCACCACCGCCGAATCCCATGATAGCCATGCCCGTCGCCATGCCACGACGGTCCGGGAACCATTTGATCAGCGTCGACACCGGCGAAATATAGCCAAGGCCGAGCCCGATGCCGCCAATGACGCCAGCGCCCAGCCACATCAGCCAGAGTTGGTGCGTGATGACGCCGACTGCCGCCACCAGAATACCGCCGCACCAGCAGCAGGCGGAAACGAAGCCGGCCTTGCGCGGCCCCACTTTTTCCAGCCAGCCGCCCCAGATGGCCGCCGAGCAGCCCAGAAGAACGAAGAAAAGCGTATAGATCCAGCCGAGATCGGCCACGCGCCAGTTGCACTCAGTGGTGAACAGCGCACCCAGCAGGGTGAGGCTGGAGCAACTGGGGTCCGTGGCCGGCAGCGCCTTGGACAGCGGCAGCCAGAACACGCTGAAACCATAGGCCATGCCGATGCATAGATGGATGGCAAGGGCAGCCGGAGGCACCAGCCAGCGATTGAAACCCGGTCTTGCGATTATTCGTTCGCGGTCCAAAAAGCCGGCTTGCGCCGCTTCTCCCGCTGTTGCACCTGCTACTGCCATTGACATTACCTCCCTCGTGGATGTCTGGACATGTCACGTTCGCCCCGCCAGGCGAACACCGATATCGCCGAACGTCCCCCGTCCGGTCGAAAGTGTGATTATGCGGTCACGCCGCTCAAGCCTGTGTGCTTTCCGGGACGCTCGGCTCTGAAGGGGACTCTCCCGCAACCGGTCCTTTGCCACCCGGCGCGCCCTTGGCATCGTCGCCGAGCCCCACAGCATCGGGCGCCGGATCGTCGGGCCGCTTGATCTCCTTCGACGCGGCAAGCACAAGCGGCAGAAAATCACCTGCCCCGGCATCCGCCATCTCGAAGAACCGGCGTCGCATGCGCGGTTCCCAGAACTTGTTGATGTGGGTGGCGACACCCTCAATGCGAATATCTTCCGGCTGCGACAGAAAGAACGTCGCGATCTGGTTCGCCATTCTCACCAGCTTTTCATCGGTGTGGTTGAGCAACATGACCTCTTCCCCCGCGTCGGCTGCCGGCCGACGCCTCTTTGTGTGACAAGGCCGGGCGCACCCGGCCCTCCTTATTCCGCCGCTTCGAGCTTGCCGCTGATCCGCCGCGAACGGCGACCAAGCGCATCATATTCCTCCTGCCATTCCGTCGGACCGTTGGACGGCGATACCTGCACGGCGGTCACCTTGTATTCGGGGCAGTTGGTCGCCCAGTCGGAGAAGTCAGTCGTAATGACATTCGCCTGCGTGCCGGGATGGTGGAAGGTCGTATAGACCACGCCCGGCGCCACACGGTCGGTAATCAGCGCCCGCAGCGTCGTGTCTCCTGACCGGCTGGCAAGCTTGATCCAGTCGCCGTCCTTTACGCCGCGCTGTTCGGCATCGTGCGGGTGGATTTCAAGACGATCCTCCTCATGCCAGACGACGTTTTCGGTGCGCCGCGTCTGCGCGCCGACATTGTATTGCGACAGGATGCGGCCGGTGGTGAGAAGCAGCGGGAAACGCGGACCGGTGCGTTCGTCCGTCGCCACATATTCGGTGCGGATGAACTTGCCCTTGCCGCGCACGAAACCGTCCACATGCATGATTGGCGAACCATCCGGGAATTTCTCATTGCAGGGCCACTGCACCGAGCCCTTTTCTTCCAGATAGTCATAGGAAACACCGGCAAAGCTCGGTGTCGTCGCCGCGATCTCGTCCATGATCTCGGACGGATGCATGTAATTCCACGCAAGTCCCATGGCCTGTGCCAGCTTCTGCGTCACTTCCCAGTCGGCATAACCGTTTTTCGGCGACATGACCTTGCGAACGCGGTTGATGCGGCGCTCGGCATTGGTGAAGGTGCCGTCCTTTTCGAGGAAGGTCGAACCCGGCAAGAAGACATGGGCGTAGTTCGCCGTCTCGTTCAGGAAGAGATCGTGCACCACGACACATTCCATCGCGGCGAGACCGGCCGAAACATGCTTCGTATCCGGATCGGACTGGAGAATATCCTCGCCCTGAATATAGATGCCCTTGAAGCTGCCATCCACGGCCGCATCGAGCATGTTGGGAATACGCAGCCCCGGTTCGTTGTTGAGCTTCACGCCCCAGAGTTTTTCGAAGATGTCGCGCGTGGCGTCGTCGGAAATATGCCGATAGCCCGGAAGCTCGTGAGGGAAAGACCCCATGTCGCAGGAGCCCTGAACATTGTTCTGGCCGCGCAAAGGATTGACGCCTACACCGGGACGACCAATGTTGCCCGTGACCATGGCGAGATTGGCGATCGCCATGACGGTCGTCGAACCCTGGCTGTGCTCGGTGACCCCGAGGCCGTAATAGATCGCGCCGTTGCCGCCTTTGGCATAAAGCCGGGCAGCACCACGCAGATCTTCTGCAGGAACGCCCGTGTAACGTTCCGTCTCTTCCGGGCTATGCTGGGGTTCTGCAACGAACGCCGCCCAATCCTCAAATTCCGACCAGTCGCAGCGTTCGCGGATGAAGGCTTCGTTGAACAGGCCTTCCGTGACGATGACATGCGCCAGCGCCGTCAGCACCGCAACGTTGGTACCCGGCAGCAGCGGCAGATGGAAAGCGGCCTCCACATGCGGTGTGCGCACAAGATCAATACGGCGCGGATCGATGACGATCAGTTTTGCACCCTGACGCAGCCGCTTCTTCAATCGCGAACCGAAAACGGGATGGCCGTCGGTCGGGTTTGCGCCGATTACCAGCACCACATCGGATTGCTCGACACTGTCGAAATTCTGTGTGCCGGCGGAGGTGCCAAAGGCCTGGCCGAGGCCATAACCTGTCGGCGAATGGCAGACGCGGGCGCACGTGTCGACATTATTGTTGCCGAAACCGGCACGGATAAGTTTCTGAACGAGGAAGGTTTCTTCGTTCGTGCAGCGGGACGAGGTGATACCGCCGATGGATTCCCGGCCATATTGGCCCTGAATACGCCGGAACTCCGACGCGACATGGGAGAAGGCTTCCTCCCAGGTCACTTCCCGCCACGGGTCGCTGATCTTTTCGCGGATCATCGGGTTGAGAATGCGGTCCCTGTGGGTTGCATAACCATAAGCAAAGCGGCCCTTGACGCAGGAATGGCCGCGATTGGCCTGCCCGTCCTTCCACGGCACCATCCGTACCAGTTCCTCACCGCGCATTTCCGCCTTGAAGGAGCAGCCGACGCCGCAATAGGCGCAAGTCGTGACCAGCGAATGTTCCGGCTGGCCAATCTCGATCACCGATTTCTCCGTCAGCGTCGCCGTCGGGCAGGCCTGCACGCAGGCGCCGCAGGAAACACAGTCGGAATCGAGGAACGCCTCATGCGCACCGGGCGATACACGGCTTTCGAAACCGCGCCCTTCGATCGTTAGTGCAAAAGTGCCCTGCACTTCCTCGCAAGCGCGTACGCAGCGGGAGCAGACGATGCATTTGGAAGGATCATAGGTGAAATAGGGGTTGCTTTCATCCTTCGGCATCCAGCGGGCATTGAGTTCGCCCTCCCCGGTGCGGGCCTTGACGTGGTTGTCGCCTTCGTAACCGTAACGCACATCGCGCAGGCCAACGGCGCCCGCCATATCCTGTAGCTCACAATCGCCATTGGCGGCGCAGGTCAGACAATCGAGCGGGTGGTCGGAGATATAAAGCTCCATCACACCCTTGCGTATCTGCTTCAGCCGCTCCGTCTGGGTATGCACGACAAGACCGGCAGCAACCGGCGTGGTGCAGGAGGCGGGGGTGCCGTTGCGGCCCTCCACCTCGATAAGACAGAGGCGGCAGGAGCCGAAGGCGTCCACCATGTCGGTGGCGCAGAGTTTCGGCACATCGATACCTGCTTCGCGCGAGGCGCGCATGATCGACGTTCCCGCGGGAACAGTCACCTGACGTCCATCGATGGTGAGCGTCACCATGTCAGTGGCGAGGGACTTGGGGGTTCCATAGTCGAATTCTGTCACAAGGGCCATGGTCTTACTCCGCCGCTTCAACATGTGGGGTGGGGGCAAAATCATCCGGGAAATGCCTCAGTGCGCTCATCACTGGATAGGGCGTGAAACCCCCAAGCGCACAGAGCGAACCGAATTTCATGGTTTCACAGAGGTCTTCCAGCAATGCCGTGTTTTTCTCCCGCTCGATGCCGAGCGCGATCTTGTCCACCGTCTCGACGCCACGCGTCGAGCCGATGCGACAGGGCGTGCACTTGCCGCAGCTTTCGACCGCGCAGAATTCCAGTGCAAACCGCGCCTGATGCAGCATGTCTGCCGTGTCATCGAAGACAACGATGCCCGCATGGCCGATGAGGCCACCAGCGGCCGTGAACGCCTCGTAGTCGAAGATCGTGTCGAACAGCGAAACCGGGAAATAGGCCCCGAGCGGACCGCCCACCTGCACCGCCTTGACCGGACGGCCAGTGATCGTGCCGCCGCCGATATCATTGACGAGTTGTCCGAGTGGCAGGCCGAAGGCGGTCTCGTAAAGCCCGCCATGTTTGATGTTTCCGGCAAGCTGGATCGGGATGGTGCCATGCGAACGGCCGACACCGAAATCGCGATAAAACGCTGCGCCACGATCCATAATGACGGGAATGGATGCAAGCGAGATGACATTGTTGACGACGGTCGGCTTGCCGAACAGGCCCTGAAGCGCGGGCAGCGGCGGCTTGGCGCGCACCGTGCCTCGTTTGCCTTCAAGGCTGTTGAGCAGCGACGTTTCCTCGCCGCACACATAGGCACCGGCGCCCATGCGCACTTCCATGTCGAACGCGCGACCGGAGCCGAGGACGGAAGGCCCAAGAATACCCTCACGCCTTGCGATCTCGATTGCCTTTTCCATGACCTTGATCGCGTAGGGATATTCCGAGCGAGTATAGATGAACCCCTTGGTCGCACCGACGGCGAGGCCGGCAATGGCCATGCCTTCGATCAGCACAAAGGGGTCGCCCTCCATGATCATACGGTCGGCGAAGGTGCCGCTGTCGCCCTCATCCGCATTGCACACGATATATTTCTGGTCGGCCACCGCATCAGCGACGGTCTTCCATTTGATACCCGTCGGGAAACCAGCCCCGCCACGTCCACGCAGGCCACTCTGGGTCACCTCGGCAACGATATCGGACGGCGCCATCCCAAAAGCTTTTTCAAGGCCCTTCATGCCGTGATAGGCCCGATAATCCTCCAGAGACAATGGATCGGTCACGCCGCACCGGGCAAATGTGAGACGCGTCTGGCCTTTCAGGAAGGGAATGTCCTTCGTCGGCCCGAGACAGAGGCGATGCTCGCCGCCGGTCAGGAAATTGGCATCAAAAAGCGAGGCGACATCGCTTGCCTTGACGGGACCATAGGCGATACGGCCATGCTCGGTGCGCACTTCCACCAGCACTTCAAGCCAGAGCATGCCGCGCGAGCCGTTGCGGACAATCCGGACGTCAAGGTTGCGACCAGCGGCTTCGCGGGCGATGGCATCGGCGACGCGGTTTGCACCAACGGCAAGGGCGGCAGAATCGCCGGGAACAAAGACGGTGACACTCATCGGCGCGCCTCCGTCAGAATGTCGCTAAGACAGTCCTCATCAAGACGGGCATGGACTTCGCCATCCAGCATCAGCGCTGGCGCCTGCGCGCAAAGCCCGAGACAAAAGACCGGCTCCAGCGTCACGGAACCATCGGCTGACGTTTCATGCCAGTCGAGACCGAGGCGGTTCTTGACGGTTTCTGAAAGAGGCTCGCCACCCATCGACTGGCAAGCCTCGGCGCGACAGAGCTTCAGGACATGACGCCCGTGGGGATGATCACGAAAATCGGGATAGAAGGTGACGACGCCATGGACCTCGGCGCGCGAGATATTCAGCGCGGATGCGATGATCTGCTTGGCACTTTCCGGGATATAGCCGAATTCATCCTGCACGGCGTGCAGTATGGGCAGCAGAGGCCCTTCCAGATGAAGAAGTTCGCCAATGACAGCGGAAATACGGGCCGCCTCATCTGCGGCAACCGCTCTGATATTCATAAGCCAGTCCTCCCAAACCGACAGGGGCAGGAATGGCGACCAAAACTTGCATCAAGCTCATCGCCACGCCCCTCATGTCATTGAGAATGGCGAAGTGCGGCTCGTCAGGTCAATAAGTCGTTTCCGTCGTGTGATAGGAAATTCCTATCAAATGATTTTTCTGCGGCTCTGAGACGCGCCTCATGCAGAAGCGCCGAAACTAGAGGCGTGTGCGGTTCCCGGTGTGTGGCAATCAGGCCGACGAGATGCTCCGGGTCAGGATCGGTGATCGGGATAATCCTGATCTGCTTTGGAAAACCGAACGATTCAGCTAGGTTACGCGGCATTATTGAAGCCCATTGTCCGGTGCGGATATGGGAAAACAGCACGATCATGGAGTTGGATTCAAGTGTCGGTTTGGCCTCCACTCCAGCTTCGGCCATGTGCCTGTTGATGATGCGCCGGTTCTGCATGTCCGGGGTCAATAGGCATAACCTAAGACCGGAAACTTGCTTCCAGGTAACGCTTTCCTGATCAGCGAGCGGCGTTCCGGCCGCGGCATTGAGGTGATATCGCTCCGAATAAAGCGGCACAGTCGTCACACGCCCGAGTGGTTCGTTGTCGAGGTAACTGATTCCCGCATCGATCTCGAGGTTTTCGATCTGGCTCAAGACCTGCAACGAGGTTCGTGAAGTCACCGAAAACGTCACATCGGGATGGCGCGCCTGAAAAGATTCCGTCAATCGCGGTACCATCGCCAGCGCAGTCGGAATGACGGCAAGGCGAATGTGTCCGGCAAGACCCTTGCGGGCAGCGCGCATTTCCTCGCGCATGGTGCGCGCATCGCCAACAATGCGACGCGCCCATTCGAGCACACGCTGGCCTTCCGGGGTCAGCCCCTGGTACCGCGCCGAACGCACGACGAGAACGACACCCAGCTGATCCTCCAATTGCCGGATTGCCGCCGACAGGCTGGGCTGGGAGACACCACATTCCTCCGCCGCCCGGCCGAAATGTTCTGCCCGCGCCAATGCAATGAAAAATTCCAGCTTGTCGATCATATGCTCTCCCCCGGCGCGCAATCCTTAGACCGGTGCACGCGGAAGAACACTAGAACGCGGCGGCGGCGCCCGCAAATAGCTGCAGGCATTTTCCTTGCGGCTAAGCGCAGGCGACGAGCGCCGGCCCCTTCAAGCGCGGATAATCGTAGGCGTTGACCTTCGAGGTGTTGTAACCCGCGCCCACCAGAGCTTCGGCAAGCTTGATCGCAGCCGTGACACCATCGATGACGGGCACACCGGTGGCCTCCCGCAGGCGGTCGCAGAGAGATGACATGCCGGCGCAGCCAAGGATAATAGCCTCCGCCGCATTCTCACGCTTGGCAGCCTCGATTTCGCGGCGGAGCAGTGCTTCCGCGACCTCCGGATCCTCCTCAAGACCAAGAACCGGCAGGTCGATCGCGCGAACATTTCGGCAATGCCTTTGAGCGCCATAATCCTCCACCAGATCTTCGATGATCGGAATGGACCGAGGAAGCGTGGTGATGATCGAGAAACGGCGGCTGATCGTCATCGCCACCTGAACCGCCGCCTGGCAGATGCCGATAACCGGCCCCCGCGCCACTTCGCGCGCGGCGTGAAGTCCCGGATCGTCGAAACAGGCGATCACGTAGGCGTCCACACCCTGCCCCTCTCCTTTGCGGATTTCCGCCAGAAGCCCCGGAACGGCCATGGCCTCATCCGCCTGCCCTTCAATGCTGACGGGGGTGTCGACCGGATTTGCCGCGGAGACGTGGGTTTCCTTCTGCTTGACCCGCAGCGCGCTATCGAGTGCCTGCGCGGTCATGGAAGCGGTGGAATTGGGATTGATCAAACGAATATGCATCGCACACATCCTGAAAAGCTGTCACTTGCCGTCAGGCGCGGTGAAATCGGTGATAGGTGGCGCCTTTAAAACGAACTGGCGGTCCGAGGTGATGTAGTTGTCGGCGTGAAGCCGGGCGATCGGCTGGTAGCGATCGGGATCGACATAACGCCCCTCTTCATCGAGGCACTCGTTATGGACATGCATGTGCACCACTTCGCCCAACACCAGCGTTCGGCGGGGGTAATCGATCAGTCGCTCCACCCGGCACTCGAAAGCGCAGGGCGATTGCGCAGCATAACTTACGTCGATCTTGGTGCATGGCGCGGGCGTGAGCTTTGCCATCGACATCTCGTCAACTTCATTGTCAAAGCCGAGACCACAGATCAGCATCTGTTCAGAGAGCGCCATGTCCACCATATTGACGACGAACTCGCCGGTGCGGCGAATATTCGCCATCGTGTCCTTTTCCTCCCCGCTGACCTTCGGCTGAATGCCGAGGACGACGATGGGCGGATCATGAGAAAAGACGTTGAAGAAGCTCATCGGCGCTGCATTGTTATGGCCCGCTTGCGAACGGGTCGTCACAAGCGCGATCGGTCGCGGACCGATAAAATTCGTCAAAAGGCGGTAGCGGCTCTGGGGCTCAAGCGCGCTGAAATCGAATTCCATGATCGGCATCCTAATTTAGTCGACAATTATCTTTCATATTGTTGACAATGTTGCAACCAAAATCCCGTTGATACAGTTGACTTTTTCATTCACATCGCGCTTCTCTACCGCGATTGGGGAGTATGTCGAATGAGCGAGCAGGCCGGCCCGTCCACGCAGCAGATTGTCGAGAAAGTATGGCTTTCGATTGCCGAACGCCGGCTGCGTCCGGGCGTGCAGTTGAAGGAAGAGCAACTGGCGACAATCTTCGGCGTCAGTCGTGCAAGAATCCGCCAGGCCTTGTCCGTTCTTGAGCGTGACGGGCTGGTGACGATTGTTCCCAATCGCGGCGCATTTGTCTCCAAACCATCGGTCGAGGAAGCCCGCGATGTGTTCTTCGTGCGCCGCACCGTCGAGCAATGCGTCGTCGAAAGACTGTGCAAATCCGCTACCAAAACCGATCTCAAAAAGCTGCGCGACCATGTGGCGAAAGAGCGCGTGGCGAACACCAAAAACGTCACGACCGACATCATCAAGCTTTCCGGCGGGTTCCATCTGCTGCTTGCGGAAACGCTCGGTTCCGATTTCCTCTTTACCACCATGCGCGACCTCATCTCCCGCTCGTCGCTGATAACCGCCGTCTACCGTAACACGGATCGCTTCAACTGCGGCCCGGACGAACATGCGGAAATCGTCGATGCGATCGCCAACAACGATCCGTCGCGTGCCATCCACCTGATGACCCACCACCTTGAGCATGTGGAAGCGGAACTCGATCTCAGCGAAATCCGCGACCTTTCCCACGACCTGCGCGCAGCACTCGGCTGATCCCCCTCTCAGGCGCGCTGTCGCTGGCCCGTCCACTCCACATCATCTTCGACCAGATGACAGGCTACCCGCGTGCCGTTGGCGAGGCTTTTCACTTTTGGCACCTCTGCTGAGCATTGCGCCGTCGCCAGCGGGCAACGGGGGTGAAAAGCGCAACCCGAAGGTGGCTTTAGAGGACTCGGCACTTCGCCTGCCACAATCTCCCGATCCCGCTGCGGCGTCTTGATATTGGGGATCGTCTGGAGAAGCAGCCGCGTATAGGGATGGCGCGGATTGGCGAAAAGCTCTTCCGTATCCCCCTCCTCCACAATCCGCCCGAGATACATAACGGCGATACGGTCTGACATGTGACGAACAACGCTCATGTCGTGGCTGATGAAGAGATAGGTAAGGCCGAGTTCATCCTGCAAGCGGCGCATGAGGTTCAGCACTTGCGCTTGCACCGAAACGTCGAGCGCCGATGTCGGCTCGTCACAGACGAGGAATTCCGGTTCGCTGGCCAATGCGCGGGCAATGGAGATACGCTGGCGCTGGCCGCCGGAAAATTCATGCGGAAACTTTTCGCCGTCCGAGGCCGACAGCCCCACGGTTTTGAGAAGCTCTTCCACGCGCTCCATCGTTTGGGCCTTTGTCGCGCGCAGCTTCAGCTCGCGGATTGGCTCTGCGATGATGTTCTTCACGCGCCATCGTGGATTGAGCGAGGCATAGGGATCCTGAAAGATCATCTGCGCCGACAGGGGGCTGCCCCTGCCGCCCGCCGCAAATTGAAACTCGCCGGCGCTTGGCCGGAAAAGCCCTGTTATCAGACGGGCGACTGTCGATTTGCCGCAGCCGCTTTCACCGACGATGCTGAGACAGCCACCGGCCGGAACGGCGAAATCGATATCGTTGACGGCCTGGACGAACTGCCGGGGTTTGCGCTCGATGATGCGATTGAGAAGCGGGGCCGAAACATCGAAGGTTTTCGTCAGGCCCTTCACCGTCAAAGCCGGCTTGCTGAGTGCTGCTTTTTGAGCTGCGGATTGTGTCATGCTGTGCCTCCTGCGTTCAGCCAGCATGCACTGGCGCCGTTGCCGACTGTTTCGAGTTCAGGCCGTTCCCGCAGACAGCGCGGCCCGGCAAAACCACAGCGGGGATTAAACGCACATCCCGGCGGGATCGCATCGAGACGCGGCATCGCCCCGTCAATCTGGTTGAGCCGCTCTACCCTAGCGCCAAGCGACGGAATGGAGGCCATCAGGCCCTGCGTATAGGGGTGGCGCGGTTCGTGCAGCACCTGTTCAACCGGTCCCACCTCTATCAGCCGGCCGGCATAAAGCACCGCCACGCGGTCGGCAGCCTCGGCAATCACACCCATATCGTGGGTGACGAGCATGACCGCGGTCTGCTTTTCTTTGCACAGCCGCCGCAGCAGCGAAATGATCTGCGCCTGGATCGAGACATCGAGCGCCGTCGTCGGCTCATCGGCAATGATGAGTTTCGGTGAAGCGGCGAGCGCCAGCGCAATAACGACTCGCTGGCGCATACCACCGGAGAACTGGTGCGGATAATGATCGACACGATCCGCAGGTGATGGAATGCCGACATCTTTCAGCAGTTGAACGGCCCGAGCGCGTGCATCCGCTTTCGACAGTGGCAGATGCTGTCGGATCGTTTCGACAAGCTGTGCACCGACCGTAAACAGTGGATTGAGCGAGGTCAGCGGGTCCTGAAAGATCGCTCCGATCTCCCGACCGCGAATGCTTTCCATCGCCCGGTCATCCAGCTGATCGATACGGCGCGACCCGAGCCAGATCTCGCCGCCGGCAATGTGGCCGGGTTTTTCGAGCAGGCCCTGTATGGCAAGTCCCGTCATGGATTTACCGGCACCGGATTCACCGACGACACCCAGAATTTCGCCGGGCCTGATCGAAATGCTGATATCGGAAAGCGCAGTAACGGTGCCGCGCCGACCGGGAAACTCGACCTTGAGATTGCGGACATCGATGACCGATTGGTTCATTTCAACCATGTTGGGCGACCTCCACCGGATAGCTCGGAGGGAAGATTTCGGAGACGGGCGGATTTGCCCAGCTCCGTTCGGGATATTTGGCAATCAGACGATCGAACTGAGCCTGCGCCTGTTCACGGGCACGCCGCATGTCGATGTGAGCGACCTGTCTCTCGCGCATGGAAAGACGGCCGTCGACAAAAACGGCCCGCGTGACCTTGCCAGAGCCGCCGGTCACCAGCGTGGTGATGGGATCGATGCTCGGCGCCATGACGATATCGTCGAGGTCGAATACGGCAATGTCTGCCCTTGCACCCGGCGAAAGATGGCCAAGGTCAGATCGTCCAAGCGCGCGCGCGCCGCCAAGTGTCGCCGCATCGAAAAGATCGGCACAGCGGATCTGGTCTGGAACGCCGTCATTGATACGACAGGTGATCAGACCAACGAGCAGGTTCATCAACATGTCCGCCGGCGCCGTATCCGTTCCCATCGCAATGTTGATGCCGCGTTTGCGGCAGGAAGAGAAGGACGAGAGCGTGCTGCCGCCGCGGCTCGATACCAGCGGACAGTGGACGATCGACACGCCGTTCTCCGCATAAAGCGCCAGGTCTTCTTCCGTCGCATTGGTGGCGTGCGGCGCGATCAACCTTTCGCTGAGAAGCCCGGCTTTGGCGAGCCAGACGGGTGCGGTCGAGCCGTGAAGCTTGCGGACCGTTTCGACCTCCATGATGCCCTGCGCCATATGGAGACGGAACTTGCAGCCGAGTTCGCGCGCGGCAGCGTCTGTACGCTCGATCAGGCCCAGAGTGGAGGTTTCGACCCGATCCGGTGCGAGCATGCCGCGCACCAGATCGCCGTGTCTCCCACTCTGCTTCTCGATGAAGGCAATTGCGTCTTTCAGGCCCTGGAAACCACGCTCTTCATCAAAGACCGGCACCATGCGGCCCGGTTCTTCCAGCACCATGCCACCGGAGCGGAAGGCGGGGCTGAGATAAACGCGAAGGCCAAGTTCACCAGCAGCATCGGCCGCGGCCTCGAACTCAGTTACAGTCTCCCCCCACGCGCGATAAAACAGCGATGCAATTGGCGCTGCGGTGGTGATGCCGTTGAGAAGCAGTTGTCCAAACGCGAAACGCTTCTGGAAGGCGAGTTCTTCCTGCGAGTACATTTCGTAAGGACCGGCTTCGACATAGGAACGCGGCCAGACACGGCCCTTGGCCCAGCCCGGATGGTGATCGATGCCGAGGATCGTCGTATCGAGATCGGAGAGCGCGTCGAGATCGATCAGGCCGGGGCTGACGAGAGCATTTCCGAAATCGATACGCCGGGCGACCTTTCCGGGAAATTCATGCCCGACAAAGACGATTTCACCATTTTCGAAGACAACCTCGCCGTTTTTGAGAAGGCGGTGCGATCCATCCTTGTGTCCGACAACCCAGCTGGCTGTCAGCAACGTCCGCCCTTCCGGCCTCTCGCCGAGTTGCAAGGCGTTGAGAACATCGCTCATCACGGCGCCTCCACGATGGCTTTACCGTTTCTCGCAGTGACACGGCCGCCTTTGACGACCAGCGGCCGCGGCGCGATATCGACAACGGCTTGCGCCAGCGTTTCCCCGGTCAAGAGGGTGAAGTCGGCATGACATCCGATCTCCATGCCATAGTCTTCGAGACCCATTACATCGGCGCCGCCCTTGGAAACGACGTGCAGCACGTGGGCTAGTTCGATATCCGAGCGCAGTCCGTTTTTCATGCCGATGATCTTGGCGCGATCCAGCATGTCCGGCTGTCCCCACGGACCCCATGTATCGCGGATACCGTCACAGCCGCCACCAACACGCACACCCGCTTCCTTGAGGCGCATGATCGACGGCACGCTTGCCGATGGCGCACCCGTGGTCAGAATGGCAACGTCGAGCCGCGCGATCTCGTCGATCAGCCTGCCGACGCGCAGATAGTCATTCATGCCGAGTGCAAAGGCATGGCTGATGGCGACATTGCCCTGCATGCCGTTTGCCCGGATGCGCTCGAAGATGAGTTCCATGGTGAAGGCGCCGAGGTCGGCGGCTTCGTGCAGATGGATATCGATCGGGACGCCGTGTTTTGTCGCCAGCTGGAAAAGAATGTCCAGCTGGCCCTTCGGATCGCGGTCGATGCCGCAGGGGTCAATGCCGCCAAGCACTTCGCAGCCCTGCTTTAAGGCTTCATCGAGAAGCTCCACCGTGCCGGGCATGACCATGACACCGGATTGCGGGAAGGCGACGATCTCGATGTCGATGATACCATCAAGCTTTTCCCGGGTTTCCCAGATGCCCTCGACCAGCTTTAGCCCGTGGGTGGGGTCGATATCGACATGGCTGCGAATATGGGTGCCGCCATTGGCTGCGAGCCCGATGGCATGGCGCATGGACTGGCGATGCGGATCGATGCCGATCTGAACGCGGTTCTCCCGCTCGAAATCGATCCGCTCGCGAAGGATGGCGGCACGATTGTTGACGTGCCAGGGCATGCCCCACGTGGTCTTATCCAGATGCGTATGGGCATCGATGAGACCGGGGATGGCGATTGCTCCCTTACCATCCTCGACCGGCATTTCGGGTTCGGCTTCAAATGTTCCGAAACCTGAAATCTTGCCGTCCCTGATCAAAATATCGCAGGCTTCGCCCGCCATGGGCCGTACGTTGCGCAAAAGAAGATCGTGCATGGAACTCACCTCAGTTTCGGATTGAGCGCGTCGCGCAGCCAGTCACCCAGAAGGTTGACGGTGACGACGAGCAGGCAGAGTTGGAAGACCGGAAACAGCACAATCCACCAGGAGCCGGAAAATAGGAACTGGTTGCCGATGCGGATCAATGTGCCGAGCGACGGCTGGCTCGGCGGCATGCCGATGCCAAGGAAGGACAGGGTCGCTTCCGTGAGGATCGCCATGCCGAAATTAAGCGTCGCGGCGACCATGATCGGCGTCAGCGTATTGGGCAGGATATGTGCCGCCATGATGCGACGGGCGGGCACGCCGATCAGCTTGGCGGCCTGAACATAGTCCTTGCCGGTTTCCACAATGGCTTGTGCGCGCACCGTTCGCGCATATTGCACCCAGGCGGAAAGCGCGATGGCGAGAATGAGCACGGCGGATGCACCGACTTCACGCAGACTGTCCGGCAGCATCTGCCGCACGACGGTCGACACGAGGATGGCGACGAGAATGGTCGGGATGGAGAGCGTGATATCCCCGATGCGCATCAGCAAACCATCGGTAAAACCGCCGAAATAACCCGCCACCAGACCCGCCGTCATGCCGATGATGAGCGAGAGCACCACGGAGGCAACACCGATGACGATGGAGATGCGCGTGCCATAGAGAATGGCGGACAGCATGTCGCGTCCCTGCGTATCCGTTCCAAGCAAGAACGGCCATTCGCCGCCTTCCTGCCAGATCGGCGGCAGCTCGGCCTTCCACATGTCGAGCGATGCGCCGTCATATGGGTTCTGGGGCGCAATCCACGGCGCGAAGATGGCGGCAAGGATCAATATCGCAAGGATGAGCGCGCTGATCTTCGCCGATTTGCTGCGGCTAAAGGACCAGTAGAGGTCGCTGTCACGCATGCGGCTGAAAAGCGACCGACGGGCGGGTTTTTCCGTTTGCGAAAGGTCTGTCATGAAACCGGCTCCCTTCGGTTAGCGCGCGGTGCGCAGACGCGGATCGATGACCGCATAGGCGATATCGACGAACGTGTTGAGGACAACGAAGATGAAGGAGATGATGCAGAGATAGGCCGCCATGACGGGAATATCGAGAAAGGTGACAGCCTGAATAAACAGCATGCCCATGCCCGGCCACTGAAACACGGTTTCTGTGATGAGTGCGAAGGCGATGAGTGAGCCGACATTCATCGTCGTCAGCGTCACAACAGGCATAAGACAGTTTCGCAGCGCATGGCGGAAATAGATCCGCCAACGCGGTATGCCGCGAGCTCGCGCGAATTTCACGAAATCGGACCGCAAGACTTCAAGCATTTCCGCCCGCACCAGACGCATGACGAGCGTGATCTGGTAGAGAGAAAGTGCAATGGCAGGGAGAATGAGGGCCGCTCGTCCGGAAGACGTCAAAAGCCCCGTCGACCACCACCCGAGCTGGACGACATCACCGCGACCAAATGCAGGCGCCCAGCCTAGCGACACCGAAAATACCAGAATGAGAAGGATGCCGACAACGAAGCTTGGCAGGGAGACGCCGACAATCGACAGGAATTGCAGGCCCTCCGTATACCATTTCCCGCGCCGGATTGCCGTCAGAACGCCGAGAGGCAGGCCGACGACAAGCGATATGATGGTGGCAACCAGCACCAGTTCGAGCGTTGCGGGAAACCTTTCGGCGATCAGCGGCAGCACCTGCTGGCCGTTGCGGTAGGAAACACCGAAATTGCCCTCCGCAGCATCTTTGACAAATCGCAGATATTGGGTCGGCAGGCTGTCATTGAGGCCGAGCCTCTCACGTAGCGCGGCGCGATCCTCCTGCGAGGTCTGTTCGCCGACCATCAGCTCGACAGGATCTCCCGCCAGCCGAAAGATCATAAAGGCGATAAGCGCAACGGAAAGCATGACCAGCACGGCATTTCCCAAACGCTTGATAATGAAAACCAGCATTGTTACCTCTCGGACACGAGCCTGAGCCACGCGGGCATGCAGGTTCGATCATTCTCTTCCAGAGACGGGCCATAGGTTACGCGGCATGCAAGAACCGCGAAACCGTTGCAACTTTGTCGACAATTTTTGACACGGCTTCGTTCGGCTTCACACCCAGTCGAATGAACTTGCGCGTACTCGAATGTCTGCTGAAACAGGCAAGGCGCTCGGTCCAGTGACCGGCGCCTCGCTTGCTCTCCGTCTTATTTGTCGAGCTGAGTCAGCCAATGGCGTGGCTTGTTGTCGGCGCGGAAGTCGACACTTTTGACCTTGGCCAGCATCGCCCAGGCAATCGGCTGCTGATGCAACGGCACGAGCATGGTCTCGTCCTTGGCGATCTTCAGCGCGGCTTCTTCGAGCGCCAGACGCTTCGTATTGTCCTGTTCCTGCGCCGCCTGCGCAACAAGCTTGTCGATCTCGGGATTGGACCAGCCGCCGTAATTGGAGACGCCCATCGCACCCTTGCGGGTGGAGAGGATCTGCGACAGCATCGAGAAGGCGTCCAGCGTCGGCTCGTTCGCCCAGCTGAGGTTGAAGACGTCGGCCTTACCGCCATTCCGCTTGGGTGACTGCACCGAACGCGGCGCAATATCGATTGTCGGCTGGAACCCGCCGCGCTTCAACATATTCGCAACGCCCGAGCAGATATCCTCTTCGTTGACGCTCTCATCATTCATGCAGGTATAGGTGAAAGCAAGGTTCTTCATGCCCGCATCGGCAAGCAGCTTCTGCGCCTTGGCCGGATCGGCCGGCTCGAACGTGTCGAGCGACTTGGCATAGCCCGCAATCTCCGGTGCGATCAGCGAGCCAGACGGTCTTGCGAGACCACGCATGACTTTCTTGTTAATGAGGTCACGATCGATGGAGGCTTCGAAGGCCTGGCGGACACGCAAATCATTGAACGGGTTCGGCTGACCGTTTTCCAGTTTTTCGCGGCGGTTGAAGCCGATGAAAAGCGTGCGAAGCTCAGTGCGCTTCTTGACCGTGATATCGGGCGAGGATTCGAGGCGCGGCAAATCCTGGATCGGGGCGGAATCGATCAGGTCGATTTCACCTGACAGCAGTGCCGCGACGCGGGTTGCCGCCGACGCGATCGGCACAAATTCGATGCGGTCGAGATTGTGCTTTTTCTGGTCCCACCAGCCTTCATTCGCAACGAGAACAGTCTTGCTATCGGGAACGCGGCTTTCGAGCTTGAACGGGCCGGTGCCGTTGGTGTGCATGGTGGTGTAACCATCGACCTTCGACGCGAAGTCGGTGGGCTTCTCGCTATTGTTATCCTTCAACCACTTGGCATTGAAGATGAAGATGTTGGTGATGTCGTTCAGGAAGAGCGAGGTGGGCGCGTTGACATCGAGGTCAACCGTAAAATCGTCAACCTTTTTGACGCCAGCATAAATCGGGATATTACCCCGCAGCGGCGAGGTCGCGTCCGAAGCGCGGGTAAAGGATGCCACCACATCATCAGCGGTGAAGTCTGCGCCGTCATGGAATTTCACACCCTTGCGCAGGGTAAAGCGCCAGGTCTTTCCATCAATCAGCTTCCATTCGGTGGCAAGCGCCGGCTCGATCTGGAAGTCCGGCCCGTAACGAACGAGGCCCTCATAAATATGATTCAGAAAAGCAAGGTTGGACGTAGACGGGACCGAATATGGGTCTAGCGAATAAAGATCGGCGCGACCGGCCCAGCGAAGGGTCTCGGCATTGGCGGGAACGGCAATGGCGGCGGCAGCCATGGCCGCCAGGACGAAACTTCTGATACGGGACATTTGATCCCCCCTTTTTATAAATCGTTGGAAGACCGCTGGGCGGTCCGCTCGGGCAAAGGGAGTATTGTTTCGCCCGGGCTTATTGTCAATAATATTGTTGACAATTATCGTACTCAAAATTGTAAGTTTTTGGATACGAGTTAAAGAGAGGGAGGACGGAATATGACAGGCTTTCTGCTGATACACGGCACGATCGTCACGGTCGACACGGAGCGGCGCGTTATCGAAGACGGCGCATTGGCCATCGAGTGCGACAGGATTGTCGACATCGGCACTGCGGATGAACTGGAACTCCGCCATGGAGACAAGGAGGCTATCGACTGCAGGGGAAAACTGATCACCCCTGGCCTGATCGATGCCCATGGCCATGCAGGCCACGCGCTTCTTCGCAGCGTTGCGGCGGATACCAATGCGATGTGGATGAAAATCATCACCCCGACATACTACCACTACGTGACCCGCGACTACTGGTATGCCGACGGGCTGATTTCCGGCATCGAACGGCTGCGCGCCGGCGTGACGACCGGGGCCAGCATCATCACCTCGATGCCACGCGCGGATGACCCCGTCTTCGCCATCAACCATGCCCGCGCCTATAGCGAACTCGGCCTTCGGGAAATCATCTGCGTCGGGCCCTCGGGCCTGCCCTGGCCCCATCCTGTCACGCGATGGGAGAGCGGCCTGCCCGAACGCCGCAACGTGAGCTTCGACGAGATGATGGCGGGCAGTGAAGCGGTGATCGAGGCATTGCATGGAAGCGCCGATGGCCGCATCAACGTTTTCCTGACACCTTTCACCATCGTACCTTCCGTCGAACCCTCCAACGCATCCACACCTGATCAGGCTGTGAAACTGACCGATGGCGACAGGATGCAGGCCCGCCGGATACGCGAGATGGCACGCAAGAGAGGCATCAGGCTTCATTCCGATGCCTTTGCCGGGCAAATCCGCATGGCGTTTCAGGACAAGGAAAATGCCCTGCTAGGCCCTGACATTCACCTTCAGCACTGCTGGGGCATCTCCCATGACGAGATCGACATATTGGCCGAGACCGGCACCCGCGTGACCCACGCACCGCCGGGTCGTTCAACCCCGATCATGGAAATGATGTCGAAAGGCATTCGTGTCGCCATCACCACCGATGGTGCGGCGCCAAGCCGCCATTTCGACATGTTGCAGACGGCGCGCCTGGCGCAGTTCACCCAGCATCTCCTGCACAATCACGATCGCTACCTGTTGCCGCCTGGCAAGATTTTCGAGATGATCACAATCGACGCTGCTCACGCCATTGGTATGGAAGACGAGATCGGTTCGCTCGAAATCGGCAAGAAGGCCGACGTCGTCATCATCGATATGCGCAAGCCCCATCTGATGCCCATGTGGATGCCGGTGCACCGTCTGGTGCATCAGGTCCTTGGCAGCGATGTCGATACCGTCTTTGTGGACGGTAAAATGCTGATGGAAAACGGGCAGGTGCTGACAGCAGATGTCGACGCCGCCGTTGACTTTGGCCAACAGGAAGCGATGGCGCTGGCGGAGCGGGCCGGCCTGAAGGAACATATGCATGATCCCGGCTGGGGTCGCTTGCTGCGCACATTCGACGAGCCGGTGCACCCTCCCCGTCCACCGGAAGACGCAAGCTACCGCGCGAGCGCGCATGGGCTCGATCAGGATCGATAAATCAAAAGGCTACGGCAAATCCTCATTCACAACCCCGCCAGCATCACGACAAAAACTCCCCGGCCTGAAGTGGTCCGGGGAGCAAACCTGACATCATGTCAGGCACTTTGACTGGAGCTAGTGACTCACCCGTTCAAAAACGGGGTGGATCTGAGTTGTCTAACCCGGTTTATGCTTTTTATGCAGACAATTAGAACGAACGCTCGAGACGAACGAAACCGGTCCAAGCTTCAGGCTTCTTTTCGACGTCGAGGTAGTTCGCAGTCAGTCTCGTGGAGAAGCCGTCAGTGATTTTGTAGTCAACCGTCAGGCCAGCCTTCCAGGCATCGTTATTCGAGAAATCATTCCAGGAAGCGAGGCCATAACCACCGTAGTACTGGACGCCGGGGGTGATTTTCAGCTTGTCGGTTGCCTTGATGGCGTAGGACGCAGCGACGGCCCATTCGGAAACGTTGTAATAGGCGTTTGCGCCGGAAGCCCAGACACCAGCCAGAGCGAAAGTGCCCGGACCAACACCAGCTTCTGCGATCAGGCGGACGGCGCCATTTTCACGATCGGTGTCATAACCGCCAATAAGAACAAGCGAGACGCTGTCGAACTTGGCTCCGACACCAGCCGCAACGCCAACGTTGTTGGATGAGCCAACTTTGTTTGCGTTGTTGTTCTTGTTGTAGGAACCGACAGCGACGCCTTCCAGCTCGTCAACCGACACGCCAGCCCAGAACGAACCTGCGTCATAGGTGTAACGAATGGAGTTGAACTTCGAGTTCGACGACAGTTGGTCGGTTTCGCCACCAATACCATCGTCCCACCAGCTGGTGAACTTACCAACTTTGAGGCCGGCGAGTTCGATGAATGCCTGATCGACGAATACCGCAGAACCCTTGTCGTCGGTGTTTTTGTCGTTCAGGGCAGCAGAGCCGCTGTCAGCATTGCCCTGGAAGCCGATGAAGTCGCGCAGAGCGCCGAGCTCGGTGTCGGTGCGGGTGTCAATTTCGAACTGCGCACGGGTGAAGGAATCCCAGTCGGACTTGCCCGATTTGTCACGACCGAAACCGGTCTCGAAACGGACATAACCCTGGAACTTGAGGCAGGTTTCGGTGCCGGGCATATAGAAGAAGCCCTTACCGAAGGCGTCGCAGACGCGGACATATTCCATGGGCTCTGGTTCGGCAGCGACGATAGCGTCAGCGGCCTGTGCGCCGGATACTGCTGCGAGAGCGGCAGCGGAGCCGATCAGAAGGCTCTTGATGTTCATTTTTAATCTCCAGTCAAAATTTTTCAACGAATGCGCAAATTTGAGGGCTGGTCTTTTCCCTGCCGCCCGCTTCCCTGCGCTGATTGAGCAAATGACAGAAACCGCCATGGAGTCGCAATTAAAATCGAACAAACCCAAATACAATATAAGTACACATTCGGATTAAGTAGTAAAATTACAACAAATAATCAGTTTAAAATACAGTAATATTGTCATTTATTTTAACATAATTCTATAAATTACTAAGATTAAATCTTCCAAAGTGATTATATTATTATATCTAGAAACATAGAGACGCTCTCCCCCAATCCTGCAAAGGCCGAGAGCGCACTCGTCTGCGCGATAAGGCGGCCAAGACTTGCCTTGCGAAGCCCAGAGTGAAGGGGAGATGTGCGCGGCAATAAACGACACATTGGGGTGGACGGGCGGCTTGCCCGTCTCTCCGGCAAAACTGTCAAATGGGGGAGCTTATGGCCTGTCGCTGGAAAGGCCGGTGGGGAATGTCGTCGTGTTCCGCAGCATTACCTCGACCGCGTCCGCGGGCAGAGGTCGGCTGAAATAATAGCCCTGGCCGTAAGGACAGCCCGCCATGCGCAGGAACGCGGCCTGCTCGGCGGTTTCCACGCCTTCGGCAATTACATCGATGTCCAGCGATCCCGCAAGCTGGATCATGATCGTGACGATGGCGCTATCCTTGGTTTTTTCCGGCAGATGGGTCAGGAACGAGCGGTCTATCTTCATGCAGGACAGCGGAAATGTCTTGAGCATACCAAGGCAAGAATAACCAATGCCGAAATCGTCCAGCGCCAGGCTGACACCCATCTGTTTTATGGCGCGCATGATCCGTACCGATGCCTCAACATCCTGAATGATCAGCGTCTCGGTTATCTCGATTTCCAGAAGGGAGGGCGCTAGCCCGGTTTCCTTCAGCACCGACCTTATCTGCTGCACCAGCCCGCCCTGAAACTGCCGTGGCGAGATATTGACCGCGATCTTGACCGGCGAGAGGCCGGCGGCAACCCAAGCCTGCGCCTGATGACAGGCCTTTCTGAGGATGTTTGCCCCGAGTTCCACGATCAGTCCGGTTTCTTCGGCAAGCCCGATGAATTCCGCGGGGCCGAGCAGACCTTCCGTCGGGTGCTGCCAACGCACAAGCGCCTCCACGCCGCTGATCCGGCCGCTCGCAAGATCGACCTGCGGCTGGAAATGCAGGACGAATTCGTCCCTTTGCACGGCCTTGCGCAACTCCTCGATCCGGGTGAATTTCTTCCTCAGATCATCCGCCATATTCGGGGTGAAGGTGGCGATGCTGTCGCGCCCGGCATGTTTGGCTTCATACATGGCGAGATCGGCCGCCGCGACGATTTCCGCTGGGGTTTCCCCGTGCTCCGGAAAAAAGGCCATGCCGATGCTGCATGTGACCTTGATATCGTAATTGCCGATGCGCAAGGGCTGCGAGACTGCGTCCCGGATGCGCTGCAGGCGGTTTTCGACATCGTCCTTGCGCTCTTCGAGAATAATGACGAACTCGTCGCCGCCGACCCTGAGAACGAGATCGTTTTTCCGCAGGCTTTTCGCAATGCGCTCGGCGGTTTTCGACAGCAGGGCATCGCCGATGCTGTGGCCAAGCGTATCGTTGATGTGCTTAAAATTATCGAGATCGAGAAACCCGATACCGACCCTTCGGTTCGCCTTTGCCGCCGCCGCCAGTATTTCCGGCAGTCTCGTATCGAGGAAACGGCGGTTCGGCAGCCGGGTCAGCATGTCGTGATCCGCCAAAAAGGCGATATGTTCCGCCGCCCTTTTGCGGTCGATTGCCAGGCCCGCCATGCGCGCCGCAGCGCCGATAAACTCCACCAGCGCCGCGTCCGGCTCGCGGCCGGCCAGCACGCACCAGACGAAACCATGCGCCTTGCCTTCGCTGGCCGGAATATCGAAACTGAAGGCGACGTGTTCTGCGGGATGGGTGAGGCGCTCAGGATCACTGACACTGGCGAAAAGTGCAGCCAGCCCCTCCTGCTGCGCGAGCGCCGGCGAGGCGTAAACGGAAGGCTCCCCTTCCGCCGCCTCGACTACCCGCACCGCGCAGGCAAGGCCGGTGGCGAGATTTTCGATGGCCTTGACGAATTCCTCGAGAAAATCCTCGATCCGCGCCGCCGCCACAATCATTTGCAGGATACGCGCCTGCGCCTGAAGCAATCGCTCGGAGGCCTTTTTCTGGGTAATATCGCGCGAAGCGCCGACCACGCCGATGATGTTGCCAGCCTTGTCCTTCAGCGGCACACGCGACATCATTAGCCAGCGGTCGATATCGCCGCGCATGGCACGTTCTTCATAACCGAGATCCGGTTCGCCGGTGCGCATTACCCGCGCTTCGGTCTCGGGAATGCCGGCGCGCTGCGCCGCTTCACCATGAATATCGTAGTCAGTGAGCCCTATCAGTTGCTCGACCGTATCAAAGCCGTTTTCGGTGACTATGGCGCGATTGGCGAAAAGAAAGCGCCCTTCCAGATCCTTGGCATAGATAAAATCCGGTACGTGGTCGATCATCGCTTCCAGAAGCGCGTGCCGGTCGGAAGGATTGGCATTTTCGCCCATGTCAGGAATGGCGGATGGCGTGACATCGCGCTTTTTTCGCGACATCCGGTTCTCTTCGGGTGTCTTCGGGCCTTTGGAACGCACCTCTCCGCCTCATTACTTCATAATCAGGCAGAATAGTAGGATTATACATATTATATAAGTATGAATGACAGGGCAAAGATCGCCGGGAATTCCGTCTTTTGCAGCAGCTTCCCCGAAGCCCTGCCCGCCTGAAACCAAACAGCGCAACAGAAGCTGCGCCGTCACTTTATACAGGTGACAATTCGTTGCCCGTCACACCACCGGCGTTGGCAATTCTTTGCCGGCGAAATGCGCATCGAGATTGGCGAGAACCAGATCGGCCATGGCGCGTCGCGTCTGGTGCGTGCCGCTGCCGACATGCGGGGCGAGCGTGACGTTATCGAAAGCGAAAAGCGCTTCCGGCACGCGCGGTTCGTCCTCGAAGACATCGAGCGCCGCGCCGCCGATTGCGCCTTTCGAAAGCGCCTCGACAAGCGCCGTCTCATCCACGAGCGACCCGCGCGCCACATTGACGAGCACGCCCTGGGGACCGAGGGCCTTCAGCACATCCGCATTGACGATATGGCGGGTTTCGGCCGTGGCGGCGGCGGCAATGATCAGCACATCACAATTGGCAGCCAGCGCTTCGATGCTGTCGTAATAATCATAAGCGACATCGCGGCGGCTTCTCGCGGTGTAGGAAATGCGGGCATCGAAACCCTCGAGCCGCTTTGCGATTGCCTGGCCGATGCGGCCGAGACCGAAAATGCCGTAACGGCGGCCGGCCACACGGGTGGAAAGCCCCATATCACCCTTCAGCCATTGGCCGGTGCGCACATGCTGGTCCGCCTGCGGCAGCTTACGCGCCTGCGCCAGAACGAGACCGAGGGCGAGGTCGGCGACATCGGCTGTCAGCACGTCAGGTGTATTGGCGACGCGGAAGCCGCGCCGTTTCGCGTCGGTCAGATCGACCTTGTCGAAACCGACGCCATTGATGGCGACGATTTCAAGATTGGGAAGCGCCGCGCCGATATCCGCCGGCAGGCCGATATGGCCGCCGGTGACGACGCCGCGGATCGCCGCGCCCTTTTCAGCAAGCAACGCCGCCTTGTCCGAAGCTTCGAACAGGCGATGCACGGTGAAGCGCTGCGCAAGTTCGTCTTCCAGTGCCGGGATGAGCGGGCACAGTTGCACGATTTCAGTGGTCATGGAGTTTCCTTTGCGCCGGCGAACTACTTCACATCGGCCTTGACGAATTGCCGGAGTTCCGGCGTTTGCGGATTGGCGAAGAGCTCGGAAGAACGGCCCTGCTCCCAGATCTTGCCCTTGTGCATGAAGATGGTTTCAGTCGCCACGCGGCGCGCGAAAGCCATTTCATGGGTGACAAGGATCATGGTCATGCCGTCCTTGGCGAGGTTTTCCATGACGGTCAGCACTTCCTCGGTCAGTTCCGGATCGAGCGCCGAAGTCACCTCGTCGAACAGCATCACCTTCGGCCGCATGGCGAGCGAGCGGGCAATCGCCACGCGCTGCTGCTGGCCGCCGGAAAGCTGGTCGGGATAGGAATCGAATTTCTCCGACAGGCCGACGAGCTGCAGAACCTCGCGGGCAATATCTCTCGTTTCCGATTTCGCCACATCCTTGACGATGCGCGGCGCGAGCATGATGTTTTCGCCGACCGTCAGGTGCGGGAAAAGATTGTAGCTCTGGAAGACGATGCCGACATCGGTGCGCAGCTTGCGCAGCGCCTTGGCATCTTCGCCGATGGCATGACCGGCGATTTCGATGCGGCCCGAATTGATCTTCTCCAACCCGTTCATGCAGCGCAGCAGCGTGCTCTTGCCCGAACCCGAGCGGCCGATGAGGGCGAAGACTTCACCACGGCCGACCGAAAGCGACACGCCTTTGAGGACTTCCAGAGCGCCAAAGCTCTTGTGAACGTTTTCAACGATTACTTCCGGCATGAAGCCTCCTTTCCAGCCAACGCGATAGCTGGGACAACGGGTAGCAGACGATGAAATAAAGCACGGCCACGGCAACGAAGACGCGGAACGGCTGGAACGTGGCATTGTTGATGAGCTGCCCCGCTCTTGCCAGTTCGACGAAACCGATGATCGATGCGATGGACGTATTCTTGACGACCTGAACGGCAAAACCGACGGTCGGCGGCAGCGAAATGCGGATCGCCTGCGGCAGGATGACGTAACGATATTGCTGGGCGCGGGTGAGAGCGAGCGATTCCGATGCTTCCCACTGCTGCTTCGGCACCGCCTGGATGCAGCCGCGCCAGATTTCCGCGAGATAACCCGACGTATAGATCGTCATCGAGGCGCCGGCGGCAAAGAGCGGCGGCAATTCCAGTCCGGCAAGGCTGAGGCCGTAATAGGACAGAAACAGGATCATCAGCACCGGAATACCCTGGATCACCTGAATATAGGTGCCGGCGGCAATGCGCAGCGCCTTGAAATTCGAGGTACGGGCGAGCGCCACGAAGAAGCCGACGATGCCGCCGCCGATCAGCGCAATGATCGTCAGAAGCACGGTCCATTGCAGGGCGGTCAAGAGGAAGCCGAATTCGTTCCAGCCGAAAGTTCGAAGAGTCATGACTGCACCTCCGGCAAAGCGGTCATCGTCTTACGCGCCACGCGGCGACCGAACAGCCACATGCCGACGAGGGCAAGAATAAGCCGCAGGGAAAGCGCCAGTGCCAGATAGATGAGCGTGACGACGATATAGACCTCGAAGGAACGATAGGTCTGCGATTCCACGAAGGCTGCGGCGGCCGCAAGTTCATGGGTGGAAATAGCCGAACATATGCTCGACGCCAGCATCATCAGCACGAACTGGCTGCACAGCGAGGGATAGACCTTCGCAATAGCCGGCACGATGATGACGTGGCGATAGATCTGATATTTAGTGAAGCCGAGCGCCTCGCCCGCCTCAATCTGCGACTTGTGAACAGCCTCGATGCCGGCGCGGATGATCTCCGTCGAATAGGCCGCAAGGTTGATCGTCATGCCGATCAGCGCCGCCGTATCTGCCCCTACCCTGAAACCGAGGCCCGGCAGGCCGAAATAGACGATGAAAAGCTGCACGAGAAACGGCGTATTGCGGATGACTTCCACATAACCGTCCACGATGATGCGGACTATGCCGCCATTGATGGACCGCAGCGAGGCCAATAGAATGCCGAAAGCGCAGCCGAGCACAATGGAGAGGACCGACAGCTTGATCGTCAGCCATATGCCGTTCAGAATTTCATTCTGATATTGGGCGAGCGCGCCGAATTGGAATGTATAGGACATGCGTCACTCCGTTGACATTTCCCGGGCCCGCCGGAAGTTTCCCGGCGGGCGCGTTGAAAGGCTCAATCAGAAGCTTGGCAGTTGCGGCAGCGGACGGCCGGTCCACTTGACCGAGATGCGGTCGAGATCACCCGACATCTTCATGAGGTAGATGGACGTGTTCAGCCACTGGCGCAGCTCGAAATCCTCAAGCTTGGTCGCCATCGAATTACCCTGCTGGAAGAAGGTGAAACCAACCTGCAGACCGGCTTCCGGGCGCTGCTTGATGATCGCTTCGCCAACCGTGGACGGCAAGGCGACAGCATCCACCTGACCGGCAAGCAATGCCTGTGCGCTGGTGGAATCGTCTTCGTAAACGACGATTTCGAGACCTTCGACATTGGCCTTGCGCAGCGCGGTTTCCTGCGAGGAGCCGCGATTGACCGAAACTCGCTTGCCCTTGAGGCTTTCGAGGTTTTCGAACTTCTGATCCTTGCCCGAGATGATGTCCATGTTGAACGCGCTATAGGGCTGCGTGAACATCACGGTCTTGGCGCGCTCACCGGTCGGAGCGAGCGTCGCAACAAGGAAATCGACCTTGCCGGTCTGAAGGGCCGGAATACGCGCGGGCGGTGTCAGCGGCACCAGTTCCACCGGCAGCGACAGGTAAGAGCCGATGAGATTGGCGACATCGACGTCGTAACCGGAAGGATTGCCCTTCTCATCCACCATGCCCATCGGTGGAGCGCCGGTCAGAACACCGATCTTGACCTTGCCGCGCGCCGTGATCTCGCTGAGCGAGACGGCATGGGCAGACGTAGTGGCAGCAAGCGAAGCTGCGGCAACACCAACGGCAACGGTCATGTTCTTCAGAAATCTGGATATGCTCATGGTCTCTCCTCCAACCTTTTAAGTGGCTGCCCAAAGCGGAACAGCGATCTTGCGCCACGCGAAAAATGTTCTCGATAACATTCTACAGCGATAGACAAAAAACTCCTCCCAAGAAATCGCGAAAGCAAAAACCTGATGAATTTACTTTGAAATTCAATAAATTCCGCCGGTTGTCGATTTTCCTCTGGTCGACACCATCTCACGTTCTTGGCAGGATCAATAATGCATGTTATCGGTATCATTGCAAGTCCGATCTACAGAACTGTTTCGATCGGCAATCATTCGGGAGGACACATGTACACACGCTCGGCAATTTTCGAAGGCAGGATCAACCCCGGTCGGGAGGAGGAATTTTTCCGCATCGTCGAGGAAAAACTGCTTCCGGTCTGGAAACGCATGCCGAATGCGCAGGCCGTGCGGGTGATGCGTACCGAGCGCACGGATCCGGACGCCGCCTCGATCATCATGGTGCAGGAAATCGACTATCCTTCGATGGAAGCTGTGGAGGAAGCACTGGTTTCACCGGTCCGGCTGGAAGGCCGTGTACTGACGGATGAGATGATGAGCATGTGCGACGGACGTTTTTACCATCTGGTCTATAGCCGCATCGCATAAATCCGGTGCACGCCGCAGCGATATGCAATCATGCGGCGTGCTTTCCCTTGATATCTTCGTGTATGTCTTGTCCTGAACCGGTTCGAATTTAGGGAGACATGCTTTGGTGGAGCGCACGCCCTTGGCCGCAGCGTTAGTCACGTCGAAAAAAGCAACCATGAGCGACGTCTCGAAACTCGCGGGCGTCTCCAAGATGACCGTCTCGCGAGTGCTGGCCGACCCGGCGCTGGTGTCTGAAGACACGCGCCAGAAGGTGATGAAGGCCATCGAGAAGCTTGGTTATGTGCCTGATCGAATCGCCGGATCGCTCTCATCCCGGCGCACCAATTTCATCACCGCCATCCTGCCGACGCTCACCAACTCCAACTTCGCCGACAGCGCGCAGGGGCTCGCCAATGCGCTGCGCGCCGCCGATTACCAATTGTTGATCGGCTACACCATGTACGATCTACAGGAAGAAGAACGCGTCATACGCACCATGATGGAGCGCCGTCCCGACGCCATTGTCGTTGCCGGCACGGTGCATACCAAGATGGCAAGCGAAGTGTTGATGCGCGCCGGTATCCCGATCGTGGAAATCTGGGATGTTCCCGAACACCCCATCGACCATGCGGTCGGTTTTTCCAATTACGAAGTAGGAAGAACCGCCGCCAAACATCTGATATCGCTCGGTTTCAAAAGAATCGGCGCGCTCGGCTCCAGGGCCGATGGCGATGTGAAGGACTGGCGCGGCGAAAGCCGCCTGCTCGGTTTCGGCGCGGCCCTGCGTGAAGCTGGCATTGCCGATGATCTCATCATTCGCGAAGGCAGCGCCCCGGTCTCCTATGACCACGGGGCAAAGACCCTCGGCTCGCTGCTGGCCAAGGCGCCCGATGTCGAGGCCATCTTCGCCGTGTCGGATATTTCCGCCGTTGGCGCACTGATGGAATGTCATCGAAGGGGAATCAGTGTCCCAGACCGCATTTCCATCCTCGGCTTCGGCGATTTCGATATCGGCCGGCAATGTTATCCGGCGATTTCGACTATCCGGGTCGATGCCCAGATGATCGGCCGCAAGGCTGGCGAATTGCTGCTTTCGATATTGGAGCCGGAGAAGGGTGCCGCTGTTCCCGAAGGGGCACGGGTGGATGTCGGTTTCGAGCTGATCGTGCGGGAAACGACGAGGCGGTTGAACGTCTAACCCTATTGGAGGGAGCGGGAGCCGCTTGCTTCTTCTCCCCGAGGGGGAGAAGTCCGCGGCAGCGGGATGAGGGGGCAAGCTCTCCGAAATCCGGCAACGGTGCCCCCTCATCCGACCCTTCGGGCCACCTTCTCCCCGGCGGGGAGAAGAAAGACGCGGCACCGCCGTGGTCTCAACATTTCCCCTGAGTGACCCGTAAAGCCCCTACCGAGCACCCCAGGTATCCGTCAGCCGATACCCCTGCGGCCACGGATCGGACGGATCGAGCATGTGCTGGTGAATGCCGGTGATCCAGCCGCGGCCGGAAATTTCCGGCAGGATGGCCAGACGGTCGCCAACCTTGGTGGTCCCGAGAATGCGGCCAGTAAAGGTAGAGCCAATCAGCGAAACCGCCGTCAGCGTTTCGCCCTCCTTCATTTCGCCTCGTGCATGCAGCACGGCCATGCGGGCTGAAAGCGCTGTGCCTGTCGGCGAGCGATCCACCTTGCCCGGCTGGATGGCGACGGCCGCCCCTGCCCGCAAGCCTTCAGCCGTGCGCTCCACCTTACCGGCAAACAGGCAGAAGGAAAAATGCCGCCAGTCCGGGTTCTCGGGATGGTCGAAACCCAAAGCCTTGTTGGCGGCATTGGTGATGCGCACGCCAAGGCGGGCGATCTCATGCGCCTCTTCCGGCTTCAGGCTGAAGCCCATCGCTTCCGCATCGACGATGACGAAGCTGTCGCCGCCATAAGCGGTATCCACCTTGAGCTTACCCAGACCTTCGACTTCGAGTTCCACATTGAGTTGTGCGGCAAAGCTCGGCAGGTTCTGCACGAAAATGCGCTCGGCCTTGCCGTTGCGGCATTCGGCGCGCACCTTTACCAATCCGCCAGGAGCCTCCAGCAGCATATGGGTTTCCGGCTCCTGCATCGGCACGATGCCGCCATCCAGAAGCACGGTGGAAACGCAGATGGAGTTGGAGCCAGACATGGGCGGCGTATCTTCCGGCTCCATGATGATGAAGGCGGCATCCGCGTCAGGATGTTTCGGCGGCACCAGCAGGTTGACGTGGCGGAACACGCCGCCGCGCGGCTCATTGAGCACGAAGTTGCGCAGGGTTTCATCACGGGCGATGAAGCGGCTCTGCTCCCAGATCGTCTCACCCGGCGGCGGCTTCACCCCGCCAACGATCACATCTCCCACCTCGCCTTCCGCATGGGCGGAAATCACATGAACTGTCTTGATACTGCGCATTCATTTATCCTCACGAAAGCCAGGAAGGAAGACGGGAAACAGCATGGCCGGTCAGCGCGCTGCCGACGCAATCGGCAAGGCTGCCGAAGCGCACCGCGCGACCACTGAGGCCGGGGCCGTAATGGGCGTATTTGCCTGAATTGGTCATGAGCGCACGGGTCTTCGTCGGGAAAACCGGCTCGGAAATGGAGCACCAGCAGAGATCAGGCAGCACCTGTACGCCGCTGTCCTTCAATCTCCGCAGCGTGCCGTCCTGCACAGCAGCATCGATGACATGCTGACCGGCGGTGACGATGACGGCGACATCCGCGTGACGCCGGCGGCCGGCAAATTCAGCCGCAAGCGCTTGGCACTCCTCCAGCGAGGCATGCGGACTGCCGATGGCGACGAGTTGAACCTCTTCTGGCCCTTCGTTGAGCAGCGACCAGCCGGCGGCCATGTCAGCCAGCGAAATGGAGACGGTGTCGGCAGTTTCGAGAGGGGCAAGACCGGCTTCCGGCGTTGCGCCCTCTATATGCAGCATAGGCGCAGCGGAGGTGGTGCCGAAAGCGGCGCAAAGCGCCTTTAGATCATCCCGCGACGGCTTTGCGGGGCCAAGGCCGCGCAACAGGGGAATGCAATCGGGCGCCGCCTTGCCCGCCAGATAACCGACGAGCGGCCAGAAGGCATCATCCACGCCCTGCGGCAACGCCACATTGACGATGCGCTGAGGACGGCGATTTTCCTCCAGATAGACGCCGGCCAGCGGCGCCCTGCCCGTCAGTGCGATGCAGAGATCGAGAAAATCCGGATGTTTCGCCGTACGCGCGCCAAGAACCGTATTGGCGAAGATGACAGCGTTCGACTCGGCCCAGGCGATCATGTCGCCGGCCTGCGGCGCGCTGTCGAGCAGGTAAGGCGAACAGGTGAATGTCGGGCGACAGCCCATGCGCACATAGGCATCCGCCAGCCTTGCGGCCGGGTCGCCGAAATCCTCCGGCATGCCCTGTGAACGCCAATGCGCCTTGTCCACAGAAATGGCGTTCATGGTCGTCGGCACCCGAACCTTCGCCCCCATCTCCGCCATTTTTTCCGCGAAGGTGAGATTGGCGGGGCTGGCGTAGATGCAACCGTCAATATGGCCCTGCGTGACATCGACAAGCGCCGACGCCCCCTGCTGGGCGGCCATGGCGACGGTGATACGCATGGACTGCTGCACGGCGACGCCATCGCGCCCTTCGAGCATGGCCCGGTCGTCATCCCGAAGATCGAGATGCGCCGTCGCCGGCGGCGCAATGCCAAGGGAAACGCCATCGGCTTCGATGGCCGTCTCATCGATACGGACATGAGCTGCCTTGGAGAACCGGGCGAAATTTTCCGCGTCAAGCCGCAGCACCGGCAAAGGCTTGCCGAACATTTCAGCGGCGATCAGCGCGCCAAGCGTCAGCACGTCCTCGGCCTCGCAGAAGACCAGCGCCGAGGGAGCACGGCCCGTCAGGATAAGATCGAGCAGCACGCCCGAACCGGTGCACGAACCGCGGCTGGTTGGCATGAACAGCACGCCGCCGGTAAGACAGACACCATGCAACGGGTGGTGCACGTCGATCACCCTGCCGGTGGCGGGATCGACCCCACCCCAGAAACTCAGCGCTTCGGTCGTCGCAATCACGGGACCTTCGGCCGAACCGGCCAAAATACTGCGGGCTTCAGGAACGGCTGTTGTCGAGAGGGAAGAAGACATCGAAAATCTCCCAAAAGCATTTCCAGTAAAAGTCGTAGCGGTTCTACGCCCGGAAAATGCGTGAAAAAAAGAACTCGAGAATTTTTGCGTTTCGGAGAAAAGCCAAAATTCTCTAGAAACGTTGCGGCGAAAATGCCCGTGTATCGATGGCGGGTTTTTGCCCCGTTAGCAGATCGGCGACGATGCGGGCCGTGCCCGCCGATTGCGTCAACCCCAGATGCCCGTGGCCGAATGCATAGACCACCCGCGCCGTGTGCCGTGCTTGCCCGATGGCCGGCAGGCTGTCCGGCAGCGAGGGGCGAAAGCCCATCCACTGCTTGCCGCCTTCGGTTTTCAGGCCCGGCAGGAAGGCTTTCGCCTTGGTCAGCAGCGCCTCGGAACGGGCGAAATTCGCCGGAAGCTCGAGCCCGCCCAGTTCGACGGCACCGCCAACGCGGATACCGGAGGAAAGGCGGGTAACAACAAAACCATGGCCGCCGAAAGTCACCTGCGTACGCAGATCGAAGGCGCCAGACGGCAGGGTTGTATTATACCCTCGTTCGGTTTCCAGCGGAATTTTTTCCCCGAGCGAACGGGCGATACGATGCGAAAAGGCGCCGGCCGCCAGCACCACCTTGGCGGCCTTGCGGGTGCGCCCATCATGGCTTACCACCTCGACACCGTCTTCCAGTGGTCGAAGCGAAGCGATATCGAGGCATTCGATACGCCCGCCGATGGTGCGGAAATGATCGGCCAGCGCCAGCGTATAAAGCTTGGGGTCGGCGATGGAATACCAGCCGGGCGTAAAGGTGCCGCAGGTAAAACGCGGCGCGATGCCGGGCTGTATCTCGGCCATCTGTTCGGCATTGAGATGCCGGAACTCGATGCCGTGACGTTCGCGCGCCTTCCAGCCGGCAAGCGAGGCTTCGAATTCCGCCTCGCTTTCATAGACCTGAAGGTTCCCCTCCTTGCGCAGCATCGCAATCGTGTCCGTCTTTTTGAGGAACGGCTCCAGCTCTGCCTTGGAAAGGTCCATCAGCGCCGTCTGGGCGGCGGTGGAATGTTCCACCTTCGAAGCGGCGCAGGCCCGCCAGAACCGGAACATCCACGGTGCGATCTTCAGCGCATAGGCCGGCGGCACGCTGAGCGGCCCGAGCGGATCGAGAAGCCACTTCGGCGCTTTCCAGAGAATGCCTGGCGATGCCAGCGGGAGAATATCGGTGAAAGCGAAGGCGCCGGCATTGCCGGCGGACGCGCCCGCCGCCGGTCCTTCACGGTCGATGACCGTGACCGACAGGCCGCGGCCCTGCGCCGCGATTGCCGCCGAGAGGCCGACAACGCCGGCCCCGATGACGATGACATCATTGGCTGGCATTACCGCACGCTCGCCAGAAACTTCTGCGTTTCAGGATGCTGCGGTGCGCCGAAGAGCTGATCCGGCGTGCCGATTTCCGCCATGACGCCCTGATGGAAGAAGGCGACGCGGTTCGAGACATCGCGGGCGAAGGCCATTTCGTGCGTGACGCAGATCATCGTCATGCCCTCATCCGCCAGCATCTTCAGCGTATCAAGCACTTCGCCCACCAGCATCGGGTCGAGCGCAGACGTGACTTCATCGAACAGCATATATTCCGGCGACATGGCAAGCGCACGGGCAATCGCCATTCGCTGCTGCTGACCGCCCGACATGCGGTTCGGATAGACCTTCAGCTTTTCGGCAAGACCCACATGGGTCAGTTGTTTGACCGCAATCTCTTCGGCCTGCTCCTTCGAGATATCGAGCACCTTGCGCGGCGCGAGCATGACGTTTTCCAGCACCGTCAAATGCGGAAAGGCGTTCCATTGCTGGAAGACGATGCCGACCTTGCGGCGCAGCTTGTTGAGGTCTGTCGATTTGGCGTGCACCTCGGTGCCGTCGATGACGATCTTGCCGCTGTCGATCGGCTCAAGGCCGTTGATGCAGGTCAGCAGGGTCGATTTGCCGGAACCGGAGCCGCCGATGATGGTGACAACCTCGCCCTTGTTGACGGTGAGGTTGATCCCTTTCAGAACCTCCAGCGGGCCGAAGGATTTGCGGACGTTTTCGATCTCAATCATTGGGGGACCACCGTCTTTCGAGATACCCGCCGAAACGGGCGATGGGGAAACTGATAAGGAAGTAGATGGCGCCGCAGATCATCAAGATCGTCAGCGGCTCCTGCAGGCGGGTGACGAGGATCTGCGAGGCACGCAGAAGTTCGATGAGGCCGAGCCAAAGAACGAGCGCCGAATCCTTCATGACACCGAGCGTGAGCCCGATCCACGCCGGCAATGACACGCGCGTGGCGAGCGGCAGCACAATGTAGCGCATGTCCTGGGACCAGGTCATGCCGAGCGACCGGCAGGCGCGGCGGGTGTTCGAGGGTACTGCTTCAATGCCGCCACGCACGATTTCGGTGCAATAGGCAGCGGTATAAAGCGACAGAACCACGCAGGACGTTGTGAACGGCGGCCAGCCGAGCTTTGCGATCGACTGGAAGGCGTTGCCGAGAACAAGCTGGATCAGCAGCGGTACGGAACGGAAAATATCCAGAACGAAGGTCAGCGGCAGCGACCAATAGGGTCCGAACTGGAAACGGATGATGCCGAAGATGATACCCAGAATAGTGCCGGCCGTGACGGCAACGGCGGTGACGGCAAGCGTCATGCCGGCACCCTTGGCCAGGAAAGCGAGATCACTCCAGGTGAGAGCGGTTTCAAACATGGCTCACCTCTCTCAATAACGGAACAGACGCGCGGCTAGCAATCTGGCGGCGAGCGTGACGAACTTGGCGATCACGTAATAGATGACCGCGGCGAGCGCGAAAAATTCGAAAGTGCGGAACGAACGGGCGTTCAAGGCCTGCGTGACACCGGCGAGATCCGTATTCATGCCGACGGTGACACCGAGCGAGGTCATGAGGATCGCCCAGATCATCTGGTTGGTGGCAGGTAGAAACGCAACGCGCAGCATTTGCGGCAGGATGATCAGCCGGAAGGTCTGCATCGAGGTCATGCCGAGCGAACGGCCCGACCGCGTCTGCGTATCGGGAATGGCTTTCAGCGCGCCACGGAAATTCTCCGCAAGGTAACCGGCATTGTTGAAGGCGATGCCGACCAGAAGCGCCGTATAGGGGCTGAGGTGAATGCCGAAATTGCCAAGACCGAAATGGGCCATGTAAATCTGGAACAGCGCCGGCGTGTTGCGGGCGATTTCCACCCAGACGGCGGCGAAAGCGCCGAGAATGCGGTTGCCGGAGAGCCGGCACAACGTCAGCACGATGGCGCAGGAAAGACCGATCACCATCGACAGAATGGCGATCTGCAGCGTCACCACCGCACCGTCCAGAAGCTGCGGCAAAGCCTTCAGCGCCTGATTCCAGTGAAATGTATAGTTGAACATGAAGCGTCCCGCCTTTTCAGAAACGATCAACGGCGCGACCATTTTGACCGCGCCGTTTACGAAAAGTCCTGATCAGCGATAAACGCCGTTGACGGTGAGCGAGGGAACTTCGCCGCCAACCCATTTTTCATAGAGTTCGGCGTAACGGCCGGTGCGAACCTGCTGGTTGATGAAAAGGTTCAGATAGTTGATGAAGCCGTATTCATCGCGGTTGGTGAACAGCGACACGTAGTCGATGTCATAAGGCGCCTTGCCGACGACAGAGACGCCTGCGAACTTGCCGCTCTTGACGGTCGACTGCGCAACGGTGGAGGTGGAGACGGTGGCGTCGATCTGGCCCTGGCTAAGCGCAAGGAACACGTCAGCCTGCGTCTGGTAAGGACGGAACTCGCCCACGCCCCATTCCTTGACTGTCTTTTCGAGCGCGATGGCTTCGAAAGTGCCGGCGGTTGCGCCAACCGTCTTGCCCTTCATGTCTTCGAAGGACTTGATGCCGGACTTGTCGTTGGCGGTGACAGCCATTTCAAAGGCAAAGTAAGGCACGGTCATGCCGACCGTCTTGGCGCGTTCCAGCGTATCAGACGTCGAGGCAACGCCGACGTCGACGCGTCCGGACATCAGCGCCGGAATACGCTCGGGGAACGGGGTCTCGACGATTTCAGCCGTGACGCCAAGCACCTTGGCCAGATCGTTGCAATAATCGACGTCAAAACCAACAGGGTTATTGGCATCATCACGCGCGCCCATGGGCGGGAAATCGAGCACAACAGCGCAACGCAGCGTGCCGGAGGAAATAATGTCGTCGAGTTTGTCGGCCTTGGCCGGCGTAATAGCGAAAGTGGCGGCCAGAAGGCCGGCGATGATGACCGATTTTTTCATTGTTGATTTGCTCCCATCAATTGGTCTGCCTTTGAAGGCGCGGTCACTATTTCCCCATGAAAGCGATAAATCAACACAAAAATACAACGAGTATACAAAAAGAATTTTTGCACGTGCGAACGAGTGAGGCGGCACGGATTGCCCAAGTAAGCTTGCGCATGGAGGGAACAACAGCCCAAGTCCTTGGACTGAAACACTCTTTCCGACACCCAGACGCGCGCCGGCCGGTTTCTTGCGACAAGCACCAGAATGATGGTTAGGGTATCTTCATGTCTGACGGGCTGGCCTTTTGCTCTGACCGAGCTTCACAGAAAAGACCCATTGCAATACTCACACCTTTGTATACTTTATGTATTCAAAATGTGCGAACCCTATCGGAGGACTATGATGAGCGACACGACCACCTTGACCATTGAGGCGCTTTTCCAGCGGGTCGAGTCGATTTTCTTGAGGGCCGGCCTCAACGCCGTGCAGTCGGGAGCGCTGGCGCGCGTCATTACAGCCGGTGAGCGGGACGCCTGCAAGTCCCACGGAATCTACCGTATTGAAGGCGCGCTTCGCACCGTCAAGGCCGGCAAGGTAAAGCCCGATGCGATACCTGAGGTGGCTGAAGACGATGGCACGGCCATCGTGAAGGTCAATGCCAATGGCGGCTTCGCCAACCCTGCCTTCGAACTCGGTCTGCCGGTTCTGGCGGACCGCGCAAAGCGCCTGGGCGTTGCCGCGCTCGTCATCAATGACTGCACCCATTTTTCGGCGCTCTGGCCCGAAGTGGAGGGGCTGACCTCGAACGGGCTCGCCGGTCTGGTCATGTGCCCGAGCTATTCCACCGTCGCGCCGACGGGAGGAACCAAGCCGCTGCTCGGCACCAACCCCTTCGCTTTCGGCTGGCCGCGCAAAGGCACTTCGCCTTATGTCTTCGATTTTGCGACATCCGTTGCCGCCCGCGGAGAGATAGAACTGCATCGACGCGCGGGGAAATCCCTACCCGAAGGCTGGGCGGTCGACGCCGATGGCAATCCGACGACGGACCCCGAGGCGGCCCTTGCCGGTGCCATGTTGCCCTTTGGCGGCCACAAGGGTTCTGCCATCGGCACGATGATCGAGCTTCTCGCCGGCATCATGATCGGCGACCTCACCAGCCCCGAAGTGCTGGACTATCTCGGCACCACCACGCTTGCGCCCTTCCATGGTGAGTTGATCGTCGCCTTCTCGCCGGAAGCCTTCGCCAAGGGGCGCCCGGGGGATCCCTTCCAGCGCGCGGAAGCACTGTTCGACGCCATCATCGGCCAAGGCGCCCGCCTGCCCTCCGGCCGCCGCTTCACTGCCCGCGCCAAATCCGAAAATGAAGGCATTACATTGACCGCAGAAGAAATGGCCGGCCTCGAGCGGTTGCTGGAGAATGGTCTGGCGGCGGTCTCCTGACTGTGTCGGAGAACAATATATATATAAGGCCCGCGGCCCGGTGCAGAGTTGACGACGCCGAGAGAATATCCACTCTTCATCACCAGCTTCGTGGGGATTGTAGCTGGCAAAAAAATTTAAACGGACAGCCGTGGGACAAGTCCGGGGTGACGTCGAAGCCAAGAAACGCTCAAACCTCATAAATGCAATAAAGGCCCGCAAATTGCGGGCCTCTTGTTTTCACATCAGCGGCTGCTTTAGGCAGCCTTGCAGGCCTGCACCGCGCCCGGAAGCTTGCTCCAATCGGCATACCAGCTGTTGAAAAGCTTGAACTGCGCCTCGACATAACCGCGCTGACTGTCGGTCAGGGCGTCGGTTTCGTTGAAGTGCAGCGTGTATTCTTTGTCGCCCTTCAAAACCATCATGTGCTTGAAATAGAGAACCAGATCCGGGCCTTCATCGAAGGACGAGAGAACGGCCAGCGCCTGTTCCAGTTCCAGCGCGCGGGCGCGGGCATCGGCATCGCCCTTGGCGGCGGCCTGCGACAGCTTGCAGAGGTGAATGACTTCCTTCGGCAGGACATTGCCGATGCCGGTGATGGCGCCGGTGGCGCCGCAATTGACGAAACCGTGGAAGACTGCCGTATCAACGCCGATCATCAGGGTCACGTCGTCATCGCGGCTGGTGATGTTCTCGGCCGCATAACGCATATCCGCCGGGCCGCCGAATTCCTTGAAGCCGACGAGGTTCTTGTGTTCGGCGCGCAGCGCGAAGAAGAGGTCGGCGCGGGTCGCAAAACCGTAATAGGGGCTGTTGTAGATGACGGCCGGGATTTCCGGCGCAGCCGAAAGAATGGCCTTGAAATGAGCCTTCTGAGCAGCGATGACCGAACCGCGCGACAGAACACGCGGAATGACCATCAGACCCTTGGCGCCAACCTTCTGGGCGTGGGCGGCATGGGCAACGGCGGATGCCGTGTTGACCGCGCCGGTGCCGACGATAACTGGAATACCGGCCTTCACCAGACGCTCCACGCCTTCCATGCGCTGCTCGTCCGTCAGGAGCGGCCAGTCGCCCATGGAGCCGCAATAAACGACCGCCGACATGCCATCGGCGATCAGTTCCTTGCCCTTGCGGACAAGCGCATCGAAATCAGGGCTGCGGTCATCCTTGCAAGGGGTCATCAAGGCGGGAATCACGCCGGAAAAAATGCTGGCCGTCATTAATAGCTCCTAAGGGACAGTTTTTCGGGAATGGACGCACCTCCGCGCCACCCTTTCAACAAGGACATTACTATCTTGTATTTTATTTGTCGACAAGAAATCGACAAGCTACAGATTTATTTCCAGCCGTTCGTTTCGCACCAGAAGTTTCTGCACCTGCCGCACGATCTGTTCGGCGTGCTCCCGCGCCAGCCGTTCGGAAAGAGCGATATCGCGAGCGGCAATCGCCGCAATCATCTCTTCATGATCATCGACGAAGCGCTTGGGCAGACGATCATCATAGGACTGGTAATAAAGCCTGAGAATGCGCCGTCCCTCATCCAGGAGCCGCTTGAACAGGCTGGTGAAATAAGGATTGCGCCCGGCTTCGGCGATGGAAAGGTGGAGGGCGGCATTGGTGGAAATCATCGCCAACGCATCCTGCTTCTCGACTGCAATGGCAAATTCCGCATTATGGGCGCGGATGCCGGCCAGATCCTCCGGACGGTGATATTGCGCGGCAAGCTGCGTCGTTACCCGATACATCAGCACCAGCGCATCGAAATAAGTGTGCATGTTGAGGAAGTCGATATTCGACACCATGGTCGAACGGTTCGGCAGCGTATCGATCAGCCCCTCGCCCGAAAGCCGCACCAGCGCCTCGCGGATCGGCGTGCGCGACATCTTGAACCGTTCGGCAAGCTGCACCTCATCAATGGGGCTGCCCGGCGGCAGAACCAGATCGAGAATCTCGTCGCGCAGCAGGTCATAGACCATCTTCACGCCAGAGCCGCGCTTACGCTCGGCAGAAGCAATAATATCAGACATTATCAAATCCCTCTTGTCGACATAAAGAGTACTATTATATTTTTCCCCGATCAACGCCGCGCAGCACCGCCGCTTTTTTTGAATGACGGAATAATCGTTCGAAAACAACAAAAAGCCGTCGCGAAAATTCCACACGACGGCTTTTGATCGTTCAGTTTGTGGCGCGGGTGCTTAAACGAACGACGATTGATCTTGGGAAGCGAGGAGCACGCCGCGTGCCTCTTCCCCCGCCAGGGAGAAGAAACGCCCAGCAGTGTCCCGTCTCAAGCCAGCATCATCAGTTGCGCAGGCCAGTGGCGACGACGGAAATCTTGAAAGCGCCGTCCAGCGTCGGGTCGAAGGAAGCGCCCATCACCACATCGGTTTCTTCGCTGACCGCCTCACGCACCAGCGTCATTGCCTCATCGATCTCGTAAAGCGTCAGATCGTTGCCGCCGGAGATGGAAACCAGCGCACCCCGCGCTTCCTTCAGAGACGGTTCACCGAGAAGCGGGTTGGCGATGGCTGCCGCCGCTGCTTCCGAGGCGCGTTTTTCACCCTTGGCCTGTGCCGTGCCCATCAAAGCCCGGCCGCCATTTTTCATGACGTAGCGCACATCGGCAAAATCGAGATTGACCAGACCTTCGCGCAGGATGAGATCGGTGATGCAGCGCACGCCAAGTGACAGGACCTTGTCGGCCGTCTTCAGCGCATTTTCGAAGGTCGTGCCAGCATCGGCAATGCGCAGCAGGTTCTGGTTTGGAATGACGATAACGGTATCGGCCGTGTTGAGTAGGTTGGCGAAGCCATATTCGGCAGCCCTCATGCGGCGTGCGCCCTCGAAGCTGAAGGGAAGCGTGACGACACCGACGGTCAGGATGTTCTTTGCCCGGCAGGCTTCGGCAATAACGGGGGCAGCACCCGTGCCGGTGCCGCCGCCCATGCCGGCGGTGATAAAGCACATGTCGTAGCCGCTCAGGTGATCCATGATCTCGTCAAGGGAATCGATCGCCGCCTGTCGGCCCACCTCGGGATCGGCGCCCGCTCCAAGCCCGCCAGTCAGTTCGGAGCTGAGCTGCACCAACCGCGGCGCATTGGTTTTCTTCAGCGCCTGCGCATCCGTATTGGCAGCGATGAAATCGACGCCGCCAATGCCCTCGGCAATCATGTTATTGATCGCGTTACCGCCACCGCCACCGACGCCGACGACGGCGATGTTGGGTGTGTTGCGGGCAATGGTGGCGCGCGGAGACTGGGTCATCGTCTTATTCTCTTTCTAAACTCATCGGGTCCGGCACCGTTTCTGAACGGGGCACGCGAATGATCGGCGGCATCTCGGCGTTTCACTCCAGGCAAAGGAAGGACGCCGTAACATCTTGAATTCCATGCAGGCCTTAAGGACAAATTGCGGCCAAAAGACTTGCGCTCCAGCGGCGAAAGATGCGCTACGGCAGCGTTCTTCCACCCCTTCCCCAGATGAAAACCAAACCGAATCAAATGCTTCGCCATTGCTTCGTGATAGCCGAAAAGGCACGCCGTTTACACTCTATTCACTATGTTTATCTCACTTTGGAACGAGTTGTCGCTCAGGGTGTTTGCTAGCCAACAGCGCCCGGCGGCGCGCAAAACGGAGGCAGGCAAATGTTGGCAGACGTCTTACAACGAGAAACGGGTTACAGCACGCAGCAGCCGCGCGTGCTGATCGTTGAAGACGAATTCCTGATTGCCATGGATATAGAAGATTCCATCATGCAGGCCGAAGATGAAGCCGACGTCATCGGGATTGCCAACCGTCTGGATGACGCGATCGCGCTCGGCAGGAGCGCTGACGTCGCCTTTGTCGACGTCAACCTTGCGGACGGGCAGACCGGACCGGAAATCGGACGCAGACTGTCGGAAAACGGCGTCGTCGTCATTTTCATGACGGCCAATCCAGAAGTCGTTGTCAACCTTGGTGTCGGCGCTGGCGTTATTTCCAAGCCTGTACCGCAAGATGCGGTGGAGCAGTGCCTCTCCTATGCCATAGCCAAACGGGCCGGCACACATGCCGTCACCCCCATCGGGATGCTGCCATTCGATTGAGATTGACGCTGGAAACTCCCGGTAAAACAAAAAAGCCTGCCGCGGGAGGAGGTGCGGCAGGCTTTCTGAAAAGATGAACAGCGATATGGGAGGAGGAAAACCGCTGTCCCCGGGGCAATCCATTGGGAGGAGGAGTAGGATCACCCGCATTACCAAAAGGATGTGGGAGGAGGTACATCGCTTTCGATGATTGGAAGATAGCATTTTTCTGCGCATTTGATAGGCATAAGCTTGCAGCGCAGATATGCATTTAACGCATGGCGACTATCATCGCCCTTCGCATCCGATTTCATCGCCGCCTGAGTATCTGGCGGACATTCACCGCGAAGCTTTCGATATCCCCAAAACAAAAAACGCCCGCTGAGCGGGCGTTCGTATATTCAAATGAGGCGATATGGCCTTGATTATTTGCCAACGGCGGCGCGGGCCACACTGGTGATCTGGCTGCGATCGATACCGAGATCGTGCAGTTCACGGGTGCTCATACGGCCGAGTTCGTTGATGGTCTGACGATATTTGCGCCAGTTATTGAAGCTGCGTGCTACGTTCATGACATTACCCTTTCTGAGGTTAAGGTGACGTCAGTAACATTTTCGTCCCGGCGTCTTCTGATGCGCTGTATATGCGCTTTCCGATGACGAATTAACAGGCAGAATAAGGCAATCCACCCATGCGCTGCATGCACGGGTTCCGACCTGTGGCGTGCGAAAATGAGAAAGGCGGCTGAAGTTTTGGCCGCCTGCAGACCCGGACCCCGTCGAGCAGCCTAGAATTTATAGCGGACGCCGAAGACATTGGCGTTCGTCGCACCCTTCATATTGCCCAGCGTCTTGCCGCCGCCGGAGCGGTGGTGCAGCCGCCAGAAAAATTCCGTCGGGGAATCCTCGCTGAAGGACACGTTGATTTCCGGCCCCAGATAAAACAGGACATTGGCGTTGCCGTCGTCCTTGATTTCCTGTTCACGCTCGCGGCCCCGCTGCGCATCCGTGACAAGGCTGAGGCCGGCGGTAAAGCTTGGCGTGATGAACAGACGCTCTCCCAGCCTGATCTGCTCGTAACGCGCGACGGGACCCGCCCAGACTTCACCCGTAAAGCCTTTGCCGAACCTGGCGGCAACGCCGATTTCGCCGCCGAGTTTCACATTGCCGATATGGTAAGGGTAGAACTGATAGCCGCCGCCCAGAATGGCGTTGCGCTCATATTCCACCGGAATGAGGGCTGCACTTTTCAGCATGTCTTCTTTCGTCAGGACGCCACCAAAGCCGAATATCGCTTCGCTCGTCTGCAACGTCATATCTTCCGACGCGAGGGATGGCGTTGCCACCAGTGCGATCATGGCTGCCAGTGGCAGACGTGCTGCAATATTCATTTTGCTACTCCTGAACAAAGCCCGCTTACCCAGTCGTCCTCATAGGCATATTCACGGAAGGCGAACATACCGTTACCGAACACAATAAATTCAACGCGCGCGGAAACGGGTGAAACAGGCGCATGATCGCGCTGGGGTCAGCGCAGGAACCGCCTGAAACGGCGAAGCGCGAAAACAAAAAGCGCAAAGCCGATGGCGAGCAACGCCAGCAGTTGCGGCCAGACCACATCCAGCCCCGCCCCCCTGAAGAGCACCGATTGCGCCAGAATGACGAAATGGGTGTTGGGTGCGAGAAGCATGATGTACTGGATGATATCAGGCATGCTTTCACGTGGCGTCATGGCGCCGGAGAGCACCTGCAAAGGCAGCAGGAACAGGATCAGCAACATGCCGAATTGCGGCATGGAACCTGCGACGGTCGCAAGGAAGATGCCCATCGACGTCATGGCGAAGAGTTGCAATGCCGTTCCAAGCAGGAAAAGTGAAAGCGAGCCTTCGATCGGAATGGCGAGCAGCCCCCTGACGACCACGAACAGGGAAAATGCCGAGGCCACCAGCACGACAAGGCCCATGGACCAGACCTTGCTGAGCATGATTTCCAGCGGCGTGACCGGCATGACCAGCAGATGCTCGACCGTGCCATGCTCACGCTCGCGAATGAGCGCCGCCCCCGTCAGCACGATCGACAGCATGGTGATGGCGGTGATGATGTTGTTGATCGACCCGAACCACGACTTGTCCAGCTCCGGGTTGAAACGGGATCGCAATGTCAGGTCCACAGGCGCCGACGTCGCTCCGCGAGAGCGGTTGACATATTCCTGAACTTCGCTGGTCACGATGTTCTGCACATAACCGCCGCCGCTGAAGGCCTGGCTCATGCGGCTGGCGTCGATATTGAGCTGGATGGCCGGCTGCTGCCCGGCCATCAGCCGGCGCTGGAAATCCGGCGGGATGTTGAGTGCGAAAGTATCGAGACCCGCATCCATGCGCTTGTCCATTTCCGCGATGGAAATCTGCTTCGGCGGTGCGAAATAGGGTGGATAAAACGCCGTACTGATGCGGCCGGAAAGCGGCGACTGATCCTCGTCGACAATGGCGATGGCGGCATTGTTCAGCGTTTCCGGCAGCGCGCTGGAGCCGGTGTAGATTTGCAGCGTGAAGGCGTAGACAATGAGCAGCAGCAGCATGCCGTCGCGCGCAAGGCCGCGCAGTTCCTTGATGCCGAGCTGGAAGATGTTGGACGAAAACAGCTTCATGACGCCTGTTTCCTCAAAAGTGCGGCGCCGGCAATGAGAAGCAGCGGAATGGCGATGAGAAGCGGCAGGAAAGAGCCGGAGAGCCCGGCGAAATCCAGCCCCTTCGAAAAGGTGCCGCGCGAAATGGTCATGAAATAGGTAGCGGGATAGATGTTGCCGATAAAGGCGCCCGCCCCCTGTAGCGATGAAACGGGATCGATCATGCCTGAATATTGCGTTGCAGGAATAAGCGTCAGCAGGGCCGTGCCGAAGATTGCCGCGATCTGGCTTTTCATGAAGGACGACATGAGTAGGCCGATGGAGGTGGCAATGATGACATAGAGCAGCGCTCCCGTCGCATAGGCGAGATAACTTCCGGTGAAAGGCACCTGGAAGATGAAGATGGCGAAAGCCGTCAGAAGCAGGAAATTAAGCATGCCAAGAGCCACATACGGAAGCTGCTTGCCGATCAGGAATTCCAGGCGCGTGGTCGGCGTCACGTAAAGATTGACGATGGAGCCGAGCTCCTTTTCCCTGACGACGCTGAGTGCCGAAAGCATGGCGGGAATGAGCATCAGCAGCAGCGGAATGACCGCCGGCACCATGGCGACGAGGCTTTTGACGTCAGGATTGTAACGATAGCGCGTTTCGATGCTGAAACTGCTCTGCGTCGCCGCGCTGCCGTAAATCTCGACGGCCTTGCGCGCCAGCCATGTCTGGTGCATGCCCTGCACGTATCCGCGAACGGTTTCCGCCCGCTGCGGCATGGCGCCGTCGATCCACGCGCCCACCTCCACGGTTTTGCCGCGCAAGACATCCCGGCCGAAACCGGGGGGAATTTCGATGGCGAGGCTGAGTTCCCCGTCACGCATCCGCCGATCCATATCGGCATAATCGCGGATCTGTTCCTTTTCGATGAAATAACGGGAGCCGGCAATATCGAGCACGTAGTCACGGCTGATGGTGGAATCGTCGCGGTCCAGCACCGCGAAGGTCAGGTCCTCGACATCGAGATTGATGCCGTATCCGATGACAAACATCAGGATGACGCTGCCGAGCACCGCCAGCGTTCCGCGAATGGGGTCCCGCTGCAGCTCCAGCGCCTCGCGGCGGGTATAGCTGAACATGCGCCGGAAATCGAAAAACCTCTTGCGCGTGGGTGCGGCATGTTGCGTCGCTGGCACCTCCGCTGCCGGTGTGGGCTGTGTCGCAGGCTTTCCCTTTTTCACACCCGAGGCATCCTCGAGATAGGCGACGAAAGCCTCTTCAAGCGTTGCGGCATTGCGGCTCCTGGTAATCGCGTCAGGCGTATCGCTGATCAGCACCTTACCGGCATGCATCAGCGAAATGCGGTCGCAACGCTCCGCCTCGTTCATGAAATGGGTGGAGATGAAGATGGTGACATTGTCGTTGCGCGAGAGATCGGCAAGGATTTGCCAGAACCCGTCGCGCGCCACCGGGTCGACGCCGGAGGTCGGCTCGTCGAGGATGAGAATATCAGGCGAATGGATCATCGCCACCGCAAGCGACAGCCTCTGCCGGATGCCGAGCGGCAGGTCGTCCGGCAGTGTTTCCATGACAGCGCCGAGATCGAAACGCTCGGCCATTTCCGCGATACGCGGCTGAATGGTGTCTTCCGGCAGCTTGAACAGGCGAGCGTGAAGATCGAGGTTCTGCCGCACGGTCAGTTCTGAATAAAGCGAGAAGGCCTGGCTCATGTAACCGACGCGGTGGCGGATTGCCATGTCGCTGGCATCCACCTTGTGCCCGAAGAGCTTGGCTTCGCCTTCGCTAGCCGCCAGAAGCCCGGTCAGCATCTTCATGGTCGTGGATTTTCCGCAGCCATTGGAGCCGAGAAAGCCGAAAATCTCGCCGCGCGGAATCTTGAAGCTGACATTGTCGACGGCGGTAAAATCGCCGAAGCGCATGCTGAGATGCGACGCCTCGATGGCATAATCGGCCTCACCCGCCACCTTGCGCGGCGCGATATGCACCTCGTGGTAACCCTTGCGCTTTTCTTCGGGAAGAAGCGCGATGAAGGCGGCGTCGAGATTGGGTGCGGAGGTGCGCTCGAGAAGTTCGGCGGGTGAGCCGGTGGCGAGTATTTTGCCGCCGTCCATGGCGACCAGCCAGTCGAAACCCGCGGCCTCTTCCATATAGGCCGTGGCAACGATGACGCTCATACCCGGACGCCCGGCCCGGATGGAGCTGATCAGCTCCCAGAATTGCCGGCGTGACAGCGGGTCGACGCCGGTGGTCGGCTCATCGAGAATGAGCAGGTCAGGATCGTGGATCAGCGCGCAGCAGAGCCCGAGCTTCTGCTTCATGCCGCCGGAAAGCTTCATCGCGGGGCGGTCGGCGAAGGGCTCGAGGCCGGTGCTTTTCAGTAGCTCGGCAATGCGCGCCTGCCGCTCCCTGCTGCCCTGCCCGAACAGCCTGCCGAAAAAGTCGATATTCTCGAAGACGGACAGGGTGGGATAAAGGTTCTTGCCAAGACCCTGCGGCATGTAGGCAATACGCGGGCAGGTATCCTCGCGGTGACGCGGATCGGACATATCGCCACCCAGAACCTCCACCTTGCCATTCTGGATGGCGCGCGCGCCAGAGACGAGCGACAACAGGCTCGATTTGCCGACACCGTCCGGCCCGATAAGCCCTATCATCCGCCCGGCGGGGATCTCGACCGATATATCGGCCAGCGCGATGGTGCTTCCGAAGGTCAGCCGCACATCGGTCAGCCGCGCGACCGGTGCATTTCTGTCATTCGTTGCGGAGGGCGTGACCATCGCGGCCCCCCTCACTTGACAAGATTGCGTTCGAGGTTTTCCGGCCAGGCGGCCTGTGGATCAAGCCGGACATAGGCCATGCCGGGCAGCCCGGTTTTGACATATTGGATATATTTCTGCAGCAGTTCCTGCGGGATTTGCGCCCGCACCCGGAAGGTGAGCTTCTGGCGTTCCTCTTCGGTTTCAACCGTCTTCGGCGTGAACTGCGCGACATCGGCGACGAAGGAAACTTTCGCCGGAATGGTATATTGCGGGGCCGCGTCCAGTATCAGGCGCACATCCGAGCCCATAGACGTGCGACCGGCCTCGGCTGTCGGCAGGAAGAACGTCATATAGACATCGCCGAGATCGACGAGGTTCAGAACCCGTCCACCGGCGGACAGCACCTCACCGGGCTGGGCGATCCGATATTGCACGCGGCCGTCGCGGGGTGATTTCAGCGTCGCATCGGCGATATCAGTCTCGATGCTTTCAATATCGGCCTGCGCGGCGTCCACCGCCGCCTCGGCATCGACGATCTGCGCCTTGGCCGCGTTGATTGCGGCATCGGAGGCGGCAAGCGAGGCCTGGGCGGAGGCAAGCGTGGCGCGGGCGGACTGCTCGGCGGCTTCACTGTCATCGACGATCTGCTGCGAAACGGCGTTGCCGGTCAGCAGCTGTTTCGAGCGTGCATAGGTCTTGGAGGCAGAATCGAGCTGGGCCTTGCGCTGTTCGACCACCGCCAGCGCCGAGGTTTTTTCGGCTTCCCGCTGGGCGACAAGGCTGTGGGCCGTATCGATTGCTATTTTCGCACGGCGAAACTGTGCTTCGGCCTGACGCTTCCGCGCCTCCAGCTGGGCGGTGTCCATCTGCGCCAGCACCTGCCCCGCCTTCACGAAATCGCCTTCACGCACCATGATGTCCTGAAGGCGGCCTGCGGTCTTGGTGGAAATGTCGATTTCGACTGCTTCGATCCGGCCGTTGCTGGCCACAAATCCGGCAGGAAGCCCCTCACCCTTCAGCTTTAACCAGGAGAAATAGGCGATACCGGCAATAACCAGAACCACCAGACCAACGAGCAAGCCTTTTCTAGACATCCGTCTTCCCCATGAACCCTTCGGCTTTCAACCCTAATACGATGAAACCGAAGAAGCCAGCCACCTTTGCGTTTAGTATTCGCACCCGACATTTCTCCTGTTTGAGGAGAACGGGCCGGGTTAAGGGCTGTTTACGTGAGGGTGTGTTTTGCGGCTTTGACACAAGTCAAGTGCAAGGGAGGTTTCGCTACGTGATTGGATCCTCGAGACAACTCGTCCCGAGGATGACGTCGAATATCGAAAGAGGCGTATCGGTGAACTCAACCACAGACGGAAACCCGCCACCTCTCATTGGCCGCAGCAACCGCGCCTTACACCGCGCGCGCCCGCTTCGCCTCCACCTGCGTCCATTCCGGCAGCCAGTCGCGATGGGCGAGCAGCAGATCGTCCACCAGCGACCAGATCTGGTCGAGATCCAGTTCCGCCGCCGTGTGCGGGTCCATCATCGCCGCATGGAAGATGTGCTCGCGGTTTTCGCTCATCAGCGCCCGCACCGTCAGTTCCTGCACATTGATGTTGGTGCGCATCAGCGCGGTGAGCTGCGGCGGCAATTCGCCGATGATGGTGGGCTGCACGCCGTTATGATCGACCAGGCAGGGCACTTCCGCCGCGCAATCCGATGGCAGCGAGGTGATGCAGCCATTGTTGCGCTGATTGCCATAGATGACGGAGGGCTCGCCGGTCCAGACCGAGTTGATGATGGAGGAGGCATATTCCTTCGATGGCTTGACCTCGATCGTGTCGGCAGAACGATAGGCAGCCGCCTGGTCCTTCCAGCGCTCGATCTGCTCGATGCAGCGCTTAGGATATTCATCGAGCGGGATGCCGAATTTTTCGATCAAATCCTCGCGCCCTTCCTTGATGAAATAGGGCGTATATTCGGCGAAATGTTCGGAACTTTCTGTGACGAAATAACCAAGCCGCGTCAGCATCTCGTAACGCACCTTGTTGGGGCAACGCGGGTTCCAGCCGGGTTTTGGCGCACGGCCTTCGCGGTAGCCGCGCACGAGGTCCGGATAGAGGTTCTTGTAGCTGCCATCGGGCTGGCGGTGTTCGAATTCGAGGAAAAACGCCATGTGGTTGATGCCGGCCGAACGGTAGCGAATTTCCTCGTAAGGAATATCGAGATCGTGGGCGAGTTCCATGGCCGTGCCTTGCACGGAATGACAAAGGCCGACCTGCCGGATCGTCGGATATTTCTCCGCAATCGCCCAGGTGTTGATCGCCATGGGGTTCACATATTGCAGCATGATTGCGTTGGGGCAGACGGCCAGCATGTCCTCGCAGATTTTCCACAGATGCGGCACGGTGCGCAGGCCGCGCATGATGCCGCCGACGCCGAGCGTATCGGCGATGGTCTGGCGCAGGCCGTATTTGCGTGGCACCTCGAAATCGGTGACCGTGCAGGGTTCGTACCCGCCGATCTGGAAGGCGACGACAACGAAATCAGCACCGGCAAGCGCCTTTTTCTGGTCGGTGTAGGTCTCGGCTTTCGCCTTTGCCCCCAGCGTCGAAATCAGCTTGTTGACGACAACGGCGCTTTCTTCCAGCCTTTCACGATTGATATCCATCAGCGCGATGGTGGCGCCCGAAAGGGCCGGACGCTGGAGCACGTCACCGATGATGTTCTTCATGAACACCGTGGAGCCTGCACCGATGAATGTGATCTTGGGATCTCTTGCCATGTCTACCTCCGGCATTGTGAATTCAAGCGATTTCAAAGGCGGCCCGTACAAGCCGCTGAGTATACTCGGTTTTAGGGTTGCTCAGCACATCCTCGACAGGGCCTTGCTCAACGATCTGCCCGCGCTGCATGACGATGACGCGGTGGCAGAGCGCGCGGACCACTTTCAGGTCGTGCGAAATGAACAGGTAGCTTAAGCCCCGCTCATCCTGCAGCTTTCGCAGAAGGTCGATAATCTGTGCCTGAACGGAAAGATCGAGCGCCGAGGTCGGCTCATCGAGCAGGATGAATTCCGGCTCCAGCGCCACCGCACGGGCAATGGCGATGCGCTGGCGCTGGCCGCCGGAGAATTCATGCGGGAAACGGGAGAGGATGTTGCCGGGCATGCCGGCCGCCTCAAGGGCGTCGCGCACCCGGTCCAGCCTTTCGGCTTTCGTCCGGCCAAGGCCATTGACGACAAGACCTTCCTCGATGATCTGACCGATTGTCATGCGCGGATTGAGCGAGGCGAATGGGTCCTGAAAGACGATCTGCATGCGCGAACGCAAAGGCCGCATTTCGGCGCGGGAGCGGCCATCGACCCTTTCGCCGTCAAAGACCACCTCGCCGCCCGCCGGCTCGTTCAGCCGAAGCAGGGATTGTCCGAAGGTCGTCTTGCCGGAACCGGATTCACCGACGAGGCCCAATGTCTCGTGCCGCCTGAGGGTGAGCCCCAGACCATCGACGGCGATCAGTTCCTTCAGTTCCGGTTTGAACAGCCCGCCGTAACGCATCATGAAAGAGACGCGCACGCCGCTTGCCGTCAGCAGCACGCCGGACTTTTCCGGCAGCGGCTTTGCCGTGCCATGCGGTTCGGAGGCAAGCAGCTTTTTCGTATAGGGGTGTTGCGGCGCTTCGAAGAGCTTTTCCGTTGTGTTGTGCTCGCGCATCTCACCATGCTGCATGACATAGACGTAATCGGAAAACTGCTTCACGATCGTCAGGTCATGGGTGATGAGAACCACGGCCATGCCGCGCTTCTTCTGCAGATCGCGTATGAGGTTGAGAATCTGCGCCTGCACCGTCACATCGAGCGCAGTGGTTGGCTCATCGGCAATCAGCACATCCGGATCGTTGGAAAGCGCCATGGCGATCATCACACGCTGCCGCTGGCCGCCGGAAAGCTGGTGCGGATATTGTTTCAGCCGCGCTTCCGGCTCCGGTATCTGCACCTGCCGCAGCAGATCGAGCGCCCTCGCCTCGGCTTCCTTGCGGCTGAGCTTCGAATGGACGCGGATCGCCTCGACGATCTGGCTGCCGATCGTATAGATCGGGTTCAATGAACTCATCGGTTCCTGAAAGATCATCGAGATGCGGTTTCCGCGCAGCGCCCGGCGTTTGCTGCTGGAGAATTTCAATATGTCGTCACCGTTGAACCGCACGGTCGCGGATTTCGAAACCGAAGCCCGCTTCGTCAGAAGCCCCATGATCGTGCGGGCCGTGACGGATTTTCCCGAACCGGACTCGCCGACGATGGCAATCGTCTCGCCCCGGTAAAGCTGAAAGGATATGTCCTTCACCGCCTCCACCGTGCCGTGCTCCACCTTGAAGGTCACGGCAATGTTGCGGGCGTCGATGATGGCGTCGTCGTGACGGTCAACGGCATCGAAGCGGATGGCGGGGGCGTAGGCCTTGTTCTGGGCAGCTTCCATTTCACGCTCCTCTCAATAGGGATCGACGGCATCGCGCAGGCCGTCGCCGAGCGCGTTGAAGGCGAAGACGGTGACCAGCACGAAACCGACCGGGGCAAGGATCCACGGATAGGAGCCGATGACGGAATAGGTCGCCGTATCCTGCAGCATCAGGCCCCAGGAGATCAGCGGTGGTTTGACCGCAAAGCCAAGGAACCCCAGGAAGGATTCGAGCAGAACGACGCTTGGAATATGCAAGGTCACGGCAACGATCACATGGCTCATCACATTCGGCAGGATGTGCTGGAAGATGATGCGCCGGTCGGTCGCGCCAACGGCAATCGCCGCGCGCACATAATCGATACGCGCGAGCGCCAGCGTCTTGCCGCGCACCTCGCGCGACATCTGCGCCCAGCCAAGCGCCGACATGACGCCGACCACAAAGACAAGGAACACGGTCGTCGGTGCGGTGACCGGAATGAGCGAGGTCAGCGCGAGATAAAGCGGCAATTGGGGAAAGGCCAGCACCACTTCCACAAAACGCTGCACCCAGGCATCCAGCGGCCCGCCGAAATATCCTGATATCAGACCGACACTGGTGCCGATGACGGTGACGATGGCGACGACGCTTAAGGCGATTGCAAGCGAGATGCGCGAGCCGTAAATGGCGCGCGACAGCACGTCGCGTCCGAACTTGTCGGTGCCGAGAAAATGGACAGGCTGGCCATCGGTCGAGCCGAAGAAATGCCGGCTCATCGGGATAAGGCCCAACAGCCTGTATTCCGCACCTTTGACGAAGAAGCCGAGATAGACGGGATTGTCGTAATCCGGCCCGACGATGGGCTGGAAGGTGACGGGATCGAGTTCTTCCGTCTCGGCGATGGCATAGACGCGCGGTGCAAGGCTTAAATTGCCGTCTTTGTCGAAGAAACTGACCACCTGCGGCGGCGAAAAGCTGGCATTGGTTTCAAGCGGGTTCATCGGCGCGAAGAAATCCGCAAAGACGGCAATCAGGATCAACAGCGCTACCAGCACCAGCCCGACTATGCCGGTAAACGAGCGCCGGAGACGCCGCCAGACCAGTGCGAGATAGGTCTCGTTGCCATGGGTGGAGCGGTCGGGTTTTGCCGCGGTAGCAGTTTCGGTTTTCACGTCGTCAAACGCCATCATCTCAGGCCCTCCCGAATTCGCGGACGCGCGGGTCGAGCATGGCGAGCAGCATGTCGGCGATGATGTTGCCGACGATCAGCGTTGCAGCCAGCACCATCATGAAGGTGGCGGTGACATAAACATCTCCCACCGCCATGGAGCCGACAATGGCCGGGCCGACGGTCGGCAGCGCGAAGATGATCGCGGTCTCGATTTCACCGCTCAACATATAGGGCAGCACCACGCCCTGATACATGACGAGCGGGTGCACGGCATTCGGCACCGCATGGCGCATGATGACGGCGCCTTCTGAAAGCCCCTTGGCGCGGGCTGTCTCGACATATTGCGCATTCAGCGTATCGAGCAGATTGCCGCGCATGACCCGCATATTGTAGGCAAGGCCGCCGAAGACGGCGATGGCGACCACCGGCCAGACATGGCTGACGAGATCGACGAATTTTGCCCACGACCAGGGTGCCCCGCCATATTGCGGCGAAAAGAAACTGCCGATCTCCGACACGTCGAAATGAAACACCATGAGATAAACAAGGATCAGCGCCATCAGGAAACGCGGGATCGTCATGCCGAGGAAGGCGATGGTGGAGAGAAGGTTGTCGACCCAGGAATATTGCCGTGTGGCCGCCCAGATGCCGAAAGCGATGCCGAGAATGGACGCAAAGATGTGGCAGACCAGCGCCAGCGCAATGGTGCGCGGCAGGCGTTCGCCAACCACATCGGCAACCGGCTTGTTGTAATAGAAGCTGTAGCCGAAATCGCCGCGGGTGACGATGCCCCCGATCCAGTTGAAATATTGAATGACGAGCGGCTTATCGAGGCCATGTTCGATACGGTAAGCCTGCGCCTGCGCTTCCGCCTGTTCGAAGGACGCCCCGCCCTGGTTCATCAGCTGCGAGCGGATGTAGTCGGCATAATCGCCGGGCGGCGCCTGAATGATGGCGAAGGTCACCACGCTCAGGATCAGCAGTACAGGAATGGCGGATGCCACGCGTATCGTCAGAAATCTCAGCATCGAACGGTCTTCCTCGGTTTGGATGGGCCGTGTGTTGCCGGCCGCGCTTCACGCGCGACCGGTACCGGGTGTGCTCCGGGAGGAGTTCTTCAGGGTCTTGGCATTTTCAGACGAAAAAGCAGTGTCCGCTTTTTCGGGAAATGCTTTAGTTGATCGGCCCGCCCTCGCCCGGCTTGCCGGGAAGCTGCTGCGGGAAAAGTTCGTATTTGCCCTGCTTGTCGGCTGCGACCCAAAGGCGTTCGCGGATGATGGAATCTTCGGCCCAGTTGAACATGAAGATCGGCGTGCCCTGCGGCACATTCGAGAACCGCTTGTTGACGATCAGTGCGCCGGGATATTCGGTGAGGCCAATCGTATAGAGGTTCTGCGTATAGACCTTCTGATATTGCTTCATCAGTTCCGCCCGCTCGGCATTGTCTTGCGACGAGATGAATTTGCGAACGATGTCGGCCATCTCCTTCTCGAACGGCATCAGATCGAGTTCCTTGCCTTCGGGCGAGCGATGGTTCCAGCTGGTGCGCGGGCCGACAGGGGCAAGCTGCTCGGTATTTTGCACCACGGATGAAAGCTCGGTGGAGTTGCGCCGCACCAGCCAGTCGAACTGTCCGCCATAATGGGCGGCGTCGCGCTGGTTGGAATCGAGACTGTTGATAACGACGCGCAGGCCGAGTTTCGCCATCTGGCCAACAAGACCTTCCGCGAGGCTCTTGTCCGTCGCGTAACCGTTATTGACGAGAAGGGTAATTTCGACATTGCGACCGCCCAGCGTTTCCTTCGGGAAATTCAGGAAACCATCGCCATCCGTGTCCTTCAGGCCGATCGAGGCGAGTGCGGCCTTGGCGCCCTCAAGGTCGAAGGGGTAATAGACCGTGGAGGCGCGATCATAAAAACTGGTGCCAGACGAAATGCCGCCCGGATAGATCGCCGTGAACGGACCCTTCACCAGCGAGTCGCCGACCGCCTTGCGGTCGATGGCCGACGTGACGGCCTGCCGGAACACCTCGTTGCGGTTCAGCTCGCGAATGGCCTGCCCGCGCTCGTCCGGATTGCCCCAGCCATTGGCGGAGAAGTTCATCTGCAGATTATAGCCGATGAGGCGCGGCCCGAAGGCAAGGCGGGCCGGCGCATTGGGCTCGGCGGCGCGTTTCAGTGAAGCGACGAAATTTTCCGGCTGTTCCAGGTTTGAGAAATCGCCAGATCCCGCCACGGCCTGCACATCACGGTCTGCCCAGGTGGAGAGCTTGTAGTGAACTTCGTTGAGATAGGGTAGCTGCTGGCCCTTCTCATCGACCTTCCAGTAATAGGGGTTGCGGCGCAGAACGATGAGATCGTCCGGCCGGTATGACACCGGCACCCACGCGCCCATGACCGGCATGTTCATATATTCCGGCGGGAACGCGTTCTTGAACTGGTTATAGGTGTTCTTGGAATATTTCGGATGCTGGGGCTTCAAGAGATGCGACGGCCCGGGGCAGAAGCTCGGATAGGCCATGGTGTAGAGATATTGTTTGGGAAACGCCGCCTTGAACGTCCATTCGACGGTGTAGTCATCGACCTTCTTCAGCGTCGTTCCCTCGCCGAAAGCCTCAGGCGATGCGCCGCCGCCAAGCGGTGAGACATTGGGATCGATGACGGCGTCTTCCCAGTAGAACATCACGTCATCGGCGTTGAAGGGTTCGCCGTCGGACCACTTGGCACCCTTGACGAGATGCATCGTCAGCTTGTGGCCATCTTCGGACCATTCCCAGCTTTTCGCCAGATTGGGCAGCGGTTCGGTATCCTTGGCATCCACCTGGAAAAGCGGCGCGGTGCGCGTCAGGCATTCGGAAAGGGCGATATCGATGCCGCCCCAGCCCTGGCTCTGGCCGGCAATGTAGTTCCAGCCCTCGGGCCTGCCGCCCACCACATGGCGCATCGTGTCGCCGTAAACACCCATGCCGTCGGGCATATTGCCGGTCTTGTAGACCAGCGGCTCTTCCGGCAGGCGCTCTTTCAAGGGCGGCAGCTTGCCGGTCTTTTCGAATTTCTCTGTGATCCAGTCAGGTTCGCTGTAGTCCGGCAGCGCCTTGAATTCGAGGATCGAGTCACGCGCCACATAATTGATCTTGCCTTCGGCCGGAAATTGCGGCGGCTCGGGCGGCGTGGTGGTCTCGAAGGCATTCGCATTGAGTGCAATCATCGAAACACCGAGACCCAGTGCCGAGATGATACCGATCCTGCGTTGAAGTAACATCGTTTTTCCTCCCAAATGGCAGCTCTTCGAGCGCCCACCCTCTGTGATTGTTAAGACCGGACGGCGAACTCCCTTTCGCCACCGGCCTGTTTTCATGCTTTTTCCTCAAACAGCCTTCTTGAGTGCCGATTTTTCGGCCCGCAATTCTTCGATGGAACGCACATTGCGGCGGGCGGCCCCCGCCCAGTCACGCGTCTTGACGGTTGATTTCGCAAGCCGCTCCTTTGCTGCCGGAACGGCATCGGCATATTGCGGCAGCCAGCGCGCCTGCGCGACAACCATCTCATCCACCATCTGCCAGACCTCCTCTGGCGTTGAGACGGCGCCGACCAACGGATCATGCAGCACGGCAAGCTTCAAAAGATCGATATCGCCGCTGACCGCCGCATGCACCGACATGCGCTGGACGTTGATGGAGGCCATGCAGGTAGCCGCACAGGCTTCCGGCAAGGTGATGCCCGAGACCATATTGATGCCGAAACGGTCGACGAAACCGGGTGACTCGATAATGGCATCCGCCGGCAGATTGCTGATGACGCCATTGTTCTTGACGTTGAAATGGCCGCGATAGACACGCCCCGTCTCCAGCGCCTCGAGAATATGGCTCGCATGTTCGTTGGAGCGCCTGGCCGGATCGATCGGCTTAGCGGCAGACGCCAGGAACTGCGGAAACTCGGTTTCGAACCAGTTGCGCGTTTCCGTGGAGTGGCGAAGATACCCGCCGGTTTCGCCATGAATCCAGTCGGACATGTCGATCCAGCGACTGATCTCCTCCGGTCGCTTACGATACCACGGCAGATATTCGGAGAGGTGACCGTTGCTTTCGGTCGAATAGACGCCGAAACGCTTCAGCACGTCGATGCGCAGCTTCTCCTGCTGTGAGAAGACCGGATGCGCCTCGAAGGCAGCGATCAGTTCTTCCTTGCCAATCTTGCGACCGTTGAGCTTCAGATCGATGAACCATGTCTGGTGGTTGATGCCGGAGCAGATATAATCGAGTTCTCCAGGCGATTTCGCGCCGAGGATTTCGGCGATCTGTTCCGCGCCGTGCTGCACGCCGTGGCAGAGACCGACCGTGTCCACCTTGCCATATTCGATGGCCGCCCAGGTGTTCATGGCCATGGGGTTGGCATAGTTCAGGAATTTCGCACCCGGTGCTGCGACTTCGCGGATATCCTTGCAGAAATCCAGAATGACCGGAATGTTGCGCTGACCATAGAGAATGCCGCCAGCGCAGATCGTATCGCCCACGCACTGGTCGACGCCGTATTTCAGCGGAATGCGGATATCGTCGGCATAGGCTTCCAGACCGCCGACCCGCACGCAGCTGATGATATATTTCGCGCCCTCCAGCGCCCGGCGGCGGTCGGTATCGGCCGTCACCTTGACGGGGAAACCATTAGCCTCAACGATCTTGTCGAGGATCGCCCTGATCATATCCAGATTGTGCTGGCTGATATCCGTGAGCGCGACTTCAATATCGCGAAACTCCGGCACACACAGGAGATCGGTGAACAGTTTTTTAGTGAAACCGACGCTGCCTGCGCCAATAATAGCGATTTTGAAACTCATAACGCCACCTCTGTTGCAAATCGAACGGGTGAAACGGGCCGAAGGATCGTAAAATGGCATTGCAGAAAAATACCGTTAAGAATCCCGGAAAACCGGCCTTCATCCCAATTTTTCAGCAACAATATCCTGCTGGCTGTCTCCTCGGATCGGGATTATGCGTATAATATCGGTGAGGGCCAGAGAAGGATTATGCTTTCATGGGTAATTTTGTGCTGCAAGATTTGATCGACCAGGGACCCTGTATGCGAACAGTTTCGCTGCCGCGGGGCCGCCAGACGCTGCACACCATGCCGACCAGCAGCGGTTATGAAATCCGCCGCAGCGGCAATTACGACTGGGACGGGCGCAAGCGCGGCCAGACGCCGTTCACCGTGCTGCAATATTGTATCGGCGGACAGGGCAACCTGCGTTACGAAAACCGCCATTACGTGGTGAGACCGGGCGAAACCCTGCTGCTGCTCATTCCTCACAATCACCGCTACTGGCTTGAAGAGGGCAAGCAATGGGAATTCTTCTGGATTTCCATGAATGGCGAGGAAGCATTGCGCATTCACCGCAATATCCTTTCCGTTACCGGCCCGATCCTCAAGCTCCAGCCCGAAACCGTGGATCATCTCGCCGAATGCTGTTCCCGCCTCGTCAATGGCGCGGAAACGCCAGGCGCTGCCTCCGCCGTTGCCTATGAGGCGGCGATGACGCTTTATGACGATGTCTTCGGTTCTCATCCATCTTTCGGGGGCGAATATCGCACCATGCAGCAGGTGCTGAGCTACATCGACATCCATCTCGGCGAACGGCTTTCGGTCAGCGACCTTGCGGCGGTGGCAGGCCTCAGCCGCGCACATTTTTCCCGCATCTTCGCGGAAAGCGAAGGCCTGTCGCCGGCGGAATTCGTGCTGCAGCGACGCCTGCGCCGAGCGGCCAAGCTTCTGACCTCGGCTGCCGACCTTCCCATCAAGGAAGTGTCGGTGCTGTGCGGGTTCGAGGACCCGAACTATTTCTCCAAGGTCTTTCGCAGGCTCTACGGCACCAACCCCAGCGAATTCCGCACCACCGGCATGTATGCGAGCGTGCGGCAGGGCTGAACGCAACGCGACTTCGTTTTGACATGTTTCAGGCGATTAAGGATGGGCGTTACGCCCCTTTTTGGAGACCCGCCGAGGTGAAGAGCATAATCCGGACGATCATTGTTTTTCCGCTTCGGGCGATCATCGTTTTCGCCATGATCCTCGACGGTATTGTTCGCCCGCTCTACCGGCCCGTCATCAGGGCCATATCCGGGCTGACATTCATCAGGCGACTGGAAAGCCGGATCGCGCGACTGCCGCGCCTCGCCATTCTCCTTTGCCTAGCCGTGCCCTTCGCCATCGCCGAACCCATGAAGATCATCGGTCTTCTTCTCATTGCCCATGGCGCCGTCAAGCTGGGGTTGGTTCTCACGATCCTCGCCCATCTCGCAACATTCCTGATCGTCGAGCGCATCTATCACGCCGGCCGGGAAAAGCTCCTTACCTATCCCTGGCTTGCATGGATCATGCGCTATGTGCGTTTCGCACGGTCGTTTTACGATCGCCTCAAACTCGCGGCACTGAACTGGATCAGGCTCCGGCTTCTGGCGCAATAGAGGCAGATCGACCCGTCACTGTTTGCGACGCAGCCTTTTCAGCAGATATTCCGCAAGGGCGGTCGCCTGGAGCGAAACGAGAATAATAACGATGCCAAACACCACACGGGCCTCCGGCACTTCGTCAAACAGGAAATATCCGACTGCGGTCACGAACAGGATCGACAGATAGCTGACAGGCGCAAGGATGCTGGCATCGGCAACGCGATAGGCCCGCAGGAAGCAATATTGCCCCATCTGCGCCAGCAATCCGATGCCGAGCAGCGGAACCCAGTCGAATGACGCAACCGGTTTCCATGTCCAGATCGCCGGAACGGCGGTGATGACGGCGAGGCCCACCGTATAGAACACCATCATGACCGTGGTATTCTCCTGCCGCAGCGCCCGGGTCTGGATCACTGCCAGCGCGCCGAACACCACCGAGACCAGAACGACAACCACACCCGCGCCAAACTCCGCGCCTCCCGGCCCGATGACAACCAGAACGCCGACAAATGCAAGACAGGCACCGGTCCAGCGAAAACGGCTCACGCTTTCACCGAGAAAGGCAACAGCCATTGCCATCGTCACCAATGGCCGCGAGAAACCGATGGCATTGACGGTCGCAAGCGGCAAAAGGGTGATGGCGATGAAATTGCTGGTGAGTGCGATGGCGTTGCAGCAGATGCGGAAGATGTTGCGCCAGGGATATTTGACGCGCGCCATTTCCCGCCTGTGCCGCCAGATGAGTGGCAGGATGAACATCAGACCGATCATCGCCCTGATAAAGACAAGCTGGAAAGCGGGATAGGTGACGCCCTGCGCCTTGACGAGCGCGGTCATTCCGCCCGCAACAAGGGTCATATCCAGCAACAGCCATCCTATGCCCGCGCGCGTATCCGTTTCGCGCGGGGTTTCCTGTTCTTCGCTTTGGCCGTCGCCATTCACGCCGGCTGCACAAGATTGGCCATAAGGCGGAAGGCCCCGGGCACAAGCTTGTCCATCTGGTGATGCAAAACAAGGCTGGTATGGGTGTGACGGCCCTTGCCTATGATACCGGAGACCAGCGCGCCCTTGAGCGGCTGCTCATCGACATCATGCATGGCGAGTAATGGCTCGTAGACATCATCCCAGCGCGCGGCGAAATAAAGCCCGCGTTCCTTGTCCCACCCCGCCCAGTCGGCGGCATTGATCCTGTTGGGGCCGGCAAGCAGCGGATGTTCGGGCGCCAGCACCGTTACCTCCGCCTGCGGGTCGGTTACACGCCAGCGCAAGGAAGGCCTGCCGATCTCAAGCCGTCTCACAGGCGTCGTCTCCGGATCCCATCCATCGGTCGGCCGGTGATAGAGCGTGACGAGATGGCCGCCGCCTTCAACGAAACGATGAAGCTTTTCCGTTGCAGCGGCCAGGTCCTTGCGGATTCCGAAGGCGAAGATGCCGATAACGATCGTCGTAAAAGATGACAGGTCGCCGCCAAGCGCCTGAGCATCGAGTTCGGAAACATTAAGACCCATGCGCGAAAGCCAAAGACCCACCCTGTCGGCGCCGCCGCCGACATAACCGACGTGTGCGCCCTCGGGCAGTTTGAGGTCCAGCGACAGGATATTCAAAACGGACGGCGCCAGAAACCTTGCCCTGCCGATGTGCGGATAAGCGATGGGCGTGATCTGGAAAGCGGGTTGCGAACCGACAAGCGCTTCTATTCTGGCAAGGCCTGCCGTCGCATCGCCAGTGCGTTCCGCAATCCAGTCGCCGCCGTTTCTGCGCAGGTTCCAGCCGCCCGTAGTCCTGAACGACAGAGGCGCATCGGCGCCCTTCACATGCGCCTGAAAGACATGGGCATCCTGCCCCTTTCCAAGCGGAACCAAAAGGGCATCGGGCGCAATCGTCAGCGACTGCGCGGGCGTTACGAAAAACGGCTCCTCCAGATCGAAGGCGGCCGAGACCTTTCTGCCTTCAACCGTTGCGGAAAGCAGCACAAAGGCATGGCCATTGCCGCCCAGGGCTTTCCAGTCGGGCTGATAAAGCCCGGAAACAGCGGCATCCCGATCGGCGGCAAGCGAAAAGACCAGCGTCCTGCCACGCGACTGAACGGACGACGAGACACCCGCTGGAAGGACCGGCGTGACCTCGACGTCAAATTCGCCCGCCTTGTCTGAAAGCTCCACGGAAAGAACCGACGTTCCACCCGCAACGATCTCCCCCGGCTCGGCATAGGCCCGCTCGAAAACATCGAGCGCCGTCAGGATAGCGGCGTCGACCTGCACCCGCTTGCGTGCGATCCGATGCCCGTGCAGCTCCTTGAAATCCGCAGCTGCGGCTTCATCTACCGTCTGCAAAAGAGCCGCCGCAGCAAGAAGCGACGCCGTGATATTCCGCCTGTCGGGAAAGGCCGCGATTGCTTGGCTTATTGCCTGTTCGGCCTTGACCAGCGCCTTTGCCAGTTCGGCATCCAGCCCCGGAAAAGTCGCAAGGTCGGTGAGTGAAGACGGAAGCCTGTCGAGGATCGAGCTTTCCTCGCCGCCGACGGCATCCGAGAGCTCCAGATGCAGCGGCCAGACCTCCTGCGCCCGTTTCGGCCAATGACCCATTCCCTGTGAGGCATGATAATAACGCGACCATTCGCCGATGCGGTCATATTGCGCACCGGTGGCCGCCTCCTTGCCCGGAGCATTGACTATCAGCGTCGTCTCCGGCGGCGGCACTTCGTCATCATAGGTGTCGCCACCGCCAGACCATGCGGGGAGGTAATATTTGGCCACCTGCCAAGGTTTCAGCCCCTCGGCAAAATGCTCGGGATAGGCGGCAGGATCGGCCGCCAGCGCGATGGCGCTCTTTGCCGCCCGCGTCATGGCGCGGTGGTGCCCATGCTGTCCCGGCACATCGAGAAAGGTCGGGATGACGATATCCGGGCGCTCCTTGCGGTAGGCGCGCACCAGCCGCTCGACGATGCGTTGCTGCCCCCAGCGGTTAAAGGTCTGGTCGCCATCCTTGGAAAAACCGAAGTCGTGAATGATATCCGCCGGGCCATGGCCGAGCCAGCTGATGTCCGCATCGATGACACGGGCGGCCTCCTCCAGCTCCCGCGACCGGATGACGCCAAGCGCGCCCAGCCTTTCCGGCCCCAGCGCATTCTGCCCGCCCTCGCCGCGTGTGGAGCAGGCGATGATGATCCGCATACCGAGTTTCATGCGAAAATAGGCCAGAAGTCCGTTCTGCTCGTCGTCGGGATGCGCGCCGGTGTGCATGACGGTCACGGTGGATTTCAACGCGCTCAGCTTGCGGTGCAGGCGGACAAGCCACGGATCGGCCATCTGCCGTTCGATGCGCTCCCGAGGGTTAAGCATGGGCGGTCTCCTCCAAATTTCAACCGGGTGCCTGCGTTGCAGCTCCCGTGGATGTCTCGAGTTTTGGTGTGACGATGTCGAACAGCGGCAAGGCGGCCGCACCGAGTGCCGCCGTCAACTGTCCGGATTTGCCGTGCATGACACGCGGCAGTTCCCGCTGTCGCCGGCTTGCGACCGAGGTTGGCAAAGTGCCCATCCGCACAATGACTTCACTGATGACGATCTCAGGCAGCGCACCGCCGAGAATGACAGTCTGCGGATCGAGAATATTCTCGAGCATCGCAACCATGGGCGCCAGATGGGCGGCGGCATCCTCGATCCATTCCATCACCACCGGATTGCCCGCTTTGAACAGGGCTTCCAGATCGTCAAGCTCCGTATCCGCGACACCGGCGCAGACAAGTTTTTCCTTCAGCACGTAAACCGAGGCATAGGCTTCGAGGCACCCTCTCTGCCCGCAGGAGGGGCAAGGCCTTCCCTTTGGCGAGACGGTCACGTGGCCGATTTCGCCGGCATTTCCGAATGCGCCGCGATAGGGTGAACCATCCTGAATGATGCCGAGGCCGATACCGACGCCGAAATAGATCATGCAGAAATTCGGGATGGCCAGGCCCGCACCGAACAGCCGTTCGCCGACAGCGGCGGCCGTCGCATCGTTTTCGACCACGACCGGCTGACCGCAGGCTTCCCCCAGCATCTGCCGGGCATCGATGCCGCCCCAGCCGGAAAGCGTCGTCGGCCCGACGGACGTCATGCCATCGATCTCGAAAGGACCGGGCATGACAACCCCGGTGCCAAGCAGCCTGCGGCCGAGATTTTTCGCAACGGCAGCGTGCTCGGCGGCAAAAGTCTTCAATATGGCGTCCGGCGTAGTGTCCTTGAGGGGTGTAACACGATGGGTACGCAACACGCCGGCAAGATCGAGACCGACCGTGACCATATGGTCGGCGGCAATTTCCACGCCGATGGTCGCCCCGCCATCCGGATTGACCGCGAACTGGATCGGCGGCTGGCCCCTGCCGGTGCGACGACGGCCGAGTTCCTTGAGCAATTCCTCGCCAACCAGCTCGTCGACGATATTGGCAACCGCCTGCGGGGTAAGATGGGTAATCTTGGCAATCTGGGCGCGACCGAGTGAGCCATGCCGCCGGACGAGGTCGAGAACGACTCGCCTGTTGTGCTCCCGGCTTCGCTCGGGATTTTTTCCGATTGCTACGGGATAAGCGTCCACCGTGTGCACCGTCATCTCTTCAACTTCCCGTCTGTTGGAAAATTCATAGCGTCGAATTGAGGATAAGCGCAATATAATAATTCAAGTAAATTATCTTATTGACAAACGGACGCCTTCAGAGAACCGTAGAGGGCGACCGGGGGTCAGGTTTGCATGGGGCGGAAGAGGAAACTCCGCGGCCGGCGAATCGATGAGCGCGCGCGAAAGCGCGAATAAAGGGAACGATCGCTCCGCATCCGGAAGACCGGACGGAGGAAAAGGAGGCTTACATGCGCAGGGCAACTCTGTTCGCCGGCTTGGTCGCCGGTTTCAGCACATTTGCATTCAACGCCGCGCAGGCGGTGGAAATCGAATATTGGCAATATGTCTTCGACACCCGTGTGAAAGCCATGGACGAGCTGATCGCGGAATTCCAGAAGGCCAATCCTGATATCACCGTCAAGCAGGTGACCTTTCCTTACGCCGATTACCAAACGCGCGTGATCGCCGCCAACATGTCCGGCAATGGCCCGGACGTGATGCAGCTGTTTTACGGCTGGCTCGACAAGTTCGCAGCCGGCGGCATTTTGCAGCCACTGCCGGCCGATACCTTCCCGCATGACAAGATCGAAAGCGAATTTTTCCCCATCGTCAGCGCCATGAAACGCGGCGACGACTATTATGGCCTGCCGACAGCGGTTCGTTCGCTGGCGCTGTTCTACAACAAGAAGCTCTTCACCGAAGCCGGTCTCGATCCCGCCAATCCACCGAAGACGCTCGATGAATTCGTCGCCGCCGCGGAAAAGATCGCCAAGCATGATGCTGCCGGAAACCTCACCGTTGCCGGTTCCACGCTCGACATGGGTGGACAGGACCATCAGTGGTGGCGTGAAGTCCTCATCCGCCAATATGGCGGCGAGCCCTATACCGACAACGACCAGAAGGTCGCCTATAATAGCGAGCCGGGCATTCAGGCCCTGAAATTCTATACCAGCCTGCAGCTTGAAAAGAAGATCGGCCAGGTGGGCTTCATGGATGAGGGCCAGGCCGCCTTCCGCGCCGGCAAGGCGGGCATGACCATCGACGGCACCTTCCGGCTCGGCTCGTTCCGCACCATCAAGGATTTCGAGTGGGGCGTGACCGAGCTTCCCACCAATGACAAGAATATCCGCTCCAACTATGCGAGCTACTTCGCCAACGGCATCAGCGCCAAGACCACGGGTGAAGAGCTTGAGGCCTCCAAGAAGTTCCTTGCCTATATCTCTTCCCCGGAAGCCATGGCGATCTGGCTGAAGACGGTGGGCGAGTTGCCGGCGCGGCGCTCCGCAGCGCTGACCGAAGAAAACCTGAAGGACCCGATCTACGCGCCGTTCCTGAAGGGTCTGGAATATGCCCATACGACGCTGTTCATGGATGAGGCAGCCCAGCGGCAAAACGCCATCGACATGACAAACCGTGTCCTCCTCGAGGGCCAGTCGGTTGAGGACTCCATCAAGCAGGCCGCCGAGGCCGAGCAGGAAATCATCGACGCGGCGAAACCCTGAAAACCGCAGGTCCAACAATGACAGCGATAGATCAACAGGGGGCGGCATCCGGCCGCCCCGGCGGCTCCTTCGGAGATCGCTTTTCCATGCGCACGAAACGGCTTTTGTGGATCTGGAGCTTTCTGGCGATCCCGATCCTGTTTTACAGCGTCATCCGTTTTTACCCGACGCTGCAGGCCTTCTATCTGTCCTTCACCAACTGGGACTTGCTCAGGCCAGCAAAGTTCATCGGCGCCGCCAATTACGTCAAGCTGTTCAAGGATCCGCAATTCTGGAAGGTGTTCAAAAACACCTTCACCTATCTCATCGTCGGCACGCCGATCAGTCTCGTCCTTGCTTTCGTCATCGCCTTTTATCTCGACCGGGTGCGCATTCTGCATGGTTTCATTCGCGCGCTGTATTTCCTGCCCTATCTGACGACTGCAGCGGCCATGGCCTGGGTCTGGCGCTGGTTCTATCAGCCGCCGCCCATCGGCATCATCAACGACGTGTTCGGCATGATCGGCATTCCCCAGCAGCCCTTTATCCGCTCCACCGATCAGGCGCTTTATTCGGTCATGGTGACAGCTATCTGGGCGGGGCTCGGCTTCCAGATCATCATCTTCATGGCCGGCCTGCGTGCGATTCCCACGACATTCTATGAAGCCGCGCGTATCGACGGGTTGGGTGAATGGGCGATCCTGCGCAAGATCACGCTGCCGCTTCTGAAACCAACCACCGTTTTCCTCGTGGTGTTTTCCTCCATCGGCTTCCTTCGCATCTTCGACCAGGTCTACAACATGACCACCAATGATCCGGGCGGCCCGCTCGGTTCAACCAAGCCGCTGGTGCTGATGATCTACCAGACCGCGTTCAATTCCTATGCCATGGGTTATGCCGCAGCACAGACGGTCGTCCTATTCACCATTCTTCTTGTCGTATCGCTGGTCCAGCTCTGGGTCCTGAGGGAAAAGAAATGAGCGAAGCGCCGCCACTCTCCCACGCCCGCATCCGCCCCGGCCGCATCGTCACCTGGACGCTGCTGTTCATCGGCGGCCTGATCATGATCTCGCCGCTGCTCTTCATGTTTTCGACCTCGTTCAAGACGGCGGATCAGGTTTACGATCTACGTCTCATTCCGGCAGCACCCACACTTGCAAACTACATCACCGTCATGGCCGATGGCCGTTTCCTGCGCTGGTTCTTCAACTCCATGCTGGTTGCGGTCATCGTTACCGTGTCCAACTGCTTCTTTGACAGTCTTGTCGGCTACACGCTGGCGAAATTCGAGTTCCGCGGTCGTTATTTCATCTTCCTGGCAATCCTCTCGACGCTGATGATACCGACCGAAATGCTCGTCATTCCCTGGTATCTGATGTCCAGTCAGCTCGGCTGGCTCGACAGCTACTGGGGCATCATGTTCCCTGGCATGATGACGGCCTTCGGCACCTTTCTGATGAAGCAGTTCTTCGAGACGGTTCCGAACGACTTCATCGAGGCCGCGCGCGTCGACGGGCTCAACGAATTCCAGATCTGGTGGAAAGTCGCCCTGCCGCTCGTCACACCGGCGCTCTCCGCACTCGCGATCTTCACCTTCCTCGGCAATTGGACAGCCTTCTTCTGGCCACTGATCGTCACGACAAGCAAGGAGCTTTACACGCTGCCGGTCGGTCTTTCGAGCTTTGCCGTGGAACAGCAAATCCAGTGGGAAATGATCATGACGGGCGCCGCCATTGCGACCATCCCCACCCTCATCGTCTTCATCGTCCTGCAACGCTACATCGTTCGCGGTGTGATGCTGGCGGGTCTGAAAGGATAATATCATGGCCGATATGAACCCGCGCCTGTCCGACACCAGCAAGTTTCCCGACCCTGTCTACAAGGAAACCGTGCTGCGCCCGCTGTTCGACGGCGCCAAGAACCACCATGTTGACGGCTTCCGCCGCATCGACCGCGCCCATCTGGTCATGCTGCGCGAAACCGGCATTCTCGATGCCGAAACAGCGGCGAAGATCGCCGGCGCGCTTGAGGATATTGACAGGACCATCGAGCCATCGGAGCTGGTCTATACCGGCGAAGTCGAGGATTTCTTCTTCCTGATCGAGAAGGAGCTGAAAGCCCGCATCGGCGTCGATGTAGCCGGGCGCCTTCACACGGCGCGTTCACGCAACGATATCGATCACACGCTGTTCAAGATCGGCCTCAAGGACAAGATCGACACGCTCACCGCCAAGGCGCGCGTTCTCTTAAAAGCGCTGATCGATGCCGCCGAGCGCAATCAATCCACCCTGATCGTGGCCTATACGCATGGTCAGCCGGCCCAGCCCACCACCTTCGGCCACTACCTTTCCGCCGCCATCGAAGTGCTGATCCGGGATATCGAGCGTTTTGCCGAAGCGCGACGCATCGTCGATCTGTCGCCGATGGGCGCCGCCGCCATCACCACCTCGGGCTTTCCCATCGACCGGGCGCGGGTTGCCGAATTGCTGGGGTTTGCCGCGCCCTTACGCAATTCCTATTCCTGCATCGCCGCCGTGGATTATACAACAGCGACCTATGGCGCCATCGAACTGATGTTCCTGCATCTCGGCCGGCTTATTCAGGATTTCCAGTTCTGGACGAGTTTTGAGGTCGGCCAGATCTATGTACCGAATTCGCTGGTGCAGATTTCCTCGATCATGCCGCAGAAACGCAACCCGGTGCCGATCGAACATCTGCGCCACCTCGCCAGCCAGACATTCGGCCGGGCACGCACGGTGCTGGATGTAATGCACAACACGCCCTTCACCGACATGAATGACAGCGAGGGCGAGACGCAGGGTATGGGTTATGAAGCCTTCACTTCTGCCAGCCGGGTACTCGATCTTCTCGCCAGCCTCGTTGGCCAGATCAGCATCGATCCTGAAAGGGTCGACCAGAATATTCGCCGCTCCTGCATCACCATCACCGAACTGGCGGATTCACTTGTCCGCATCGAAGACCTGTCATTCCGTCAGGCGCATGAAATTGCCGCGACTGTTGCCAAGAGCGTCGTCGCGCTGAAGGGCGATCTGCCGAATGAGGGTTACCAGCCGTTCCTAAAGGCGTTTCGGGAACTGGCAGGACGCGATACCGGCATCGACGAGGAAAAATTCAAGCAGATCGTCTCGCCGGAACACTTTGTCGCCGTGCGCAGCCGCTTCGGCGGCCCGGCGCCTGAACCCATGCGGGAAGCGATTGCGGCATACCGCGACAGGCTCGGCGCTTTTGCGGCGGAAGCACGGCGTTTCGCCGATCACGAAGCGGCGAAAGCCGCCGAACTGGCAGAGAAATTCACCGCCCTGACGGGAGCGCGATAATGGCGACAATCGAACTCAATCAACTCGTGAAGCGCTACGGCAAGGTGGAGGCGGTCAAGGGCATAGACCTTGCCATTGAAGACGGCGAGTTCGTCGTTTTTGTCGGCCCCTCCGGCTGCGGAAAATCCACCACCCTTAGAATGATCGCGGGTCTGGAGGAAATTTCCGACGGCACGCTGAAAATCGCCGGAAACGTCGTCAACGAGAAAGAACCGAAGCAGCGCAACATCGCCATGGTCTTTCAGAATTATGCGATCTACCCGCATATGACGGTTCGCCAGAATATCGGTTTCGGACTTTATACCTCAAAGCTCGACAGGGCGGAAAAGAACCGCCGCATCGAAGAGGCCGGCCGGGTGCTGGGGCTTGAGGCCCTGCTCGACCGCCGTCCTGCCGCTTTGTCGGGCGGCCAGCGGCAGCGCGTCGCCATCGGCCGCGCCATGGTGCGCGATCCTGCTGCCTTTCTTTTCGATGAGCCGCTCTCCAATCTAGACGCGCAGTTGAGATCACAGATGCGCATTGAAATCAAACGCTTGCACCAACGTCTTAAGACGACAACCGTCTACGTCACCCATGATCAGGTGGAAGCCATGACCATGGCGGATCGTATCGTGGTGATGAAGGACGGCCATATATTGCAGGTCGGCACGCCGACGGAACTTTACGAAACACCCGTCGACATCTTTACCGCACGCTTCATAGGCAGCCCCTCGATGAACCTCCTGCGCGGAACCAGCGCCGGTGACAGCGTTGCGCCCTCGGCCACGGGAGACCTTCTGATCGGCGTCAGGCCGCATGATCTGCTGGTCGGCGAGAACGGTGCTGCTCAGGCAACGTTCACGCTTGAGGGAACGGTAACGGCGGTCGAGCCGCTCGGGCCGGAGACGCTTGTTCATCTGGACACCGACACCAGTTCGGTGATCGCCACTGCGCGAAGCAAAACCATTCCGGCCGTCGGCAGCCGGCTGCAATGCCAGGCGGAGCGAGGTTCGCTTTATCTTTTCGACGCCAAGACGGAAAAGCTTCTGGGCCGCGCATGATGACAACGGAAAAAACTGCCGTCATCAGCGTCGGCCGGATCTATTGCGACCTCATTTTCACCGGGCTTGACGAATTGCCGGTGCTCGGCCGGGAACTGTTTGCCCGCGACATGGAAATTGCCGCCGGCGGCGGAGCTTTCATTGCCGCCGCGCATTTCGCCCATATCGGCCGACCCGTTGCGCTGCTGGCAAGGCTCGGCACCGACACATTTTCGCGAGATATCGGTGAGAAAATGGCGCGAAGCGGCGTCGACCTGCAGTTTTTGGAACATTCAGCAGATGCCGGACCGCAAGTCACGGTGGCGACAGTGGTTGGTCAGGACCGGGCATTTTTGACGCGACGCGCCGGTGCCGCCCAGCCTTCGACGCTGGATGCCGCCTTTGCGTGGGAAAACGCCCGGCATCTGCACATCGCCGAATTCGCCACTCTGCATGAGATGCCCGACCTGGTCTCCCGCGCCAAGGCAAGCGGATTGTCCGTTTCGCTCGACCCAAGCTGGGATGCTTCGCTGATCTATGACAAGGGCCTGCTCCAGGCCTGTGCCGGCGTCGACGTTTTTTTGCCGAATCTCGAAGAGGCCGAAGCAATCACTGGTCATTCTGACCCGGAAATCGCGATCCGCGCTTTATCAGAGGCGTTTCCCGTCGTGGCTTTGAAAGGTGGCGCGCAGGGGGCGTGGGTTTCCTCTCAGAGGGGGCTGCGGCATGTAGCGGCCCAGAAAGTCCCGGTTATCGATACGACCGGCGCAGGCGACGCCTTTAATGCCGGTTTTCTCGATGCGTGGCTTGAGGGACAGGACGAACAGCGATGCCTCAAAGCCGGGGTCGCTGCGGGCAGCCTTGCCGTGCAGGCGGCAGGCGGCGCACCAAGGGAGACGGCCGCCGCTTGAGGCATCCCGCCTGTTTCACTCTCCCCGCGGAAAACGCTGGTTTTCCTCCAGCACGTTGAGGTCCATGTGGTTGCGCATGTAGCGTTCCGAGGCTTTCTGCAGGGGCTGGTAATCCCATGGATAATAAGCCCCGTTGCGCAACGCCTTGTAGACCACCCAGCGCCGCGCCTGACTTTCGCGAACGGCAGCGTCGAAGACCGGCAATTGCCAGCGCCGACCAATCTCGGCGGAAAGCGATGAAAGCACATCGGTGAAAGCCGGATCGCCGGCAAGGTTCGTGCGCTCTTCCGGATCAGCCTCAAGATCGTAAAGCAGCGGCGGATCGGCTTCGCAAACCGACAGCTTGTAGCGCCCATCGCGAAGGGTAACGAGCGGTGCTATCGCGCCTTCGGCGGCATATTCCATCGGCACCGGGCCACGCCCGCCGGTTCCCTTGGCAAGCGCCGCCAGATCCTCGCCATCCGTCCAGCGTTTGAGCGAAGTGATATCGAGACCCGCCAGCCCGCACAGCGTTGGCGTGACATCGAGTGTCGAGACCGGCGTGTCGATCAAAGCCGGCTGCCAGCCTGGTGCGGCGATCATCAGCGGCACACGGGCGGAGCCTTCGAAGAAACACATCTTGAACCACAGGCCACGCTCGCCCAGCATATCGCCATGGTCCGACAGGAAGAGAATGATGGTGTCCTCCTCCATCCGTGTCGCTTTCAACACGTCGAGGATTTCGCCAATCTTCTCGTCGATATAGGAGATATTGGCGAAATAACCGCGCCGTGCCCGGCGTATCTGCTCGCCTGTGATCTCGAATGCCCCATGATCGCAGGCTTCCAGCAGCCGCTTCGAATGCGGGTCCTGCTCCTCGAAGGCAATCGCCTGCGACTGCGGATCGAGCGCCGGGCAGTCCTCGTATAGATCCCAGAACTTGCGCCGCGCCACATAGGGATCGTGCGGATGGGTGAAGCTGACAGTCAGGCACCACGGCCGCTCATCGAGGCGGCGCGACAGGTCGTAAAGCTTGCGGGTGGCGTTGTAGGCCACCTCGTCATCATATTCCATCTGGTTGGTGATTTCGGCGACACCAGCGCCGGTCACCGAACCGAGATTGTGATACCACCAGTCGATCCGCTCGCCCGGCTTGGTATAATCAGGCGTCCAGCCGAAATCAGCCGGATAGATATCCGTCGTCAGGCGCTCCTCGAAGCCATGCAGCTGGTCCGGGCCGACGAAATGCATCTTTCCCGAAAGACCGGTGTAGTAACCCGCCGCCCGCAGGTGATGCGCATAGGTCGGAATATCGGAAGCGAATTCGGCGGCATTGTCATAGACCCGTGTCCGGCTTGGCAACTGCCCGGACATGAAGGAGGCGCGCGCCGGCGCGCAGAGCGGACTTGCCGTATAGGTATTGGCAAAGCGGACAGAGCGCTTCGCCAATGTTTTGAGATGTGGTGCGTGGAGAAAATCGGCCGGGCCATCGGGAAAAAACGTCCCGTTGAATTGGTCGGCCATCAGGATCAGAATATTGGGACGCGGCATTTCCACTTTCCGATTTTAGAGGCCAAGCTTGCCTTTGACGGCGTCCGCACCCGGCTTGCCATCCAGCGTGGTGACACCCTGCAGCCAGCCATCCAGCGATTTGGGATTGGCCTTCAGCCAGGCCGTCGCCGCGGCCTTGGAATCTTCGCCGCCGAGGATGGAACCCATCAGGCTGTTTTCCATGCCAATATCGAATTTGAGGTTCTTGAACAGCGTCGCCGCATTCGGGCATTGCTGCGGCCAGCCGGTGCGGGCGAGCGTGTAGACTTCCGCGCCGCCGAAATTCGGGCCGAAATAGGCGTCACCGCCGGAGAGATAGGCGATATCGATCTTCTCGTTCATCGGATGCGGCGCCCAGGCGAGGAAGACCACGGCCTTCTTGTCCCTGCCTGCCCGTTCCACCTGCGCCAGCATGGCCTGTTCGCCGGATTCGACGAGTTGCCAGCCTTTCAGGCCGAAATCATTGGCGTCGATGATCTTCTGGATATTCTGGTTGGCCGGCGCGCCCGGCTCGATGCCGTAAATCTTGCTTTCGAACTCATCGGCGTGTTTGGCGAGATCGGCGAAATCCTTCACGCCCTTTTCCGCCATATAGGCCGGCACCGCCAGCGTGAACTTGGCGCCTTCGAGGTTCTTCGTCATCACCTCGGCCGCCTTGGCGGCATCAAGATCATCCACGAAGGATTTCTGCGCCGGCATCCAGTTGCCAAGAAAAACGTCGATCTCGCCGTTCTTCATCGCCTGATAGCCTATCGGCACTGACAGTGTCTTGACGTCGGCCTCATAACCCAAGGCATCGAGCAAGACGGAAGCAACGCCATTCGTCGCAGTGATGTCGGTCCAGCCGGGATCGCTGAGGCGGATGGTCTTGCAGGCCGCGTCATCGGCCGCCTGAAGCGGGGTGGAGAAGGCTGCCACCGACAGAATGAGACCGGCGGCGATGCGATGCAGATGAGAAATGGTTTTCATTGCGGCTCCCCTTTTATCAATCCAGTTTATTGAACACCACGTTGCTTTTGCCTGTGAAGCGGGTATTTTTCGATGGTTGATATAAGGAATTTTAATGTCAGACCGGCCGCTCGATCTGGGATGGATGCGCATTTTCACCGAGGTTGCCCGCCGCGGCAGCCTGACGGCGGCGGCGGCATCCCTGCGGCTGACGCAACCGGCCGTAAGCTATCAGATTCGCCGCCTGGAGGAGGAACTGGGCGTAGCGCTCGTGCAGCGCAGACATCGCGGCATCGAACTAACGGCCGAGGGACAAAAACTATTCGAGATTGTTTCACGCAATGTCGACGCCATCGACCTTCTCGCACAACAGCTTCGCCGGACGGAGGAACGGCAGACCATCCGCCTGCATACGGACTATGCCTTTTCTTCCTTATGGCTCATCCCGCGCATGCATGGCTTTCGAACGCTCAATCCGGATATCAATATCCAGATCGTCGCCACGCAGGATCCGCTGGGCCAGGGCAAGCACGATAGCGACGTGATGATCATTTTCGGCACGCGGCAGGAGGCCGGCGACGGTGCGGTGCTGCTGCTTTCGGAAAAGGTCACGCCGGTCTGCTCGCCCGCCCTGCTGGCCGAGACACCGGCATCCGCAACCGTTGCGGATTTTTCGCGACGGAAGCTCATTCACCTCGAAAACACCTCGCAAGCGCACTGGTTCGACTGGCCTTCCTACTTCAAGCATTTCGGCGTGCAGAGACCGGCCGACCACGATGGCGGCGACATCAGCTTCAACAATTACACCATGGTGGTGCAGGCAACCATTGGCGAGCAGGGTTTCGCGCTCGGCTGGGCCGGACTGGTCGATCCGTTGCTTCAGGCCGGCGTGCTGGTGACGGCAGGCCCAAGCCTCGATGCACCGGGGCGCGGCTACTGGCTGATGCGACCGAAAAGCAGCGACACCGCGGTGAGAAAACTCACCGACTGGCTGATCGACGAGCGGCGGTAACGCCGCCCGCCAGCTTGTACCGTTTCCTGTTCAGATCGGATAATGCAGCGGTCCGTCCTGCAACGTGACCCAGCGTAGCTCTGTGAATTCCGCAATGCCCGCCGTGCCGCCGAAGCGGCCGTAGCCGGAGGCCTTAACCCCGCCGAAGGGCATCTGCGCTTCATCGTGAACGGTTGGACCGTTGATGTGGCATATGCCGCTTTCTATACGGGCGGCAATGGACAGCGCCCGTGCCTGATCCCTACCGAAAATCGCAGCGGAGAGGCCGAACTCGGTTTCATTGGCAATGCTTACCGCCTCATCGATGCTGCCGGCCCTGATGATGGAAACGACCGGACCGAAACTTTCCTCCGAATATAGCCGCATGGCGGGGGTGACGCCATCGACGGCAATCGCATCCAGCATCGTGCCGTTGCCGCCGCCACCGGCGACCTGCCGTGCACCCTTGGAGACGGCGTCATCCACCAGCGCCCGAATGCGCGAGGTTGCTTCGGCGCTGACCAGCGAGCCGAGCGGTGTTTTGCCCTCACGCGGATCGCCAGCCGTGAGGCTCGAGGCTTTTTTCGCGAAGGCCTCCACAAATGTATCGGCGACGCTGTCGAGCACGATGATGCGTTCCGTCGACATGCAGATCTGGCCCTGGTTCATGTATGCGCCGAAAGCGGCGGCCGCGACAGCCGCGTCGATATCGGCATCGTCAAGCACAATGAACGGCGCCTTGCCGCCAAGCTCCAGCAGAGCGGGTTTCAGGTAACGGCCGGCCGTTTCGGCAATCACCCGGCCGACACGGGTCGAGCCGGTGAAATTCACGCGTCTGACGGCGGGGTGTGCGATCAGCGTATCGACGATCTTTGCGGCATCTTCCGGCGCGTTGGAGACGGCGTTGAGCACACCCTTGGGCAGACCGGCGGAAGCGACCGCCTCAATGATCAGCGCATGGGTGCGTGGGCAGAGTTCCGAGGTCTTCATCACCACCGTATTGCCGCAGGCAAGCGGCGTGGCGATGGAGCGCACGCCGAGAATAATCGGCGCGTTCCACGGCGCGATGGACAGCACAACGCCCGCCGGCTGGCGCAGCGCCATCGCCATGGTTCCCGGACGGTTGGACGGAATGATCTCGCCCTTGATCTGGGTGGTGAGGCTTGCGGCCTCCACCAGCATATCGCTTGCCAGTTTGACGTTGAAACCGGCCCAGGCGTCGGTTGCGCCGATCTCTTCCTTCATCGCCTGGGTAATATCGGGCCCTGCGGCCAGAAGCGCCTGCGCAGCGGCCAGAAGCAGGCGACGGCGTTCACCGGGCGGCGTTGCCGACCAGACCGGGAAAGCGGCCGCCGCGGCATCGGCCGCACGGGTAGCGTCCTCCACCGTTGCCGCCGCAGCACTCGTCGCCACGTCGCCGGTAATGGGGTTGCTGCGTTCGAAGCGCTTGCCGCTTGTGGCCGGGCAATGGTCGCCACCGATGAAAAGATTGACAGTCTGCATGATCTTCCTCCTGAATTCAGACAATGGCGGCGGTGGTGCCGCCAAGAAACGCCCGTTGCACGGCGGGATCGGCGGACAGGGCTTCAGCCGTGCCTGCCCCGACAATCCGCCCTGCTTCCAGCAAATAACCGCGATCGGCAAGCGCGAGGCTTTCGCGCACATTCTGCTCTACGAGCAGAATGGAAAGGCCGCTTTTCTTGATCTCCGCCAAAGCGGCAAAAAGTTCCTGTGTAACGATGGGCGCAAGACCAAGGCTCGGTTCATCCAGCAGCAGATAATCTGGTGCCGACATCAACGCGCGGCCGATGGCGACCATCTGCTGCTCGCCGCCGGACATGGTGCCGGCAAGCTGCTGCCGCCGCTCCGCAAGCCGCGGAAACAGCGAAAAAATATGCTCTCTTGTCGTCTTTTCCGCTGAACGGGCATGGCGCGGATTGGCTCCGAGACGGAGATTGTCTTCCACCGTCAACGCCGCGAAAATTCCGCGCCCCTCCGGCACCAGCGCTACACCCCGCTCCACGATCTGATGGGCGGGAACCTCGGCAAGCGACTCGCCATTGACGCGCACATCGCCGGCGGCTGCCGCAACCAGGCCGCCGACCGCCTTCAGCAGTGACGACTTGCCGGCTCCATTGGCACCGAGCAGCACCACCGTTTCGCCCTTGGCGACATTTAGCGATATGCCGTCAACCGCGAGATGTTTGCCGTAGCGGATTGTCAGTGCGTCTATTTCAAGCATGTGCCGCTCCCAGATAGGCGGAAATGACGTGCGGATCGTCAAGCACCCTTGCCGTCGGCCCGTCGGCAATCTTGCGACCGGCCGCCATGACCACCGAGCGCGAGCAAAGGGCGCGCACGGCGGCCATGATATGTTCCACCAGCAAGATCGTCGTACCCTCCGATGCCAGCCGCCGGATCAGCGCTATTCCCTCCTGAAGTTCGGTGGGATTGAGGCCCGCGAGCCATTCATCCAGCAACAGAAGCTTCGGTTCACCCGCCAGCGCACGCGCCAGTTCAAGGCGTTTCTGGTCAATATAGGTGAGATCGCCAGCCGGCATCGTCTCCCGCCCGGCAAGACCAATCCTTTCAAGGCAGGCGCGCGCAACCTTCTCCGCCTCGGGACGCGAAAGCCGTTGCGGGCCGAACATGGCCGATACGGCAACGTTTTCGAGTAGGGAAAGCGAAGGCAAAAGCCGCACGAGCTGGAAGGTGCGCGCCACGCCGGCGCGCGCAATCACATCCGGCCGTCTGCCCGCAATCTCCTGCCCTTTGAGCCGGATCGACCCTTCGGTCGGCTTCAACGCCCCGGAGATGAGATTCATCAGCGTCGTCTTGCCGGAACCGTTCGGCCCAAGCAGCCCGACGACTTCGCCGGCCTCGATGGTAAGACCAAGGCCATCCACCGCCTTCAGCCCGCCGAAGGTCTTGCGGATATCGGTGATTTCGAGAACGGCGCTCATGCGGCTTTCTCCTTTTTGCGCAACTTCTCGAGCGCCGCGAGCACGCCATCCGGCAGCACGAACACGATGAGGATGAAGAGAGCGCCGAGAATGATGGAAAAATGATTGGGAAAGTTGGCACCCAGCCACTCGAACAGCAGGAAAAGCGGCACCGCACCGAGGATCGGTCCCCAGCGTCGTGTGGCACCACCAAGCAGTGCCATGATGACGGTGAGGAACGAGACCTGCGGATTGAAGACGATGGCCGGCTCGATATAGACCCAGCGCGGGGCCTGAATGGCACCGACAAGCGTGATGATCGTGGCCGACAGCACGAAAAGCGTCAGCTTGGTGCGTGCGAGATTAATGCCGGCATGGGCGGCCACAACCTCGTCGTCGCCGATTGCCTTCAGCGCCAGTCCGAGCTTGCTGCGGTCGATGAGCGTCGACAGCAGGAGGGTAATGACAGCCAACGCCAGCAATTGCCAGAGCACATGCTGCGGCTCCAGCGGCAGGAAGATATAGCGGCCGAGCGTGCCGGTCACATTCACCTCGTACCAGGTGATGAGCTGGCGGATGAGTTCGGCAAGACCGAAGGAAAAGATCACGAAATAAATGCCGGCGACGCGCAGTGTGGACAGCCCGACGACGAGCGCCAGCGACGCGCCGACAAGGGCCGCACTCAGGAAGACGAGCGGCCATGGTAAGACTTCGCTCAGCACCGCAACCGTATAGGCCCCGACACCGAAGAACGCGACGGTGGCGAGCGAAATATACCGCGTCGGACCGGAGAACATCGCCCAGGCGGAGGCAAGCGTCGCATAACCGAGAAGGCCGATGATAACACCGACGCCATAGGCATCGAAAAAGAAGGGGGAAAGTGCCAGCAGCGCGGCTGCGGCAAGGCCGATGAGAAGCGGGATCATTTGCCCCTCCTTGCGAAGATGCCTTCCGGACGCCAGAGCAGCACCACAAGGAAAAGCAGATAGGTGGCGGCAAGCGTGAGGCCGGGATCGACATAAACAAGCACGAAGGTCTCCACGAGGCCAAGCATCAGGCCGGCAACCAGCGCGCCGAGCAGATTGCCAACACCGCCCATGATGACGACGACAAGCGCCTTCATGGTGAAGACAACGCCATAGGAGGCGGAAAAAGTCTGATACATAGAGATCATCACCCCGCCTGCCACGGCGAGTGCGCCGCCAAGCGCAAAACCGATCGAGGCCACGCGGTTCACATCGATGCCGACCAGCGGCGCGGATTTGGGCGCCAGCGCGACCGCCCGCAGGTTGAGGCCCCAGCGGCTGTGGGTAAGCGCCAGATAAAGCCCGCCACCGATTGCGATCGACAGGCCGAAGGACAAGAGCCGGTTCAGCGCCACTGTCGTGCCGAAGACGTCGACGCCATCGGAGAGGTAGGAATAGGAATGGTAGTTACCGCCGAACGCCACGAGCATGATGCCCTGGATAACGAAGAGCAGCCCGAAGGTCGCCAGAATGGAATCGACTTCCAGACGGCCGGACGCGCCCGAACGGCGCACCAGCGGCCGCATCATGACCCGGTAGATGACGAAAGACAGGGCGTAACCGAGCGGAACGATGATGAAAAGCGACCAGAGCGGCGACAGGCCATAGGCGGAAAACAGCACGAAGGTGATGAAAGCAGCCGCAATCAGCACTTCGCCATAGGCAAGGTTCATGATGCGGGCGATGCCATATTGCAGCGAAAGTCCAAGCGCGATCAGCGCATAGGTCCCTCCCAGCATCAAACCGAAGATGAGGGTGGATAAAAACAAGGGAATGTCTCCAGTATGGAACATGGCCGAAGCCTTCCGGCCGGGGTTTACGGCCCCGGCCGGCAAAGGCTCACCATTGCGGCTTCGGAATGACCGGCTTCGCTGCGCCCGGGCGGTCTGCGGGCGCAATCGCCACGAAACGGTCACCCTGCCATTGTCCCGCCCACCAGAGCTGGCGAAGCTGGTTGTCTTCAAGCTTGACCGGGCCGATGACGGTCTCGAAACTTCCCGTCGAAAGCTCATTTGCCACCGCCGCCTTATCAAGGCCGACACGTTGAACGGACTGGGCCAGCATTTCGAGGCTCGCATAGGTGATGGCGCTTGCCCAGCTGTCCGGCTTGGCGCCGATGAAGGCTTCGTGGCGCTTGAAATAATCCTCGATCTTGTCGCTGCTGCCATCGACGCCGCCGATGCTGATCACGCCTTCCTGCTTGCCATCGGAGACCTTCGGGAAGATCGGAAAAGCACCGCCGACACCGACATAAAGAACCTTCGGGTTGAATCGCGCGGTCTGCGCCTGTTTCGTCACCGCGAAACTGTCGGGCGGATAGGAAAAGGCAATGAAGCTGTCCGCGCCGCTCGCCGCCGCCTCGTTCACAAGTGCTGCGAAATCCGAGGTGCCGACCGGATAGGTCTTGTCGTAAGCAAGCGTGAAACCCGCTTCCTTCAGCGCCGGCCGCGCGGCCTTGATGAGATCGATGCCGAAACCGTCAGCCACGGAAATCACCGCGACCTTGTCGTTGATCTGGCCGGCATCGCGTGCGGCTTTCAAAACATCGGCCAGTGCATTGGCATAGTCATGGCCGCCGCCGAGCATCCAGAAGCTCTTTTTCCAGCGTGCCGCGAAATCGGGCGCCTTGTCGGTGACGCCCGTCACCGCAAGCTGCGGATAACCGAAACGGTCGTAGAGCGGAGCGACGGCCAGATTGAAGCCCGTTCCCCAGGGCGGCAGAATGAAATCGACCTTGTCCTGGCTCGCCAGACGCTCGGTGAACCGCACCGCATCCTCGGCCGAGGAACGGTCGTCATATTCGACCACTTCCAACGGCAGGCGCTTGCCATCCGGCAGGGTGAGGCCGCCGGCATCGTTGACCTCCTTCACCCATAATTTGTAATTGGGAATGGTGGTAATTCCGGCGCCCGTGGCGTTGGCGCCGCTTTTTGAGACGGCATAACCGATCTTCACCGAGGTGCGGTCCTGCGCATTGGCGTGACCGAAAGATACCGCCGACAGGGCAGCACTGGAGAGCAGGCAGAACAGCGTTCTGCGCTTCAGACTATTCATGATGTTCCTCCCAAAGCGCGTTGTCGGGGTTGCCGTTCTCCTCAAGCCTTTCCCCTGCGCTGATCGAAGTTTAGCAATGACAGCCGCATATAAAATGCACTAATGTAGCGCATTATTGTACTTTTGGAGGTCGAATGCCGCTGCACAGCCAGATCGCCGGCAATCGCGTGGAGATCACAGCACGCACCCTCGCCTCGACGCTGCGCATATCCGAGTTCCGGCTGGAATCGGATAGCGCCCATCTCCTTCTCCTGTCCGCCGGGGAAGCGGAAATCATACAGGGTGAAAAGACGCTGCCTGTCCCGGCACCAGGGCTGATCTGGCTGCCCATCGGTCCTAACGGCCGCCTACGGCTGAATGCCGGAAGCCGTGGATCGCTGCTTAAGACGACGGAAATCGGGCTTGCCCATGCGATGCCCACCGGCACGAGCGCAAGCGCTGTTCGCAATATATTGCAACGTGTTCTGACGCAGACGCCGGCGGAGAGGGACCGGCAGGAACTGGCGGGTTATCTCGAGACCATCGCCAGCGAAAATGTCCGCGCGACAACCGGTTCAGACACGATCATCACCAGCCTCCTCTCCGTCACCCTCATTCGCATATGCCAGCACGCCATCGCCGATATTGCCGCAGCCGTCTCCACGCCTGGCAGCCTCACCGAGCGTTTTGTGCTGCTGGTCAGCCAGCACAAACGTGATCAATGGGGCGTGGAAGACTATGGGAGGCAACTCGGCGTCAACCGTGAACGGCTGGGATTTGCGGTGCGCAAGGCGACGGGGCTTTCGCCGCAGGCCTATATTCACCGGGAACTGCTGTCCGAAGCGCGCGACCTTCTTGTGAACTCATCGCTGCAAGTCGCTGAAATCGCATTCCGATTGGGCTTTCAGGACCCCGGCTACTTCAATCGCTTCTTCACCCGCAACGAGGGCACGTCTCCCGGCCGTTTCAGGAGAACGGCAACGCGAATGCAGAAGGTTCCGCCGCCATCTTATGCGGCCTGGCCGTGACCTGACAGGCGGCTGAGAATTAGGCCGCTTCCAGTTCTTTGATATTGGCAAGGTCTGCTTCCAGCCTCGCAGCCGCCGCCTTAATGTCAAAGGCGTTCTGCAAGTTCAGCCAATATTCCGGCGTGGTCTTGAAAAATTTTGCAAGGCGCAAGGCGGTGTCGGCGGTGATACCAAGTTTCTCTCCCGCAATCCGTTCTATGCGGGTGCGCGGAATATTGAGGTGCCTTGCAAGAGCGTAAGCCGACATCCCCAGCGGCTCAAGATAGAGTTCCCGCAGGATTTCGCCCGGATGGATCGGAGGCGATTTGCTGATTGTCATGCTCGCTGGCCCTCCTTGGCCGATTTTTCATGAGCCTCTCGATGAGAATTCCAGACTAGTGATAGTCGGTTATTTCCACGCTTTCCGGTCCTGCTTCCGTCCAGACGAAGCAGATGCGCCACTGCTTGTTGATCCGGATCGAATATTGGCCCTCACGATCGCCGGACAGCTTTTCCAAACGATTGCCGGGCGGTGAGCGAAGGTCTTCTACCGTGGTCGCCGCATCCAGGATCGTGAGCAGCTGCTGGGCGCGGCGTACCAGATCGTCGGGAAAGCCCTTCTTCACAGATCCGTCGTCAATCGATGCGGTCAGCTTGTTTTTGAAGGAACGGATCATTGCTGGCCTCGTGATGTTGGTATCATAAACAGATACGCACAAAAGTCAACAGGGTCGTATCTTAAAGAGATACGCCTATTGCCACCCCCGCCACCGTTCGATGCCGCCCTATCGGCAGCATCATCGGCTTGCCCGAGGTCGGATCTTCGATGACCCGGCTTTCGATGCCGAAGACGTGACGGACATTCTCTTCCGTCAGCACCTCTTCCGGCGTGCCGAACACATGCAGCTTCCCGTCCCTCATGGCGACGAGATGATCGGCATAACGGGCTGCGAGATTGAGGTCGTGCAGCACCATGACGATGGTGGTCTCGCGGGCGTGGTTGAGGTCGGTCAGAAGATCCAGCACCTCGACCTGGTGGCTGATATCGAGGAAGGTGGTCGGTTCATCCAGCAGCAATATGTCTGTCTGCTGAGCGAGCGCCATGGCGATCCAGACGCGTTGCCGCTGGCCGCCGGAAAGCTCATCCACCGGCCGCTCGGCCAGTTCCACCGTATCGGTGGCGACAAGGGCTGCGGCGACGGCCTCGTCGTCCTGCCGCGACCAGCGGGCGAACAGGCCGTGATGCGGGTGCCGGCCACGGCTGACGAGATCGGCAACCACGATACCCTCCGGCGCTATCGGCGATTGCGGCAAAAGGCCCATGCGCCGCGCGAGGTCGCGTGAGGGAAGACGATGGATCGATTTTCCATCGAGCAGAACCTGACCGGCGCGCGGCGCAATGAGCCGCGACATGCTGCGCAGCAGGGTGGACTTGCCGCAGGCATTGGCGCCGACGATGACGGTGATCTTCCCGCGCGGAACGGTGAGATCCAGCCCGTCGATGATGAGGTTTTCGCCGTAGCCGGCCGACAGGCCGTTCACGGAAAGGGAGTGGCCGGTCATAACGAGCCTCCGCTGCGGTTGACCCGCACGATCAGGTAAATCAGATAGGGCGCACCGAGCGCGCCAGTAATGACGCCGACCGGGTAACGGCCCGGCAACAGGAACTGGCCGCAATAATCGCCCACCAGCACCAGCGCCGCCCCAATCAGCGCCGCAGGAAGGAGCAGCGAGCCGTTGCTGCCGACAATGCGCGCCGCAATCGGCCCGGAGAGGAATGCGACAAACGCGATGGGACCCGACACCGCCGTTGCAAAGGCGATAATGCCCACGGCAGCAATGATGACGATGATGCGCGTTCGCCCTACCCTTACACCAAGCGCTGCGGCAGCGTCGTCCCCCAGTCTCAACGCTTCCAGATCACGCGCACGGCTGAGGAGCAGGCCGCCGAAAAGGATGAGCGCGATGAGGAGCGGCAGCAGTTGCGTGATTTTCGCGCCATTGACGCTTCCGGTCAGCCAGCGCATTGCCTCCTGCAATGTCCATGCCGGCGCAACGGAGAGTATATAGGCGATGAAGCTTTCCAGCATGGCTGAAACGCCGATGCCGACGAGGATCAGCCGCGTCCCGGCCACGCCGTTGCGGAAGGACAGGAGATAGACGAGAAGCGCGACGCCGAGACCGGCGGTGACGGCGAAGACCGAGATTAGCGGCCCGCTCATCTGCAAAACGACGATGGCGAAAACGGCTGCCGCACTTGCGCCGGAACTGATGCCGATAATATCGGGGCTGGCGAGCGGATTGCGCAGCATGATCTGGAAGGCGACGCCGCCGAGCCCGAAGCTCAGGCCAGCGAGGACCGCAAGCAGCGCGCGCGGCAGGCGCAACTGCCCGACGGTGAAGGTGACGCCGGCAATGTCCTCCCCCAACAGAACGCGAATGACATCGCCGGGCGGCGTGAAGGATTGTCCGAGCATCAGCGTAATTGCGAAAGCGGCAATCAGGATCACCGACAGGGCGGCGATGACAAGGCGACGTCGGCGCTGACGTGTATGGCGGTTGAAGACGAGATTTTCGATGACGGGAGCGGATATGGTCACAATTCACGCACCCGCTGGCGTCTGACAATCCAGATGAAGAAAGGCGCGCCGACAAGGGCGGTGACAATGCCAACATCGAGTTCCGACGGCCGCGCCACGATGCGCCCGACAATATCGCCGGCAAGCAGCAGGCACGCCCCACCAAGTGCCGAGAACGGCAAAAGCCAGCGATTGTCCACCCCGACGAGCAGGCGGCAGAGATGCGGCACCACCAGCCCGACAAAACCGATCGGCCCGCAAATGGCGGTAGCGGCACCGCAGAGCAGAATGGCACCGAAGGAGGCTACGGCTCGGGCCACCGCAACATTCTCGCCAAGCCCGGCGGCGAGTTCGTCTCCGAGCGCCAGAGAATTCAGCTTGCGCGCCGAAAGCAGGCTGATGATGAAGCCGGCGGCCAGAAAGGGCAGCACGGTCTCGATGCGCTCGAAAGTCGCCCCACCGACGCCGCCGATCTGCCAGGAACGGATGCCGCCGGCAATATCGCTACGCGGCAGCACGACGGCAATGACGAGCGAGGAAAAGGCGACGGAGGTGGCGGCGCCCGCAAGTGCGAGTTTCAGCGGTGTCGCCCCGCCTCGCCCGAGCGAACCGACGACATAAACGAAAACCGCAGATCCCCCCGCCCCGGCAATCGCGACCATGATGAAGGCCTGCGCCGTGGCGATACCGAACCAGACAATGCCGATGACGACGGCGAGCGACGCCCCCATGTTGACACCGAGAATGCCTGGATCGGCAAGCGGATTGCGGGTGACGCCCTGCATGATGGCCCCGGCCAGCCCGAGTGCCGCCCCGGAAAGCAGGGCAAGCAGCGTGCGCGGCAGGCGCACCGCGACGGCCGCCTCGGCAACCGTCTCGACGCGGCCGCTGATCCCACCAACAATATCCGCAAAAGAGACCTCACGCGTGCCGATGGCGACGGAGAGCGCACAAAGCAGTGCGAGAAGCGCCAGCACCGCACCGAGCCAGGCCGTTCGCACGCGGTTGGAGCGGCCGGCGAGCAGCGCGGCCGTCACTTTGCCGGGGCCGGACAATGTCACTGCGATTTCCCGGAGGATTTGTCGGCAGCCTTTGCCAGAAGATCGGCATAGTCCTTCAACACCCACGAAATCGACAGCGGCGTGGGGTTGGAGGCGGTGCCAAGCGGATCGCGGCCCAGCATGACGATCGCATCATTGGCAACGGCCGGCATGCGCGCGAGAAGCGGATCGGCCCGCATGGCATTCAGCAGCGGCTCACTGCCATAGGTCACGACGATATCGACATCGTCAAAGACATCCACACGCTCGGCGCTGACGCCAGCGGCGAATTGCCCCGGCTTCGTCGCCTCCAAGACGCTTTTCGGCGAGGCAAGCCCAAGATCGGCGAAAAACTTCACCCTGGTATCGTTGGCCGTATAGAAATTGACGACGCTGAGATTGGTGGCGTCGAGATGGGTGACGAACATGGCCGACTTGCCCTTCAGCTGCGGATGGCCGGCAACGACCTCAGCAATCTCACCCTCGATGCGTTTGATGAGCGCCTCACCTTCCGCAACCATGCCAAGCCCGGCGCTGTTCAGCCGGATCATCTCGCGCCAGTCCGTTGCCCAGGGAGAAACGGGATAGGCGACGACTGGGGCGATCTGGCTCAGCGTATCGTAGTCGGACCGGCTGAGGCCTGAATAGGCGGCAAGGATAACATCCGGCTGCGTCGCCGCAACGGCCTCGAAATCTATACCGTCACCCTCGTCGAACAGAACAGGCTTTGCCGCGTCGAGTTCGGTAAGCCGCTTCGCCACCCATGGCAGCAGGCCATCGCCGTCATCATCGCCGAAATTGGCCGCCGCAAAGCCGACAGGCACGATGCCGAGGGCCAGCGGCACCTCATGGTTGGCCCAGGCGACAGTCGCTACCCGCTGCGGTTTCTTCGCAATCGTGGTCGTTCCGAACGCATGTTTGATGACGATGGGATAGCGGGTTGTCTCCTCCGCCGAGGCCATATGCGGCGCGATCATCGACAGGAAAAGCACAAATACCGGCACGAGGCAGCGGAACGGGCAAAGCATTGGCGAGCTCTCAAAAGTTCAAAAAGTGGACTTGAACTCTCAGCTTCAATTGCCCCCGTCAAGCCCAGGCAGGAAATGGCGTCGCAACAGCGGTGAAATTTCCGGGGTTTTGTACAAAACCGCAAAAAGTTACAATACCGGACAAACTTTCTCAAGTTATTGGGCACTTCGAGAGTGGGCCGTGCAAGCGGCGGTCGGGGCATCAACGTCTGGAACATACCAATGAATATCGAAACCGAAGGCAGACACCGCAAAACCACGCGACGTCGTTATCAGGATGCGGCGCTGCTTGCCTGCACGGCGCTTGTCGCTACCCTGCCCGGCTCCCTGCTGGCACAGGAAGCTGCCAATACGGGCGGCAGCACGGTTCTGGAGCGCATCACCATCGAAAGCGGCGACAATGACCAGAAGTCCATTGTCGCCACCCGCACCACGAGCGGCAGCAAGATCGCGACCGATCTTCTCGACACACCGGCCTCCGTTTCCGTCATCACCGCCAAGGAAATGCAGCAGCGCGGCGTGCAGAGCGTGGAAGAGGCGCTGCAATATACCGCCGGTGTGACAACGGATTTTTACGGCTCCGACGACCGTTTCGACTATTTCAAGATTCGCGGTTTCGACGCCTATACCTATCGCGACGGGTTGACGCTTGGCCGTCCCTTCGGCGCGCTGCGCGAGGAAACCTATGCCTATGAGCGCGTGGAAGTGCTGAAGGGCGGAAATTCCACCACCTTTGGCGTCTCGGATCCCGGCGGCTCGGTGAATTATTCCACCAAGGTGCCGAAACGCACCCGTTTCGGTGAAGCCTATGTCACCGGCGGCTCCTATGGCCGCGGCGAAACCGGCTTCGACTTTGGCGACAATATCACCAGCGACGACACGCTGTCCTATCGCCTGACCGGCAAGCTCAGAAATGCCGATGCGGAATATGACTATTCCCGCGACGACGAGAAATTCTTCATGGGCGGCTTAACCTGGCGCCCCACGGACGTCACCAGCCTTACCGTGGTTTACGATCATCTGAACAAGGATGGCGTTCCGGGCGGGGGCGGCCATCCCGTCGGCTCGCATTTCGACCGGAGCCGCTTCTTCGGCGAACCGGACTACAATTATCGCGGCACGAACCGCAATTCGCTGAGCGTGATGTTCGACCACGATTTCGGCTCCGGCCTGACGGTCAGTTCCAACGCCCGCTACAGCAAGGCGAATACGGATTTCGGTTACGCCTATATCTCGTCGACACCGACCAACGGTTCGACCATCGCCAACCGGTCCTATTTCGGAAACGACACCGAGACCGAAAACTTCCTGATCGACACACGCCTGCAATATGACACGCGGTTTGAAAATGTCGAAAGCCGCAGCCTCGTCGGCGTTTTTTATAACAACTACGAATCCGGCAGCAAAAGCTACTTCGGTGCTGCGCCGAGCATCAACTGGATGAACCCGGTCTATACCGGCGCACCCGCTTCCGTGCCGCTCTATGCCGACTCCCTGACGGACCAGAAGACCAAGGCGATCTATCTCCAGCAGGACTTCACCTTCTTCGACAGGCTGATCGTCAGCGCCGGCCTGCGCAACGACTGGATCGACACCGACCAGACCAACCGGCTGAATGGCTCGACGGCAAGCGGCGACATCAGCGAACTGACCAAGCGCATCGGCGTGTCCTACAAGGTCACCAACGAAATCGCGCCTTATATCAGCTATGCCGAATCGGTAGTGCCCGCATCCGGCCTGACGGTAGAGCCCGAACGCGGCGAGCAGATCGAACTCGGGGTGAAATACCGGCCGGACGCTTTCCCGGCCCTGTTCACCGCCTCGATCTACGATCTGAAGAAAAACAACATCACCGTCACCAGCCCGATCACCAGCCTGCCCACGACCATCGGCGAGGTGCGCGTGCGCGGTCTCGATCTCGAAGCCAAGGCGGAAGTGACCGACGATCTCAGCCTGACGGCGGCCTACTCCTATCTCGACGCGGAAATCACCGAAAACGGCACCGGCGGCAATGTCGGCAACCGGCCGCAATTCGTGCCAGAGCATCAGGCTTCATTGTGGGTCAATTATACGCTTGCGGGCAACGACCATTTCGGCGACATGACCTTCGGTCTCGGCGGCCGCTACACCGGCGCTTATTATTTCGACAATGCCAACAAGGTCGAAACAGGAAGCAGCGTGACCGTGGATGCCGCGTTCAGCTACAAGATTCAGGAAACCGCCTCGCTGGACGTCAATGTTTCCAACATCTTCAACGAAAAACACGTCTCTTATGGCGGGTTCGGCGCTGACTTTTATAATCCCGGCCGGGCGTTTTCCGTGACCTTGCGAAAAACGTGGTAAAAATCTATATTAGCAATATTTTTCAAAATATTGCATATATTTCCTAACACATCACGTCATCCTCGGGCTTGTCCCGAGGATCTGACCAGTTCGCATCAAGACACCGATCTCGCCCCGTCAAAGCAGCTTGTGCAGACGTCGCCAGGCGGCGGGCGTGTTGCCCACGGACTGACGGAAAGCCTTGGTCAGATGGGCCTGATCGGAAAAGCCGAGCTGGGCGGCGATATCGGCCACCGTCAGATCGCCTTCTAGCAGAAGTTTCTGGGCGGCATTGATGCGCCGCTCCAATTGCCATTGCAGCGGCGTCTTGCCGGTGGTCTGGCGAAATACGGTGGCGAACCAGCTTTCCGAAAGCCCGACGATATCGGCCATCTCGGCAACCGTCATACGGTCGTCTCCACGTTTTTCGACCTGGGCAAGAAGCTTGTTCAACTGCGCCTGCGTCAGCCTGCCATTAGCCTGCTCCGGCGCTGGGCCGGGAATATCCAGCAGGCCGGCAACGATGCTGCCGACAAGACTTTCCGCATAGACCGCATGTTTCGAGGGTTCGGAGAGCTCATCGACAAGCAGGCCGGCAAGGGTTTCCACCGAACCGATGTCCTGTATCTCGACCGGGCGACGCAGCGCCGACATCGCCGCGGAACTGCCGACCGACGGTGACAGGAAGCGCAACAACCGGTCCTTATGAATATGCAGGTTGAGATGCGAGAACCGATGGGTAGCGCTGCTGCTCGTCCACATCGGCACGCCGGCGGGCACATAAACCGCCCGTGTCATCGGCCGCGAATGGTTGGTAAATTCGCCATTGCGGTTGGACATGCTGATGCGCGAGGAGACATCGTTGAAAAAGATCATGATACGCGGATCGGCGGCCAGATAATAACCCTTGGCTCCCATCTGGCTTTCCGCTTCCCAGAAAGCACTGACCAGCCCGTCGAACTGGCGCCATTTCACCGGCGCGGTGACGCTGATGCCTTCGGTGTGCCAGGTCATGGAATGCCAGAAACTCAATACGGGTACCGTCCGGTTGTCGGGTCTGGATCGGGTGAAATCAAAAGACAGGCGCACCACGCCAGTCATCGCGCTCCGCCCCATTAACATGACTTATCAATTCATGTTAATAGCAAAGATCGTTATAAAGTGAAACATTCGCTGCGGCGACCGCGCTGGAACCTCTGCTCATGACGGCCGTTGAACTCCTGACAGAAGTGCAACAAGGGAGATTACCATGGACAGCAAGAAGGAACCGGGCGACTTCGCAGACAAGAAGCGCGAAGAGAACGGCCGTGGCGTGATCGTGGCTGGGCCGGACGCGCATGAAAACGAGAAGGACGGCAAAGCCCCGTCGCCAGACGCCGGAAAAACCCCGACCGGTAAACCGGTTCCGTCCTCGGACCGGCGATAGGAAAACCGTCCGCGCAAACAAGATAATGCGGGCCTATAAGGCGTCCAGCAATCTTGCGCCGTCACGGCAAACGTTGCGCCTTGGCGGTCGATAGAACGAAAAACACCTCCCCGATTTCTCGGGGAGGTGTTTATTCTTAAACAGCCGGATTTTTCTTACAGAAGGTCAAAACGGTCGGCGTTCATCACCTTCGTCCAGGCGGCGACGAAGTCACGCACGAATTTCTCCCTGCTGTCATCCTGCGCGTACACTTCCGCATAGGCGCGCAGGATGGAGTTCGAACCAATGACGAGGTCGACGCGGGTCGCCGTATACTTGGCTGCCCCGGTCTTGCGGTCACGAATCTCATAGAGATTGTTGCCGGTCGGAACCCAGGAATAGGCCATATCCGTCAGCGTCGTGAAGAAGTCCGTCGTCAGCGCGCCGGGCTTGTCGGTGAACACGCCATGGCCCGTACCGGCGTAATTGGCGCCGATGACGCGCAGGCCGCCGATGAGCACGGTCAGTTCCGGCGCGGTCAGGCCCAGAAGCTGTGCGCGATCCAGCAGCAGTTCCTCAGGGCTGACGACATAGTCCTTCTTGACCCAGTTGCGGAAACCATCCGCCAGGGGCTCAAGCGGGGCAAAGCTGTCGGCATCCGTCTGCTCGGCGGAAGCATCGCCACGGCCTGCCGCGAAAGGCACGGCAATGTCGAAGCCAGCCGCTTTCGCCGCCTGTTCCACACCGTAATTACCGGCCAGAACGATCACATCCGCGATGCTCGCGCCGGTTTCACGGGCAATCGGCTCCAGAACCGAGAGCACATGGGAAAGACGGGCGGGCTCGTTGCCTTCCCAGTCCTTTTGCGGTGCAAGGCGGATGCGTGCGCCATTGGCGCCGCCGCGTTTGTCCGAACCGCGGAAGGTGCGGGCGCTGTCCCAGGCGGTCGAAACCAGATCGGCAACCGAAAGGCCCGACGCCGCGATCTTCGCCTTGACGGCGGAGACATCGTAGCTGGTGGAGCCTGCGGGGATGGGGTCCTGCCAGATCAGGTCTTCCGCCGGAACGTCCGGGCCGATGTAACGGGACTTCGGCCCCATGTCGCGATGGGTCAGCTTGAACCAGGCGCGAGCAAAGACCTCGGAGAAATGGTCCTGATCGTCCTTGAATTTCAGCGAAATCTCGCGGTAGATCGGATCAACCTTCAGGGCCATGTCGGCATCGGTCATCATCGGGATAGTGCGGATCGAGGCGTCCTCGACGTCCACGGGTTTGTCTTCCTCGGCGATGGTAATCGGCGCCCATTGCGATGCACCGGCGGGGCTGTGGGTCAACGTCCACTCATGCTTGAACAGCATGTCGAAGAAGCCGTTGTCCCACTTGGTCGGATGGCTGGTCCAGGCGCCTTCAATGCCCGACACCACCGTGTCGCGACCGATGCCGCGACCCTTGGTGTTCATCCAGCCAAGACCCTGATATTCCGGGCCGGCGGCTTCCGGATCGGGGCTGAGGTTGGCGGCGCTGCCATTGCCATGCGACTTGCCGATGGTGTGACCGCCGGCGGTCAGAGCCACGGTTTCCTCGTCGTCCATGCCCATGCGGGCGAATGTCTCACGCATCTGTGCGGCGGTCGCCAGCGGATCGGACTTGCCGTTGACGCCTTCCGGGTTGACGTAGATGAGGCCCATCTGCACGGCGGCAAGCGGGTTTTCCAGCGTCGCGGGCTTGGTCACATCGCCGTAACGGCCGTCGCTCGGCGCCAGCCATTCCTTTTCGTCACCCCAATAGGTGTCCTTTTCCGGAGCCCAGATATCCTCACGACCGAAAGCGAAACCGAAGGTCTTCAGACCGGCGACGTCATAGGCGATGGTGCCGGCGAGTGCGATAAGATCCGCCCAGGAAATCTTGTTGCCGTATTTCTTCTTGATCGGCCACAGCAGGCGGCGGCCCTTGTCGGTGTTGACGTTATCCGGCCAGGAATTGAGCGGGGCAAAACGCTGGTTGCCGGTGTTGGCGCCGCCGCGACCGTCAGTCACGCGGTAGGAGCCCGCCGCATGCCAGGTAACACGCGCCATCATGCCGACATAGCTGCCCCAGTCGGCCGGCCACCAGTCCTGGCTGTCGGTCATCAGCGCGCGCAGATCGGCCTTCAGCGCCTCGACGTCGAGCGTCTTCAGGGCTTCGCGATAGTTGAAGGAGGTGCCGAGCGGATTGGTCTTGGTATCGTGCTGATGCAGGATGTCGAGGTTCAGCGCGTTCGGCCACCATTCGGTCACCGATTTACCCGAGGCCGTGTTGCCTCCGTGCATGACAGGACACTTGCCAGCCGGTTTTGAAGTTGCGTCCATTTCGCCCTCCGATGGGTTTGACAATTAAACCAATAATCAATTCGACATGTGCAGCGTGGAAGCCAGAGCCAGCAGTTGGTCATGGGAAACCGTGCAGCGACGCTGGTAACCTCTCACAGCTACAGCCTCTTTCTGTCATGAAGATGACTAACAGCCGGGTTCCATAATTTCCAATTGTATATTCTAAAGGCTGCGATATGCTGAGCTTATGATTGCGCTCTCCATGAAACATCTCCGTTATTTCGATGCGCTGGCCAAGATCGGCCATTTCGGCCGGGCGGCGGAGGCTTGCGCGATTTCCCAACCGGCGCTGTCGCTGCAGATCCGGGAGCTGGAAGAACTGATCGGCGCGCCGCTCGTCGAACGGAGCAGCCGCCAAATCCGGCTGACGGCGCTTGGTGAGGAATTCGCCGAACGAACCCGCTCGATCTTGCGTTCGGTGGATGAGTTGCAGGATCTGGCGCGGGCGCGGCATGGGCCGCTCAGCGGGCGCCTGCGCATCGGCGTCATTCCCACCGTCGCACCCTATCTTTTACCACAGATTATCAAGACACTCACGCGACATTATCCCGGACTGGAGGCCCGCCCGCGCGAGGCGGTGACGCAGAAACTCATCGACGACCTTCTGGAAGCCCGGCTGGACATGGCGATCGTCGCCCTGCCCGTCTCGGAGCCGGCGCTGGAGGAAGTTCCACTGTTTTCGGAGGAATTCATCCTGGTGCGGCCGATGGAGGATGCGGGCATGCCGGTGCCGAGCGCCGACAAGCTGGGCGAAATGCGCCTGCTGCTTTTGGAAGAAGGCCATTGTTTCCGCAACCAGGCCCTTTCCTTCTGCAGCACGACCAATGCGCCGCCGCGCGTGCTGATGGAAGGCTCCTCGCTCTCCACCCTTGTGCAGATGGTCGGCGCCGGCATCGGCGTCACGCTCATTCCGCAGATGGCGGTCGACATGGAGACACGGCAATCCACGGTCTCTGTGTTCCGACTGGCGGAGCCTCGTCCTTCCCGCACCATCGGCATCGTGTGGCGCAAGAGCAATCCGCTCTCGGCGCAGTTCGCCCATATTGCGGAGATCGTCCGCGAATGCGGCCTCCACAAGCTGGCGGCCGCCGCCTGAAGAAATCCACCTCCCTTGTAGCGGGGCCTAGAGCTTTACGCCGCTCTGACGTTTCTTTTTGCCCTTCGGGTGAAAATCGACCAGCAGCGATTTCAGCTCGATATCGCGAACGCGCCTTGCCGCCTCGTCCGGGCGCACCCATTCCAGCAGGCGTTCACCGCGTTCCTTGAAACTGGTTTTCGCCTCCGTCACCTCTATCTGGAACACATCGACCATGCAGGGAACGACATCGCCATTATCGAGCATCTTGAGATAGGTATAGCGGCCGACCGCATTCTTTTTCACCCGGCCGCGCACGCCCGCCTCCTCCCACGCCTCGATTGCCGCCGCCTCGTGCGGCTTCTTGCGTTTCATCGGCCAGCCGCGCGGAATGATCCAGCGCCCGCTGGTACGGGACGTGACAAGGAGGATTTCGACCCCCTCGCCATTGTCGGCATGACGGAAGCAGAGCGCGGCATATTGCTGCCGGAAAGCGCCGGTGAAGAGCTTTTCCGGAACCGCAGCAAGCTGCTGTAACAATGTCAGTGCACGGACCGGGCGGGTTTTCCGGCTTTTCTTGGTGGGTTTCATATCCGTTGATAGTGCTGATTTTCCGGGTTGCATCAATGCCCCGCGTACATTTATGACAGTTTTATGACAATCACCCCCCACAACTAATATAGCGCCATTGAGGGCCAATTCGCATGATGAGTATTTTTCGCAAGCTGATGCCGCGCGAGGACCGTTTCTTCGAGATGTTCAGCAAACATTCCGAAACCGTTATCAAAGCGGCCGAGGCCCTTGACCAACTTTTGAGCGGCATCGACGTCGAGAAGAACTGCGACCTCATCGTCGCGCTGGAACACCAGGCGGATGACATCACCCGCGATGTGCTGCTTGCGGTCAGACGCAGCTTCATCACGCCATTCGATCGTGGCGACATCAAGGATCTTATCCAGTCGATGGATGACGCCATCGACATGATGCACAAGACGGTCAAGACCATCCGTCTTTTCGAGCAAACGGAATTCGATCCTCTGATGAAGGAAATGGGTCATGAGATCGTGCGCGCAGCCGGCCTCATCGCAGAAGCCATTCCGCTTCTCAACAAGGTCGGCACGAATGCGCATCGCCTGTCATCCATCGCCGAAGAGGTGACCCGCGTTGAAGGCCGCTCCGACGAACTTCACGATCTGGGTCTCAAGGACCTCTTCCGCCGCCACGGCGCAAGCGGCAATGCCATGGCCTATATGATCGGCAGCGAGATCTACGGCGAACTCGAAAAGGTCGTTGACCGCTTCGAGGATGTGGCCAACGAGATCAGCGGCATCGTGATCGAGAACGTCTGATGGATGTCGCACTTGCCCTGCCGCTGCTTGTCGGCCTCATCGCCATTGCGCTGTTCTTCGATTTCCTGAACGGTCTGCACGACGCCGCCAATTCCATCGCCACCATCGTTTCCACCCGCGTACTGCGCCCGCAATATGCGGTCGCCTGGGCGGCCTTCTTCAACTTTATCGCCTTCCTGTTTTTTGGCCTGCATGTGGCCGAAACGCTCGGCACCGGCATCATCGATCCAGCCATCGTGTCGCCGCAGGTGATCTTCGCGGCGCTGATCGGCGCCATCGTCTGGAACATCGTCACCTGGATTTTCGGCATTCCCTCCAGCTCGTCGCATGCGTTGATCGGCGGGCTCGTCGGTGCGGGATTTGCCAAGGTGGGTTTCAATTCCATCGTCTGGTCGGGCCTGCTGAAGACCGTGGGGGCGATCTTCATGTCGCCGGCCATCGGATTCTTCCTCGCCCTGCTTCTGGTGCTGACCGTCTCCTGGCTGTTCGTGCGGCAAACGCCCTTTGCCGTGGATCGCACCTTCCGCGTCATGCAGTTCATCTCCGCCTCGCTTTATTCGCTGGGACACGGCGGCAACGACGCGCAGAAGACCATGGGCATCATTGCCGTGCTGCTCTTCAGCCAGGGGCATCTCGGCGAAAGCTTCTACGTGCCCTTCTGGGTGGTGATTTCCTGCCAGTCGGCCATGGCGCTTGGCACGCTGTTCGGCGGCTGGCGCATCGTTCATACGATGGGATCGAAAATCACCCGACTGAACCCGATGCAGGGTTTCTGCGCCGAAACCGGCGGCGCGCTGACGCTGTTCGGTGCGACATGGCTCGGCATTCCGGTCTCCACCACCCACACGATCACCGGCGCCATCGTCGGCGTCGGCGCTGCCCGCCGCGTCTCGGCGGTGCGCTGGGGCCTTGCCGGCAATATCGTCATCGCCTGGATCGTGACCATGCCGGCGGCTGCGCTGATCTCCGCTGCGGTTTACGGGCTGACCTCGCTGTTCTGATAGCTGCATAACGCCGCTACGGGCCGCTTCTCCCGGAACAAACGCCGCCCTTGGCTGTTGTTCCGGGAGATCAACGTGGATCGCGGACATGGCACGGCAGGTTTTTTGGAAGGGTTATTTGAAGCTGTCGCTGGTGACGGCCTCCGTCTCGCTGACACCCGCGACGACGGAAGGCAACAAATACAGTTTCCACATACTCAATCGCAAAACCGGCAACCGGGTCGAAAGCCGGTATGTCGACAGCGTCACCCATAGGCCGGTCGCCGCGAAAAACCAGGTGAAAGGTTTTCCACGCTCCGAGGACGATTACGTTCTGCTGGAGGATGACGAAATCGATGCGGTGGCGCTGGAAAGCACCCGCACCATCGATATCAAGACCTTCGTGCCGAAAGGATTGATCGACTGGATCTGGTACGACCGTCCACATTTCCTGCGCCCGGAAGACAAGATCGGCACCGAAGCCTTCAGCGTCATCCGCGAAGCCATGAAGGTGAACGATGTTTTCGGCATTGCGCGTCTGGTGATCTATCGCCGCGAAAGGGCTGTGCTCCTCGAGCCTTCAGGCAAGGGCATCATCCTGTGGACGCTGCATTATGGCGAAGAGGTACGCGAAAGCATCGACGCCTTGGAGCCGAAGATGAAAATCGACCGGCCGCTGCTGGACGCCATGGAAAAACGCATCGGTAAACAGGTGACGGGTTGGAAGCCGGCTTTGGTGCAGGACCCCATTCAGAAAAAGATCAAGTCCCTGCTGAAGTCCAAGGGCGAGGAGGTCTCCTCCTCGAAAAAGAAAACCGGCACGAAGGCACGCAGCGGCGGCAATGTCATCAACATCATGGATGCCCTTAAGAAAAGCCTTGCTTCCGAAAAAAGAAGCTGAGGCTCAATGCCTTCAGCGGGCCTTTTTCGGAAGTGTCTCGGCAGCAGTAAAAAAGCCGTCCCAAGGGTCTTTTTTCAGTGCGGAAAGGCGCGCGGCGAAATTGTTGACGGTGAAATGGGCCGGGCCGATCTCGGCCGTCAGCTCCGACCATTCGAGCGGCGCTGAAATGGCCGCCCCTGGCCGGGCGCGCGTCGAATAGGCGGCGACCGCCGTATTGCCCCGGCCATTGCGCAGATAATCGATGAAGATACGGCCCTGCCGTTTCGCCTTGGTGGCGACGGAGAGATATTTCTCCGGTTCGGCCTTCGACATATCCGTTGCCATGGCTTTCGCGAAGGCCTTGACCGGCGCCCAGCCCGCCTGCGGCTTCAACGGTGCGACGACATGCAACCCCTTGCCGCCGGACGTCTTGACGAAAGCGGCAAGACCCGCCTCTTCGAAACGCCGCTTCAGTTCGTGCGCCGCCTCGATCACCGCCTCCCAGGCCACATCCTCGCCAGGGTCGATATCCATGGTGATCATATCAGGCTTTTCCCAGTTGGCGGTGCTTGCCCCCCAGGGGTGGATTTCAAGCGCGGCGGACTGCACGAGCGCCATCAGGCCATCGAAATCGGTGATGCGGATCAGCGGCTCGCCGCCCCGGTCCTTCGGATCCTTGATTTGCTCGATTGCCTTGTTGATGCCGCGCCAGGCGTGTTTCTGAAAAAAACGCTGGCCCTCTATGCCCTCCGGGCAACGCAGCAGCGCGAGCGGCCGGTTGACCACGAAGGGCGCCATGTGCCGCCAGACCTGCGCATAATAGTTGGCCAGCCCCTCCTTTGTCACGCCATCGTCCGGCCAGTAGAGCCGGTCGGGGTGAGTGAACTTGATCTTCGACTGCGGCGCCTTGCTATCCGACACGGCCTTCTCCTCGCGTTCGATCTCCCCAGCCGGCTTGTCTTCCCGTAGACCCCGGAAGGAGGCGTGACGAAGATTGCCATCTCCCGACCATGCGCGGAACTCCACTTCCGCCACCAGTTCCGGCTCCACGAAATGGAGATTGCGGCGGGCAAGCTCGGTGAGCTTGTCACCGAAGGGGCTGCCCTTGCGTTCCAGCGGCTTCAGCCGGCCAAGCAGCATTTCCGCCACGTCGCCCGTATAACCCGTCCCGACACGGCCGACATGACGCAGCTTGCCTTTTTCATAAACACCGAGTGCAAGCGAACCGATGGCTTGGTCCGATGTCGAGGAGACGGTATAACCGCCGATGACGAATTCCTGTCGCATCGAACATTTAGATTTTACCCATTCGCCCTTGCGGCCGGAAACATATTTGCTGTTCCTGACCTTGGAAATGACGCCTTCGAGGCTCAGCCGGCAGGCATGATCCAGAACAATCGCGCCACTTTCTTCGAAATGCTGACTGTAGCGGAGATGGGGATCGCCTGCCGGCAACAGCTTTTCCAGCAGTGCCTTTCGCTCGCTCAATGCCGCAGCGCGCAGATCGCTGCCATCGAGATAAAGAAGGTCGAAGGCATAGAATACGAAGCGGTCACTGCGCCCTTCGCTCAGATCCTTCTGCAAGGCGGAAAAATCGGATGCGCCGTTATCGCCTTCGACAACGATTTCGCCGTCGATCAACGCCGTTTCTGCCGGTAGCGCCGTCAGCGCGGATGCTACGGCATCACCGAATTTTTCCGTCCAGTCGAGCCCGCTGCGGGTCAGCAGCTGAAGCTTGCCCTGATCGGCACGCGCCTGCAGACGGTAACCGTCGAATTTGATTTCATGCAGCCAGCGATCTCCGCTCGGCGGTTTAGGCTTGAGGGTGGCGAGTGCCGGCGGCACGAAAGATGGCATAGCCAGTTTGCGCGCGCCTTTGGGCAGAGCATGCGCCTGTTTCCTGCCGGCGGCCGAAGCGAGGGCCTTTTTCGATACCGGCTTGGAATTCCAGGTATCCTTCGGTTTGGCTGCGACTTCCTCGACACTGCGCCCGGTTTTTACGGATTCCGGCCGTTCTTCGAGAATATCCGCGCCACCATCATGCCTCGCCTCCTCGTCATCGCCCTTGATCAGCAGCCAGTTCTCCCGGTTTTCGCCGGGCTTTCCGTGCATGCGCACCAGATGCCAGCGGCCTCTCAGCTTTTCGCCGTCCAGTTCGAACTCCAGATGGCCTTTGCGATAACCCTTCCGAGCGTCCCCGACCGGCTGCCAAGTACCGCGATCCCAGACGATCACCGTGCCACCGCCATATTGTCCTTTCGGGATGACGCCTTCGAAATCGCCATAGCTGAGCGGATGGTCTTCCACATGCACGGCAAGGCGCTTGTCCTCGGGATTAAGGCTAGGTCCACGCGTCACCGCCCAGCTTTTCAGCACGCCGTCCATTTCCAGCCGAAAATCATAATGCAGTCGGCGGGCATCGTGCTTCTGGATAACGAAGCTCGACCCTTGCTTTTCGGCCTTCGTGCCTTTGGGCTCCGGTGTCTTGTCGAAACTGCGCTTGGCGTTGTAGGTCTGCAATCCCATAGATCAGCTCGCTTTCCGCGGCGCCTTGCGGCCTTTTGCCGTCGCTCTTTTCTTGCTGTCCTTTTCGGCCCCGGCGCTGCGACGCAGGGCCTCCTTGAGATCGATGATATTGTCTTCCTTGCGTGGCGGCTGTTTCTCGATTTCCCGGCCCTCGATCTTGGCTTTCACAAGTTCTGCCAGCGCATCGTTGTAACGGTCGCTATAGTCGGCGGGATCGAAGGTGCCTGCGCGCTTTTCGATGATGTGCCCGGCGAGCTCGAGCATTTCTTCATCGAACTCGATGTCAGGGATCGACTTGAAGACGGATGTCTGCGAACGGACCTCGTAGCTGAAATTCAGCGTCGTCGCGACGAGAGCCTTACCGCTCGGACGGATCAGCAGGACACGGTTGCGGCGGAAAAGCGCCGCTTCGCCGAGAGCTGCGACATTCTCGTCGTTCATGGCTTTCGCCAGAAGCGTCAACGCCTCTTCACCACCCTCACCGCTTGGCGCGAGATAATAAGACTTGTCGAAATAAAGCTTGTCGATCTCGTCACAGGGCAGAAAGTGACTGATGCGGATAACCTTGTCGCTTTCCGGCATCAGCTTTGCGATCTCGTCTCCCTCGATGACGATATGGTCGCCATTGTCGAGTTCGTATCCCTTGACCTGATCTTCGCGAAGAACCGCCTCGCCGGTATCGCTATCGACATATTGCCGCTCGACACGGTGGCCGGTCTTGCGGTTGACGATATTGAAGGAGATTTTCTCCGCCGAGGTCAGTGCGGAATAAAGACCAACTTCGCAGTTGAAATCGGCGAAGGTCAGCTTGCCTCTCCAGCTCGCTCTCCGGTTCATGCTCGTCGTCCCTCGTCATCGCTGTGAGAGGACGTTTCTCCGTGTCGACCGTTGGCCAGAATGCGCTCGATGGCGGGCACGTCCGCCTCTGCCAGAACCGGCACCGGGTCGGACGCCATGGCTTCAAGCACCTCCGGCGACAGCCCGCCATTGCGGATGACCCATTCCATCGCCTCGCGGGTTTGCCGCTCGGCTTTCAACTGTGCATAAAGCGCCAGTATCAGCCGGTCGCGGACATCCAAGCTCTTCAAATTCCTTTCTGAATGGTCTGCCTGCCGTTTCATTTCGAAATCCTCATGGGCTCGTTCGGCATGGCGGGCCTCGCCTCAGGCAATGCCCCTGCCGCCAGTCACACCATAAACCTCGCCATTGATGAAGCTCGCATCCTGCGACGCCAGCAGCACATAAACGGGCGCCAGTTCCACCGGTTGTCCCGGACGGCCGAAATCGCTGTCCTTGCCGAAATTCTTCACCTTCTCGTCCGGCTGGCCGCCGCTTGGCTGAAGCACCGTCCAGAACGGACCGGGAGCAACGGAATTGGCGCGCACACCTTTTTCGATAAGCTGTTTGGCCAGCGCTTTTGTGTAGGCGACGATACCAGCTTTGGTGGTTGCGTAATCCAGCAGGATTGCGGAGGGCTCATATGCCTGGATCGAGGCGGTCGTGATCACCGACGACCCCGGCTTGAGATAGGGAACAGCCGCCTGGGCAATCCAGTGAAGCGCATAAAGATTGGTCTTCATGGTTTGGTCGAAGTCGGCTGTCGACAATTCCTCTATGTCGTCACGATACTGCTGTCTTGCGGCATTGATGACCAGAATATCCAGTCCGTCGAGATCGCCTGCTGCTTTCTCAACCAGTTCACGGCACCACGCCTCATCGGTAATATCGCCGGGCAGCGCCACGGCTGTTCGACCTTCCGCCTCAATCAGCGCCACAACTTCCTCGGCGTCGGCTTCTTCTTCCGGCAGGTAGGAGATCGCCACATCCGCGCCCTCCCGCGCAAACGCGATAGCGACCGCGCGGCCGATGCCTGAATCGCCTCCGGTGATCAGCGCCTTGCGCCCAGCAAGCTTGCCGGCGCCGCGATAGGTCTTCTCACCATGGTCCGGGAAAGGCGTCATATTCGTCACCAGACCAGGCATTTCCTGGGTCGGGGTGGAAAACGGCGGGCGCGGATACTGGCTGCGCGGGTCTTGCGGCTCGAGGCGGTCTGTCATCGCGGTCTCTCCCATAGATAGGTTTATCCATCCGTGGCGCGTTCGCTGACAGGCAGACATACGGCCCGGTCGGGCTGACAGCGGCATGGACGCGCCACACGCTAACCTAACGATCTGCCTTGGCTCTCGTTCCATCGGGCACGGGAAAGGAGGGCGGCGGCACCATTGTGCCGTCGCATGTTTTATCAAACGGGGTGTCTCTTCCGTCTGGCAGGGTTTGCCGCCGGCGCGGGCGCGACATCCGGTTTTCCGAAAAGATAGCCCTGCGCTTGCGCGCAACCCTCATCGACCACCATGCGGTATTGCGCATCCGTTTCAATCCCCTCTGCCGTCACCGGCAGATCGAGGCTGCGGCCAAGGCCGATTACCGCGCGCACGATGGCGCGGGCATTGTCATCGTCGCTCATGGCGGCGATGAAGCTTCGGTCGATCTTGATCTTGTCGAAGGGGAAGCTCTGCAGGTTGCTAAGCGAGGAGTAACCGGTACCGAAATCGTCCATGACGATGGCAACGCCGAGCGCCTTCAACTGGTTGAGGATGATCAGCGTCGCCTTGCGGTCTTTCAAAAGCGCGGCTTCGGTGATTTCCAGCTCCAGCCGGTTCGGCGAAAGCCCGGTCTGCATCAGTGCGGTGCAGACGACATGGCCGAGATTGGCCAACGAGAATTGCAACGGCGAGACATTCACCGCGATCTTCAGATGTGGCGCCCAAGTGCTTGCCTGGCGGCAGGCCTCGCGCAGCACCCATTCGCCGAGCGAGATGATGATGCCGCTCTCCTCGGCAATCGGAATGAAGACATCCGGCGGCACGACGCCGCGCGTTGGGTGCTGCCAGCGCACCAGCGCCTCGTAACCGACCACCTGGCCGCATTCGACCGAAAGGACCGGCTGATAATTCAGCAGCAGTTCGTTGCGATTAATAGCGAGCCGCAAATCCGTCTCGAGCTGGCGGCGTTCGCGCGCTTCCTGGTCCATCAGGGGGTCATAGAAGGCCAATATGCCGCGCCCGCCCATCTTGGCGCGGTAAAGCGCCAGATCGGCGGCATGCATGATGCTTTCATGGTCCTTCCCGTCCCGCGGGAAGACGGCGATGCCGATGCTGACGCCAACGGAAGTCGGATCGTTGGCGACATTCATCTTCAGCGCGAACATGCCAAGTATCGTCTCTGCCAGCAAACGGGCCTCTTCCGCCCTGGTTTGCCGTGCGGTCAGAATGACGAATTCATCGCCGCCGAGGCGGGCGACCACATCGCCTGCCCTTGCACATTCATCGAGAATAGCGGCGACCTTTTTCAAAACACGGTCCCCTTCGGCATGGCCGAATATGTCGTTGACCGCCTTAAAGCGGTCGAGATCGAGCGCCAGAAGCGCGAATTGGTCCTCCTCGTCGCAGAGCTCGATCTGCTGGTGAAGACGGGTCTGGAACATGGTGCGGTTGGAAAGGCCTGTCAGGACGTCGTGGCGGGCGAGATATTCGATTTCCCGCTGCGCTTCGCGCTTTTCCGTCAGGTCGCGAATGGCCATCACCTCGCAAGGATGGCCGCGAAATTCGATCGTGCGCACACTAAGCTCGAATATTTGCGCCTGGCCGGCGCGCTCACGAACCGCCTCCACAGGTGCGTGGCGCGGCAGATAGGCGGGCTGTCCGTCGATGGCCTTGAAAAGATCGTCGGGATTTTGTCCGAGCAGCGACGCTTCCTCCCGGCCCAGAAGGCCGGCAAAGCGGGTGTTAAGCTCCACAATCCGCCCATCGCGCACGACGGCGAGACCATCGAGCGTCGCATCCACAAGCCCCTTGAGATCGACAAGGTAACGATCCACAAGAGCAGCAGCGGCAGTGGTGGACAGGATCAGGAAGGTGACGCCGGAAATGGCGCAGATCATGATCAGCCGGGCGACATTGTCGGGATCAGGCCCGGATACGGATGGATCCGGCGAAAGCACCGTGGCCGACATGGCCGTGAAATGCAGTGCGCAGATCGCGAAGATCGCCGATCCGGCCGGCGCGGCGATGCGCTGCCAGGAGCCGAGGCGACGGAAAAGGAAAAACGCCAGAAGAAACGACACCCAGGCGACCGCAAAACCACCCACCACCGCGCTCCACCGGTAGCTGATCGTGGCGGCGACATCCATTCCGGCCATTCCGACGAAATGCATGACGGCAACCGACAAGGTGATGAGCGTGCCGACGATCACCGGGCTGTGAGCGGCCTGCGAGCGTGTAATGAGCGCAAACCAGAAACCGAAAACGGCCAGAACCGCAGAAAGAGCCGTGAAGGCGAAATCATAACCGATCGGGACCGCACCCTTGTAGGCCAGCATGGCGACGAAATGCGTCGCCCAGACGCTCAGTCCCCCGGCAAAGGCCGCAACCAGCACCCAGTAGGGTTTACGGCCAGCCGGACTTTCTTCCGCGCGCAATAAAAGATGAAAAAAAGCAAACATGCCAAGAAGGCAGATAACAGCCGCGAGAAGCACGACCGCGTGGTCGTGCTGTATGGCAACGCATTCCAGAACCGTGAACATGACGCACTCTCCCAGCCTCTGAAGAACCGCTCAGGATGGCACTATGGGAATGGTTTATTTATAAATCTCTAATGCAACCATTGATAATTGTTTCAATATTTTCTCGCGCACGAAAAAGAAAGCGGGCCGGCGCGCCAGGCTGTCACGCTTATGGCAAACCGACCCGGGAAAATCATCGACCGAAACTTTATTTCCAGCTTCGGTAATCTGCCGCGGCACATCCGAAAGGCGCCGCGCCATCGGCGAAACGCTCCTGCAACCGGGCGCAACCCCATTCGTTAAGCGCCGCCGGCAGCATGTTGTTGATGTCCATTCCGGGCGAGTTGAACTGCGAGGGAGCGCTTGTGACATACCACAGCCAGTAACCGAACACCGCGACGACGATGACGGCGACGATCGCAGCGAAAATGCCCAGTCTGCGCAGCAGGCCCGGTCCCTTCTTCATCGCCGCGGCCTGGGCCGTTGCAGCCTCCTGCGCCTCACTGGCGAGCATCGGGGCAATTGATGCAAGGGCTTCCGCCCTTTCCTGCTCGGTCAGGTCGATCCGCTCCAGCCGGTCGTCGAGCAGAACCGGCAAGGCGCTGTCGCCATGCAGGACCGCCAGCGCCACATCGTGTTTTCCGGTGTGACCAATGACAACGGGAATGCGGCCCCGCTCCAGATGCGCAAAAGATTGCCGCTTGGTTTTATCGTCCCTCACCGTATCGGCATAGGTGACGAAGAGACGGCTGCGTTTTTCGGCAACCGCCGTCAGCGCCACCGGAATGACGGACAAAGGCTCAGGCTTGCGCAGTTGCAGACGAACCCGCAGGATCCGCAGAAGCGTGAACAGCATCGCCAGACTGCCGAAACCGAGAAGAACAACAAACACGCCAAGCGTGATGATGCGGTTCCAGAGCATGTCGAGACCCAGCGAAATCGTTGCGAGTTCCGGGTTCTTCGCGGAGATGACCAGTCCGGTTTCATAATCGCCGGAATGGAAATCGACGAACATGACCTCGACATCTTTCTTGTAGCTTACGCCCGCATGGTCATAGGAAAGATCGGCCTTGCAGGTCGTGAAGATCGCCTTGCGCGTCTTGCAGCTGCCGCTGATATCGCCGTTTTCAATCTCCAGCGGATCTTTGCTGATCTGATAGTCGCGCAATATGCCCGGGCCTTCGGCGACAAGCATGACGACCGTGATGGCCAGAAGCACCGGAATGGAAAAATAATAGGCCGCAGGCGCCGAAATGACGCCGCGTTTGAGGCTCAGCGGCCGCGACGGAAGTTTTATCTGTGCAAGGTTCATTGTCGTCAACGCATTCTTCGGGAGGTGGGTGAGCGGAGTTCGCGACTCTCGCCCGACGGAAGGAACAGTTGCGGGACGGTCTAAACCGATGAAGTCCTTGAGAAAACCCCCTGAAATTGTGGGATGAGGGCGGCAATCGCCTGTTGCCGCTTTGCTTCGTGAGCGCAAAGCGCCGGATGAACCTTGCAGCGGAAGCCTTCCGGGGCATGGGCCCAAAACCTCATAAAAACGGGCGGTAAAACCGCCCGTCACTTGTTGCAAAGGCTGTCGTTTGTCCTCAGTCCTTCGTTACGTTTTCAAGCCGCGTCGTCTGGCTGGGATGCCCCACATAATCCTTCACACGCGCATTCAGCACGATCGGCTCGAACCTCTCAAACATCGGCAGCACTGCCGGTTTCTGGGCGACGAACATTTCCTGCATCTGCGTGTAGATTTCGCCACGCTTCTTGGCATCGGGTTCCAGCGACGCCTTTGCCGTGAGCGCCGTCAGTTCCGGAATGTCCCAGGCCGAGCGCCAGACAAAATTACCGGCATTGTTGGCGGCCAGCGAATTATCGGGGTTGGACGAAAACTGCTCCATCGAGCCCAGCACATTCGGCATGTAGGCGCCGGTCTGCGGAATGAGCAGATCGAAATCCCGCGCGCGGTGGGCGGCAATAACCTCCGAACCGTTCCCCTGCTGGATGTTGACCTTGATGCCGATCTGGCTGAGCGAGGCCTGGATGGCAGTGGCGAGATCGATGCGCGGCGTCTGCGCAATCGTTTTCAGAGTGAGCGTGAAGCCGTTCTCATAACCGGCCTCCTTGAGGAGAGCCTTCGCCTTCTCCACATCGAGCTTCCAGTCAGGGCTCGCAATGGCGTATTCGAAGTTTTGCGGCACCGGCACCGTGCGCGCCTTGCCATAAGGACCCATGATGGTCTTTTCCATGCCCTTGTAGTCAATGCCATAGGCAATCGCTTCGCGGACCTTTGGGTTGGACAAAGGCTCCTTGCCGGCATTCATGGACAGGACGTAAAAGCCGCCCGTCGGCACACGCTGGATCTGGAAACCCTCCTTGTTGTTGAAGGTTGCAAGGTCTGCAGCCGTTAGCGCACTGGCGATGTCGATATCGCCGCGCTCCAGCATCAGGCGCTCAACCTGGCTTTCCGGCACATGCCGCACGATGACGCGGCGCATTTTCGGGCTACCGGCCACGTAGTTCTTGTTGGCCTCGAGAATGATGATCTCATTGGGCGACCAGCGATTGAGCGTAAAGGGACCGGAACCGGCGGAATTGGTTCTCAGCCAGCCATTGCCCCAGTCGCCATTGCTTTCATGCGACTTGAGTTCCTTGCTGTCGACGACGCTGGCGATGACCATGGCCAGACGATAGAGGAGCAGTTCGGAGGTCGTCTCGCCGGAAAGATCGAGGCGAACCGTCTTTTCATCGGGTGCGCTGACCAGCTTGTCGATATTATCGGCGTTATAACCCACGCGCTTCAGATTGGCGGCCGCGGCCTGGTTCATTTTCAGCAGGCGAGTGAGCGAATAGACGACGTCGGCCGAGGTTACGGGATTGCCCGAAGCGAAATTGGCCTCGCGCAGATGAAAGGTGATGCCCTTGTCATCCGTCTCCCAACGCTCGGCAAGCTGCGGGGAAACCTTGCCCGAACCATCGACGGAAATCAGACGGTCATAGAGATTGGCCATGATTTCATTGGCCTTTGCCTCCGTCGCCTGGTGCGGATCAAGAGACAGGACCTGCGCCAGCGACGTTCCAATGACCAGCTGATCGTTGGGGGTTTTGGCCGCAACGGGCGATCCCTGCACGAGCATTGCGCCCAGAACGGTGGTGAATGCGAGACGGATTAGTGTTCTTTTCATACCTGCTCCTCCTACAGATCGGTAATTCATGTTCAGGAAAAAGCCGCGACGCCGGGTGCGCCGCGAGCCGGAATGGTCAAAGATGATTGTTATCAAGCGCTTCGATCAGGGCCGCGATGTAGCCGTAACAGAAGGCGAAAGCGACGCCGACGGGATCGCGCCCGGCAATCGTCGGTACATGGTCCGGCATGATCATGTAGCGATAACCGAGCTCATGATAGAGTTTCAGCGACCGCACCATGTCCATGTCGCCCTCATCGGGGAATGTCTCCATGAAGGAGAGCTTGCCGCCGCTGATGTTGCGGAAATGGACGTTGAAAATCTTGTCGCGACTACCGAACCAGCGAATGATGTCGTCGATCTCCTCGCGCGGATTATCGAGCATCTCGCCGATCGACCCCTGGCAGAAATTCAGGCCGTGATAGGGGCTCTCGCGCATCTGCACGAATTTCTTCAGCCCCTCGACCGTGCCGAGAACGCGTGTCACCCCCTTGTAACCCGGCGGGGTATAAGGATCGTGCGGATGGCAGGCGAGACGCACCTTGTTGCTTTCAGCCACCGGCACCACGCGCTCGAGGAAATAGTCGATGCGTTCCCAGTTCTCATCTTCGGAAAGGACGCCAGCGAGGCCCGGCGCGGCATCATGGTCCGCCTTGTCCCAACGCCAGGCTTCATTGAGCGAACCGCCACGTCCGCGCTCCATTTCCGTGCGCGGAATGCCGATGAGGTTGAGATTGTATTTCGCGGCAGGGATTCCTGCCCTGGCGATATTTTCGATCATCGCGCAGACGGCATCGATCTGCCGGTCGCGATCCGGCCCGGCAAGCAGGATATCGGGATAGGACGCCTCTTCAATGGGCCGCGATGGCAGGGGCAATTGCACCATGTCGAGAACGAGGCCAAAGCTTTCGACCTTGTCACGGTGACGCTCGAAGTCCTCGAAAGTCCAGCTCGCGGGCTTTCCGGGCGGATCCGCGTTGATATTTTTGACGCCAAGCTGCGCCCAAACCTTGAAATCCTCATCATCGCGCGCAGCAACCTGGGTGCCGACATACATCGATTCTCTCCTCTCTCCATGCAAGTCATCATATGACATCGCATGAAATAAGATGAGTGTCGAGATGCTATTGCGCTTCCGACAGCAACCTGTATCGACGCTGGCTGGCAAGCATATGTTCGCGCATGGCTTTTCGCGCCGCATCCGGGTCCTGTTCGACGATGGCGCGCAGGATTGCCTCGTGCTCGGCCTGCACTTTGCGAAGATAATTCGCATCACCAGTTTCCGGCAGCGTCGGGAATTGCCCACGCGGTATCGAGCGCGAGCCGAACTGACGCAGAGCCTCCAGATAAAAGCGGTTGTTGGTGGCGATCGCGATGGCCGTGTGGAACTCGTAATCGGCATCGACGGTGGTTTCACCCGCATCGATGGCGCGGGCCATTTTCCGGTGCGCTGCAGAGATTGCGGCCTCCTGCTGGGCGGTGCGGCGATAGGCGGCGATTGCGGCCGCCTCCCCTTCGGTCGCAAGCCTGAACTCCAGCATTTCCAGCGTTTCCGCGATGGTGCCGACTTCGGTTTGCGTCAGCTTCACGCCGGCCCACTCACTGGCGTTGCTGACAAAAACCCCCTTGCCCTGGATGGGAACGACATAGCCGGCAGAACGCAAATCCGCGATCGCCTCGCGAACCACGGTGCGGCTCACGCCATAGCTGCGCTCAAGCTCCGGTTCGGTGGGAAGCTGATCCCCATTCTTCAGTTTTCCACTGCGAATTTCTGCGCTGAGATTATCGATGATCTGTTGCGCCCGCCTCTCCCGCGGCCTCGCTTTGTCGCCCATCATGCCACTCTTCCCTCTTGCAGAATACGAATCCCTTCGTTACTCATATGATGACATGACCGCACATCATATGTTTTCATGTTAACTCAGGGAGGAGTTGGGATGAAGTACCATCGAGAGTTTTTGCAAAGGAGAATTGCGCGTCTGCGGCGAGCGGCGTGCAATACCCTGGCCGCTGACGGCTTTCTTACAGGGAAGTGCGGCCAGCAATGACGGAGATCTCACTGCGCGGGCTTGGACATCGTTTCCTGCAACTGATCGTCAGCCTCTTCATTCTTCTGTGCATCACCTTCATCATCGGCCGGGTCATGCCGACCGATCCGGTTGGTGCCATCGTCGGCGAACTTGCCGACCCCAAGGCCTACGAGGCCATGCGGGCGCGGCTGGGGCTCGACCTGCCGCTTTACCAGCAATTTTTCATCTACCTGCGCGGACTGCTGCATGGCGATTTCGGCATTGCTATCCTCACCGGCAACCCGGTTACCCGCGATCTGGCGCAGGCCTTTCCCGCCACCTTTGAACTTGCCACGCTAGCGATCATCATCTCGACGGTCATCGGCGTCCCACTCGGTCTTGCCGCCGCGCTCTTCCGCGACACCTTCATCGACAAGTTCGCGCGCGTTTTTGCGCTTGTGGGGCATTCGATACCGGTCTTCTGGTTCGGCATCGTCGGGCTGGTGATCTTTTACGCGAACCTCAACCTTGTCGCCGGGCCCGGCCGGGTCGACGTCTTCTACGAAGGCATTGTCGAGCCGAAGACGGGGTTGATGCTCGTCGACAGCCTGCTTGCGGGCGAGACGGAAATCTTCTGGAACGCGCTTGGGCATATCATCCTGCCGGCCATCATCCTCGCCTATATGGCCATGGCCTACATCACCCGCATGACGAGGGCATTCACCCTTGAACAGCTCAGCCAGGACTATGTCATCGCAGCACGAGCGAAGGGCGTCAGCCCGGCACGCACCATAACCCGTCATGTACTGCCCAACATCGCCGTGCAGCTCATCACCGTTCTGGCTATCTCCTACGGCAACCTGCTGGAAGGCGCCGTGGTGACCGAGATCGTTTTTTCCTGGCCCGGCATCGGCCAGTACATGACGAATGCGCTGCTCATCGGCGATATGAATGCGATCCTCGCCGCCACAATCGTCATCGGCTTCATATTCATGTTGCTCAACTTCCTTGCCGATCTGGCCTACACCACGCTTGATCCCCGTACACGGGAGGCTGCACGATGACTGATATCGCGCATAACAATACCGTTGATCGCCCCGGCACCCTGTCGCGCCTCTCGACCACCACCATGCGGACGCTTCGTAAGCTCGCAGACGAACCGCTTGGCATGTTCGGCTTCGCCATTCTGGCCATTCTGGTCGTGGTTGCCATTTTCGCGCCACTCATTGCACCCTACGATCCTGCGCGCCAGGCGCTCGAAAACGCGCTCCAGCCTCCCAGCTGGGTGCATCTGGCCGGAACCGACGAATTCGGTCGCGACATTTTCAGCCGACTCGTCTACGGCACCCGCATCACCATCCAGACGGTGCTGTCGGTCTCGGTCATCGTCGGTCCGATCGGCCTTGCCATCGGCGTCATGGCCGGCTTCTTTGGCGGGCGCACCGACGCGATCCTGATGCGTGCCACGGATATTGTCCTGTCCTTCCCGTCTCTCGTACTGGCACTTGCTTTTGCGGCCGCCATGGGCGCCGGTCTCGGCACGGCAATCATTGCGATCTCGCTCACCGCATGGCCGCCGATTGCGCGTCTTGCCCGCGCGGAAGCGCTTGTCGTGCGCAATACCGACTATGTCGCCGCCGCCCGTCTCTATGGCGCCTCGCCGATGCGCATCCTGTTTTTGTACATTGCGCCGATGTGCATTCCCTCGGTCATCGTTCGCCTGACATTGAATATGGCCGGCATCATCCTGACCGCCGCTTCACTGGGCTTCCTTGGCCTGGGAGCCCAGCCGCCGCTTCCGGAATGGGGCGCGATGATCTCCAGCGGCCGCAAATTCATGCTCGATTACTGGTGGGTCGCCGTCATGCCCGGCATCGCCATCCTGCTGACGAGCCTTGCCTTCAACATCGCCGGCGATACGCTGCGCGACCTTCTGGATCCGCGTCATGCCCGTTCCTGATAGCTCCCCCATCCTTTCGGTCCGCGACCTCAATGTCCGTTTTGGCCGCAACACCATTCCTGCCGTGTCCAACGTCAATTTCGATGTCGGGCGAGAAAGGGTCGGTATCGTCGGTGAATCCGGCTCCGGCAAATCCACCACCGGCCGGGCCGCCATGCGGCTTTTGCCGAAAAGCGCAACGGTGACGGCAGAGAGAATGGATTTTCTCGGCGAACCGCTGCTTTCAAAATCCGAGCGGCAAATGGGCGCGATCCGCGGCAGCGAGATGGCGCTGATCATGCAGGACCCGCGTTATTCGCTCAACCCGGTGCTGCCCATCGGCAAACAGGTGGCGGAGGCCGCCGAACTGCATCTGGCGCTGACCGGCAAGGCGGCGAGAGATGCAGCGTGCGACATGTTGCTGCGTGTGCGCATCAACGATCCTGATCGTGTCATGGCGCTTTATCCGCACCAGATATCGGGCGGCATGGGCCAGCGTGTGATGATCGCCATGATGCTGCTCGCCAAGCCGAAACTCGTCATCGCCGATGAGCCGACCTCGGCCCTCGATGTCAGTGTGCGCAAGGATGTGCTCTTGCTGCTGGACGAGATGGTGCGCGAGAATAATTCCGGACTCATTCTTATCAGCCATGACATCCGCATGGTCGCGGCCTTCTGCGAACGAGTACTGGTCATGTATGGCGGGCGCGTCGTGGAGACGCTGACGAAGCTGGAAGATGCGCAACATCCCTATACGCGGGGCCTGATCGCGGCCATGCCCGATCCCCGCAATCCGGTGCGGCGTCTCAAGGTGCTGGATCGTCAGGCAATCGATGCGGAGGTGATGGGATGATCACGGTAGACAAGCTCGACGTCGTCTACGGCGTAAAGGAAAAGAGCAATCACGTCGTGCGCGGCGTCAGCCTCACGGTCAACAAGGGGGAAACCCTTGGCATCGTCGGCGAAAGCGGCTGCGGCAAGTCCACCTTGTTGCGCTCGCTGGCTGGGCTGGAGGCCGGCTGGACCGGCTCCATCAGCTTTAATGGCAAACCGGTCGGCAAGACCCGCAGTCGCGACGAACTGAAACTGGCCCAGATGGTGTTTCAGGATCCCTACGGTTCGCTGCACCCGCGCCACCGCATCGGCCGGGCTCTCGCCGAACCGATCCGCGCCATGGGGCTTGGCGACGGCTGGTCGAAGGTTCCGGCCGCCCTGCAGCAGGTGGGTTTGCCCGCACATTTCGCCGAGCGTTTCCCGCATGAACTTTCCGGCGGCCAGCGCCAGCGCGTGGCGATCGCCCGCGCGCTGATCCTAGAACCGCCGATCCTGCTGCTCGACGAGCCGACATCCGCACTCGACGTCTCCATTCAGGCGGAAATCCTGAACCTGCTTGCCGACCAGCGCGAAGAACGCGACCTGACCTTTGTTCTCGTCAGCCACGACCTCGCGGTGATCGCCCATATGTGCGACCGCGTTCTGGTGATGCAGAACGGCGTGTTTGTCGATGAGTTGACCAAGGCCGACCTTGAAGCGGGTATTACCCATGCCGCCTATTCAGGCGAGCTGTTCGAAAGCAGTTTTCTTTGAAATGACCGGTCGCGATGACGGCAACGCCTGAAGCACGGTCGAGCTTTCCCGGACATGCCCGGCATCTGCGGCTCCTAACCGCCGCAGATGCCAAAGTCAGTTCAGCCGATTGCCGTTCTCATCCGAGAACAGATGAATTCCGTCCAGAGCCGGTGAAATTCTTATCTCCTCGCCGACCGCCTGTCCTATACGTTCGCGAAAGACGCCGAGCACCCGTGAACCACCGAGTGTCATGGTGACCTGCGTTTCAGATCCCAGTGGTTCGACGAGCAGGATCTCAGCGGACACGCCGGAAGGGTCAAGCGCGAAGTGCTCCGGGCGGATGCCATAAGTGGCCCCTCTCCCCGCAAGAGCTGCGGCAGCGGCCGGCAGCGGCAGGACCACACCGCCGGTTTCAAAACCGGCTTGCGATATCACGCCAGGCAGGAAATTCATGGAGGGTGAACCGATGAAGCCGGCAACGAACTGGTTTGCCGGACGGTCGTAAAGTTCAAGCGGCGTGCCGACCTGCTCGACCCGGCCGCCATTCAGGACCACGACCCTGTCCGCCATCGTCATCGCTTCCACCTGGTCATGCGTCACATAGATCGTGGTGGTCTTCAGCTTCTGGTGCAGCGCCTTGATCTCGCCGCGCATGACGACGCGCAGTTTCGCATCGAGATTGGACAGGGGTTCGTCGAACAGGAACACCTGCGGATTGCGAACGATAGCCCGGCCCATGGCAACACGCTGGCGCTGGCCGCCTGAAAGCTGGCGCGGATAACGGTCGAGCAGCTGTGTAAGGCCAAGGATTTCGGCAGCCCAGTTCACTTTCTCGGCGATGTCCTGCTTGCTCGAACCCCGATGCTCCAGCGAAAAACCCATATTGCTGGCGACCGTCATATGCGGATAAAGAGCGTATGATTGGAACACCATGGCGATATCGCGGTCCTTCGGGTCGAGATCGTTGACGATCCGCTCACCGATCCTGAGTTCACCACCCGTGATCGTTTCAAGACCGGCGACCATCCGCAGCAGGGTCGACTTGCCGCAGCCGGAGGGGCCGACAAGAACGACGAATTCGCCATCCTCGATATCGAGATCGACGCCGTGAATGGTTTTTACCGCGCCATAGCTTTTGCGGATGTCGGACAGGGAAACATTAGCCATCGATTAAATCCGGTTCTTCAGCCCTTGAGGCCGGTATGGGCGAGGCCTTCGACGAACTGCTTCTGGGCAATCACGAAGACGATGAGCACGGGCAGCGCCGTCAGCGTTGCTGCGGCAAGCTGGATATTCCACATCGGTCCGCCATAGGCGTCGGTATATTGGGTCAGCGCCTGCGGCAGCGTGAACATCTCGGCGCTGGAGAGAAAGACGATAGGCTCGAGGAACAGGTTCCAGGAGTGCAGGAAGGTGAAGATCGCGACCGAGGCCAGCGCCGGTTTGGCGAGCGGCAGTGCGATCTTGCGGAAAATCTTGAAGCGCCCGAGACCATCGACGCGCGCCGCCTCTTCCAACTCGCCTGGAAGCGTCACGAAAAACTGCCGCATGACGAAGGTGGCAAAGACACTGGGCGCGCCGAAGATCGGCACGAGGATGAGCGGCCAGTGCGTGTTGACCATGCCCGCCTTCAGAAACATCTGAAACAGCGGCACGATCGTCACCTCCGACGGAATGAGCAGGCCAAGCAGCACGATCATGAAGATTGCGTTGGAACCCGGAAACCGGATCCGCGCAAAAGCATATCCCGCCATGGAGGAAATGATCATGGTTCCCACTGTCACCACAGCGGCAATATAGGCAGAATTCCAATATTGCCGCACGAAAGGCTGCAGCTCGAAGACCTTCGAATAGGTCGTCCAGTCATAGCTCTGCGGGATGAGCTGCGGCGGGAAGGCGAAGATGTCGCTGATGGGCTTGATGGACGAGGTCACCATCCACCAGGTCGGAAAGACGAAGGGGATCAGCAGCACGCACAACAGCCCGTAGAGAGCCACCTGCATACGGGGGGAAAGGTCAGCTTTCATAAAAGACGATCCTTTTGCGCATCTGCCATTGGGCGAAGGTCAATACCGCGACGATCAGGAACAGCAGGATGGAAAGCGTGGAGCCATAACCGAAGAAATGGAACTGGAAGGCCTGCTGGTAGAGATAATAGACCAGCACCGTGGTCGACAGACCCGGACCGCCCTGGGTCAGGACAGCGATCTGCGCAAAGACCTGCAGCGAGCCGACGATGGTGATGATCGAGGTCAACAGAATCGTCGGACTGATCAGTGGCAGGGTAATGCGACGAAACTGCTTGAAGGCCGGCGCACCATCGATGCGGGCCGCCTCATAGAGTTCCTTCGGCACGCCCTGAAGTGCCGCCAGAAACAGGATCATGTTAAGCCCGACATTCTTGAAGACCTGCACGACGATGACGGAAATCATCGCAGTCGTTTCCTCACGCAGCCAATTTGGGCCTTCGATGCCGATCATCAGCAACATGCCGTTGATGCCGCCGTTCTTCTGCAGCAGGAAACCCCAGACGATCGTCCAGGCAACCAGCGACACGACGACCGGCGAGAAGAACAGGGTCCTGAAGATGGCAATGCCGGCCAGTTTCTGGTTCAGCAACACGGCCAGAAGCAGCGCCAGCGACAGGTTGAACACGACTAGCCCGGCGGAGAAGATCGCGGTCGCGCCCAGCACCTCACGAAGATTGCCGTCCTCCATCAACATCCGGTAGTTCTGGGCGCCCGTATAGGTGAAGGTGTTGGCCAGCACATTCCATTCATGCAGCGAATACCAGAACACCAGCCCGAGCGGGATCAGCACGAAAATGATAATCCCGATCAGTTGCGGGGCAATGAACAGGAAGCCTGCAAGGCTGTCGCGCCGCGCGATGGTCCAGAACGCCGACACCGGGCGATCTGGACGACGGGTAACTTCCTGCGCGACAGCCATCGTTTCCTCCTCAGCGCTTCAAGAGCGGCCCGATCTGGCCGCAGATTTTTTGAAGCGCCCCGGCGACATCGGCCTGCGGCCGCCAGACCGCGTCGAGGTTTGAACGCACCATCTGCTGGATCTGGGCAAAACCGGTGTGGCCGGGCATGACCTTGCCGGTCGCGATGCCCGATATGACGACCTTTTCAATCTGCTCCTCGCTGAGCAGCGGATTGGTCTTTTTCAGCACCTGCGCATTCAGCAAAGACTTGCGCGCCGAAGGGAAGAACTGGCTGAGCTTGGCGGAATTTTCCGGATTGGTCATGTAAGCCACGAACTCCGCCGCGGTCTGCGCATTCTTGCCGGACTGCATGACGCCGATGCCCGCCTGGCCGATCAGCGCATAATCTCCAGCTGGGCCTTTCGGAAGAGGCACGAGGTCCCAACCGAACGGCTTGTCCTTCGGCAGAAGCGAGGCGCGGCTGATCTGTGTAATCGTCATTGCCGCATTGCCTGCAAAGAAATCGACCGTCTCGCCGGGACCAGGAATGGCCTTCTTGTCGAAGATGGCGTCGTGGATGAACGAAATGGCATCCGCCATCGGCTTTTCCGCCATGGTGCAGGTTGCGCCGTCAGCGCTCCAGGGGGAAGCACCCCAACCATTCCAGACCGAGGTGAGATATTGCCAGCTCTGGTAATTGAAATCGCGGACGACAAGCCCGCCCTTACCGGTCTTGGCGACAGCCGAGGCCGTGGCGATGGCGTTTTCCCAGGTCCATTCGCCGGCAGCGATCATGTCGGCAGGGGTTTTGGCGCCGGCGGATTTTATGAGATCGTTGTTGACGAAGACGGCGAAGGGTGACGTCGAGAACGGATAGGCGTAAAGCGTACCGTCCTGCGACCAGCGTTCCGTGGCCCCGGCGCTGACTTCCTCAAGATTATAGCCTGGCGCGGCCTTCAGCGTGTCGGTGAGCGGGTAGAGCGCGCCGGACTTGACGAAGTCATAGGCCGACGTCTCGAAAATCCAGGCCATGTCAGGCGGGTTGCCGCCCGCGATCTGGGTGGTGAGCGCCGTCGTGTAGGTATCAAATGGCAGGGACTCATAGGTCACGCTGACATTTGGATGATCCTTTTTAAAACCCGCTGCGATATCGTTGAAGAGCTTCAGATGCGCCTCATTGGCGCTCCAGATCGTCATGCGCAGATTGACTGCATCCTGCGCTTTGGCAGCACCGCCAAGCGTAAACGAGCCGATAAGCGCAAGCGCACAGGCCGTGGATTTCAGTTTAAAACGATTGTTCATTCCCGGTCCTCCTCCAAAGATGGGTTCGATCAGACGGCAAACCGCCGTCCTAGTATGCTGCGATATCCGGCCAGCGAATCTCGATGCCCTCGCGGGTCAGTTGCGCCTGGAAGGCGTGCAGGTGCTCGTCGTCTTCCTGCACCTGGTGCGGCGTGAGGCCATTCTCCAGGCAATGCGCCGCGAGCATTCCCGCCACTTCGCCAATGTTCCATTCGACCGGATGCAGGCGGTAGCAACCGTTGGTGATATGCGTCGTGCCGATGTTCTTGCCGGCCGGGATGAGGTTTTTCACCCGCTCAGGGATCATCGCGCCGAGCGGAATTTCAAACGGGCAGGACGGCACGTCGATATAGTTGTCGCCGCCGGTGGATGGATGCAGATCGATGCGATACATGCCGATGCCGATGCTGTCGCGATAGCGGACAGCGCCTCTTTCACCGCGAACCGTGTAGGACAGGTCCTGCTCGACAATGCGCGTTACCGGCTTGATACGGCGGCTTTCGCGAATATAGGGCGCCATGGCGAGCCCATGGTCGGTGCCGGTGATATCGCCGCGCAGCCGCAGCCCGCGGAACCCCTGCCCACCATCGAAACGCGGCGCTTCCGTCTGCAGCCAGTAGAACACCGAATAGGAAAGATCTGCCGCCGCCTTCAGATGTCGCTCCTTTTCCTCTTCCGACACGTCGATAATCGTGCCGTCCATGTAATCGATCATCGGCCAGTTCACGAGGCAGATATCCGACTGGTAGAAGCCGGGCGCAAAGTTTTTCCGCGCCGCAATGCGCCGGAAAATCCACAGGTTCTCATCGCCGCCGCCTTTGCGCTGGTCGGCGTCGACCAGAAGCGGATCGTCATCGGGATTGGGCGTGAAGGAGCGGGTGGTGTGCTCCAGCGTGCGTGGGTTTGGCGCGGTAAAACCAAGGAGCGGCCCGCCCCAGAAATGCGGCTGGTAAGAGCGCCAGTAATCGTAATTCTCGGGTTTGTCGATTGTCTGGTCGCCATCGACATGGTCAATGGCAAAGCAGATCGAGACAGCCTGCACATTGTCGGGTTGGGCTTCCGCCGGCGCGCTGGGTTCGCCTGTATCTGACTGCGCCTCAAATCCCTTGGTATATTCCGTGCCCGTCATCGGAAGCAGATCGCCAAGTTCGGTGGCGTCGAGAACGTAATCGGCGGAAATGGAGATTTCAGCACCACTGTCACGATGGCGAACAGTCACCGAGCGAACCCTGTCGCCGTCCACATCGGCCGCGACGGGACGCCAAGGCTTGAGTATCGTCAGGCGACCTGCGCCAATATAGCGCATCAGCATGCTTTCCAGGACCGCAAGGCTGACACGCGGCTCGGCGCAGATGCGGCTAACCCATCCGCCGCCCGGATTAAGATCGCTCCACGCCCGCGCACCTTCCGTCAGTGGATAGTGGTCGCGATAAAATTGCCGCACACCGTTGCGCAGCGCCCGGTAAGACCGGGTGATGCCGAACTGTTCGACCCAAGTATGCTCGTCCGAAGGGACGGCCTGACTGGTCAATTGGCCGCCGATCCAGTCATATTCCTCGGTCATGATCACGCGTTTTCCGGCCTTTGCAGCCGCCAGTGCCGCCGCCACGCCGCCAAGGCCGCCACCGACCACGAGAATATCTGCTTTCATGTCTTTCACGACGTCACATCCGTTATCTTGACTGAGGACTTGTTTGCCGAACCGGTTGGGACCGGGCCCAGCGTTTCTCCCTTGACGGGTTCACATTTGAGAAGGATCTGCCCACCGGCGCTGCCGGTCTCGATGCGATTGACCAGCATTGCGGTCGCCTGCCGCCCCATCTCCTCGCGGGGAATTTCATAAGAGGTGAAGCGCACCGGGCTGCGGGCGGCCCTGATATGGCTGCCGAGTACGATCATTGAAAAAGCGTCCGGCACCACGAGCCCCCTCGCCCGCGCCAGCGCCTCGACACGCACGGCATCGGCCAATTCTATGAAGAAGGCCACTGTGGCGCCGCTCTCAAGGATCGCATCGAGTATTTTCTCAGCCGGGCGGTTGACCGCCTTGATATGCAGGGCGAGCGCGGCCACGTCTCCCAGCGCCGCGTTGAAACCCCGCCAGCGATCCGCAATCGATTCTGCCGGACCATGCGGGCCGATATAGGCAAGCTTGGTGTGCCCCAGCGCGATGGCGTCTTCGACAAGCTGACGCGTGCCCGCAGCGTAGTCACCGCCGACATAGGGAACCGGCCCACCGGCATCTTCACGCCGGCCGATCGCGACGAAGGGATAGTCTTCCGAAACCAGCCGGGCGAGTTCCTTGCGATCGAACTCGCGACCGAGAACCAGACAGCCGTCCGCAATCCTCAGCCTGTTGCCTTCCGAAAATATCTTGCGGTTATCGCCGACACCGGCGCTGGTCAGCAGCAGAAGATCGTAAGCCTGCTGCTGTGCCTCTTCTTCGATACCGAGCAGAAACGGCGTGAAGAAGTCAGCCTGCGCACTTGGGAATGCCGGCTCATAGGTGAACACGCCAAGGATGCGGTTCAGCCCTTTAGCCATTCGCCGCGCAATCGGATCGGCAACATAACCTGTCTGGCGAATGACGGCCTGCACCCTTTCCCGGGTCTCCTCCGGGATGCGGGCGATCGCTGCCGGCGCACCGTTCAAAACAAGCGACACGGTTGCCTGACTGACGCCGGCGAGCTTGGCGATATCGTTTTGGGTGAGACGTCTGTGAGTAGTCAACCGATGCCCTCCCCGACATTCGATATTTGCTAATACGTATTAGCTGCTAATGCGCATTAGCACTATTTTGGGACGCCGAGTCAAGCGATAAACTGTATCTGGCACCCCCCACACCACGGAACGGCGCGTTCAGCATTTGTTCTGGATTGCTGTTTGAGTCTTTGCTAATCATTGCAACAACGAGCAGACAGTGGCCGGATCTTCGCGACGACTGCCATCTCTGAACAGGGTTCTCATCCGTGGGGACAGGCAGGTTATCTAAAGGATTGCTGGCATGGCGGTTGCCTATCTGGAAAAGCTCAACGAACAGCAACGCAGGGCGGTCGAGCATGGCGTTGGGCTCGCTGACGGGCATACGGCCGGGCCTTTGCTGATCATCGCCGGCGCGGGTTCGGGCAAGACAAACACGCTCGCCCACCGGGTCGCCCATCTGATCGTGAACGGCGCCGATCCCCGCCGCATCCTGTTGATGACGTTTTCCAGACGTGCCGCCACGGAAATGTCGCGGCGGGTCGAGCGTATCTGCAAACACGTTATCGGGGCGAATTCTGCAATTATGACCGATGCGCTCGCCTGGTCCGGCACGTTTCACGGCATTGGCGCGCGCCTGTTGCGCATCTATGCCGAACAGATCGGTCTCAACATTGATTTCACCATCCACGACGGCGAAGATAGCGCCGACCTGATGAACCTTTCCCGGCACGAGCTGGGTTTTTCCAAAACGGAAAGCCGTTTTCCGACAAAGGGTACGTGTCTCGCGATCTATTCGCGTGTGGTGAATTCCCAGACGCCGCTCAAGGAGATATTGCGCCAGCATTATCCCTGGGTCGCCAACTGGGAGAGCGAACTCAAGGAACTGTTTGCAGCCTATGTGGAGGCAAAGCAGGTCCAGAACGTGCTCGATTACGACGATCTCCTGCTTTACTGGGCGCAGATGGTGAGCGATCCCGTTTTGGCTGATGATATCGGCAACCGCTTCGACCATGTGATGGTCGACGAATATCAGGATACCAACCGCCTGCAGGCCTCGGTGCTGATGGCGCTCAAACCCGGCGGCCGCGGGTTGACCGTGGTGGGTGACGATGCACAGTCGATCTATTCCTTCCGGGCGGCGACGGTGCGAAACATCCTCGATTTTCCGGCCTCCTTCAGCCCGGCGGCCGACATCATCACGCTTGACCGCAACTATCGCTCGACGCAGCCGATCCTTGCGGCTGCCAACGGCGTCATCGATCTGGCGCGCGAGCGGTTCACCAAGAACCTCTGGACCGAGCGGCAGTCGCTGGAGCGCCCGAAACTCGTGACAGTGAAGGACGAAACCGAACAGGCGAATTTCATCATCGACCAGATTCTCGCCAACCGCGAAACCGGCATGACGCTGAAACAGCAGGCCGTGCTGTTCCGCACCTCCAGCCATAGCGGCCCGCTCGAGGTCGAACTGACCCGCCGCAACATCCCCTTCGTCAAATTCGGCGGCCTTAAATTCTTGGACAGTGCCCATGTGAAGGACATGCTGGCCGTGCTGCGCTTCGCACAGAACCCGCGCGACCGTGTCGCCGGTTTCCGGCTGCTGCAGATGCTGCCAGGCATCGGGCCGAAGAAGGCCGGCAATATTCTCGATACGATTGCGACAGACCCCGAGCCGCTGCTTGCCCTTGCCGAAATTCCGCCGCCGCCGAAGACCGGCGATGACTGGGTGGCCTTCACGCAAATGCTGGCGGGCCTGCGACAGGCGCCGAACGACTGGCCGGACCAGATCGGGCAGGCGCGACTGTGGTACGAACCGCATCTGGAACGCATCCATGAGGATGCGGACACCCGCAAGGCCGATTTGCTCCAGCTCGAGCAGATCGCCGGCGGCTACCCCTCACGCGAGCGCTTTCTGACCGAGCTGACGCTCGATCCACCGGACGCCACCAGCGATCAGGCCGGCGTGCCGCTGCTTGACGAGGACTATCTCAGCCTCTCGACCATCCATTCGGCAAAAGGCCAGGAATGGCGCTCCGTCTTCATCCTGAATGTGGTCGATGGCTGCATTCCCTCCGATCTAGGGGTCGGCACCACCCAGGAGCTGGAGGAGGAACGCCGGCTGCTCTATGTCGCCATGACGCGCGCCAAGGACAGCCTGTCACTGATCACGCCGCAACGCTTCTTCACCGGCGGGCAGAACCAGCAGGGCGACCGGCATGTTTACGCCGCAAGAACCCGCTTCATCCCAGCGACATTGCTGCAATTTTTCGAAACGGCGACCTGGCCATTGGTGTCGGCTGCCGCTTCCGAGCGCAGCGCGCAGCAGATCCGCATCGATGTGGGTGCGCGGATGCGGGCCATGTGGAAGTAAGGCTACCGGTAATCACAACTTTCAAACCGCGCGACCGAACGAAACCGAAGCCCTGATCAATACTCGATCTCTCCCTCGTTTCGGCCCGCCGGACAATATCGGCAGGCTCGGCTTCAGGGCGTTTCCCTGCCGTCGACCATCAAAGTATGAAAACTGGCATTGGCACACGCCTTTCGCCTGCTGTTCGGCCGAAATTCGATCTCTCTTGTGTGGGCGGTCAATAAAGCGTTATTGACTGTCCCTGCCGATAAAGTCATATCACCTCAGAGTAGGCAGACCAGACAGGATCCGCATAGTGCAAGTAGAAGCATTCTCGATACCAGGCTTGAAAAAGATAACTCCAGCTCGTTTCGGGGACAGCAGGGGTTACTTCAGCGAGGTTTTCAAGAAGGACTGGTTTCGCGAAAATGTATCGGACGTGGAGTTCGTACAGGACAATGAATCCCTGTCTGCTCAAGCGGGTACTGTACGTGGGCTTCATTTCCAGACAGAGCCGTTTGCACAGGGCAAGCTCGTTCGCTGCATTCGTGGGCGGCTGCTGGATGTCGCTGTCGACATCAGAACAGGATCGCCCACCTTCGGGCAATGGGCCGCTGTAGAGCTTTCGCCCGAAAATGGCGAACAGTTGTGGGTTCCGGCAGGGTTTGCCCATGGCTTCATGACGCTCGCGGACGACACGGTCATCGCATACAAGGTGACGGCCCCTTACAGCGCAGCCAATGACCGCGGCGTTAAATGGGATGATCCTGCCATAGGCATCAACTGGCCGAAGCAGGAAGGCTGCATCCTTTCCGACAAGGATACAAAGCAGCCTCTTCTGTCCGAATTGCCTGAATATTTCACCTACCAAAAAACTGGAAACTGATGATGCGCGTTCTAGTTACCGGCGGCGCCGGATTTATCGGCTCAGCCCTCGTACGTTATCTCGTGAGCGAGGTTGGCGCGGATGTTCTCACCGTAGACAAGCTGACATATGCAGGGAACCTGGCTTCCCTCAAGCCCATTGAAAATGCGCCTAACCACCGCTTTCTCCAGGCCGACATATGCGACCGGGTGGCGATGAATGAGGCATTCGCGACATTCCAGCCGGATTACGTGATGCATCTGGCCGCCGAGAGCCATGTCGACCGCTCCATAACCGGCGCTGCTGATTTTATTCAAACCAATATCAACGGCACTTTCACGATGCTGGAGGCGGCGCGCCAATATTGGAGCGGCCTTGCGGAAGACGCCAAGGCGAATTTCCGTATGCTGCATGTTTCAACCGATGAGGTTTACGGCTCTCTCGGCGATGACGGTTTGTTTGAAGAAACAACCCCTTACGATCCCTCATCGCCTTACTCCGCTTCGAAAGCCGCAAGCGATCATCTGGCCACGGCCTGGCAGCGCACCTACGGCCTTCCGGTCGTCATTTCCAACTGCTCCAACAATTACGGCCCCTTCCACTTTCCGGAAAAGCTCATTCCGCTGATCATTCTCAACGCGCTGGAAGGCAAACCGCTGCCGGTCTATGGCAACGGCGCGAACATCCGCGACTGGCTTTATGTGGAGGATCATGCCCGCGCCCTGTGGCTTATCGTCCAGAAAGGTCTTGCCGGCGAGAAGTACAACGTCGGCGGCAGAAACGAACAGAAGAATATCGATGTGGTGAACTGCATCTGCTCCATTCTCGATGAGCTGCGCCCGCAATCCAAACCCTATGCCGAGCTCATCAAATATGTGACGGATCGCCCTGGTCACGATGCTCGCTACGCCATTGACGCGACGAAGCTCGAAACCGAACTCGGCTGGAAAGCCCAGGAAAACTTCGCCACCGGCATCCGCAAGACGGTGGAATGGTATCTCGACAATGCGTGGTGGTGGCAGCCGCTTCGCGAGGGTGTTTACGCCGGAGAACGCCTTGGCGTTCTGACAAAGGGCTGAGTCAATGCGGCTGGCAGTTACAGGCAAAAATGGTCAGGTCGTCAGCGCCCTTCTAGCACTGGCGAGCGCCGAGCTGGAGATCGTGGCTCTCGGTCGGCCAGAACTCGACCTTGCGCAGCCTGAAACTGTTCTGAAGGCGCTACGCGAGGTAAAACCCGATGCCGTGGTATCGGCTGCGGCCTATACTGCCGTCGACAAGGCAGAAAGTGAGCCTGACATCGCTTTTGCCGTTAACCGGGATGGAGCAAGGGCTGTCGCGCAAGCGGCAAGTGACCTCGGCATTCCCCTCATTCATCTTTCTACGGATTATGTTTTCGACGGCGCCAAGGACACCGCTTATGTCGAAAGCGATGCGACGGGGCCCACGTCCGTCTACGGCCGCTCGAAGCTCGAAGGCGAACGAGCCGTTTCCGAGGCTACCGACAATTACGTGGTTCTGCGGACCGCATGGGTCTATTCGGAATATGGCAACAACTTCGTGAAGACCATGCTGAGGCTTAGCGAGAACCGCGACGAGATCAATGTGGTTGCTGACCAGTTCGGATGCCCTACCTCGGCCAACGATATCGCTGCCGCGGTGGTAACAATCGCAAGAAAACTCGTGGAAGATTCCTCGACCCCTCTTCGTGGGGTGTTTCATCTGTCTGGATCAGGTGAAACCAACTGGGCGAATTTCGCTAAACAGATATTCGCCTTTTCTGCGGAAACCGGTGGGAAGTCGATTGTCGTCAACGACATCACGACTGCGCAGTACCCTACCCCGGCCCGACGCCCGGTAAACTCGCGGCTTGATTGCAGCAAGCTTGAAGAGGTTTACGGTATAAAGCTGCCGAGCTGGCAAACATCAACGCGCGCGGTGGTCACCGCTCTTGCGCAGAGCAAAAAGGAAACGCCATGAAGGGTATCATTCTGGCCGGGGGCAGCGGCACGCGCCTGCATCCGATGACATTGGCGGTCTCGAAGCAGATCCTGCCGGTCTATGACAAGCCGATGATCTACTACCCGCTAACCACACTGATGCTGGCCGGCATTCGCGAGATTCTGATTATCTCGACCCCCCATGACATGCCGCTCTTCCAGTCCCTTTTGGGTGATGGTTCAAAATGGGGTCTTTCCATTGAATATGCGGTCCAGCCCAGCCCGGATGGTCTGGCGCAGGCCTATATGATCGGCGCCGATTTCGTGGCGGGTTCGCCATCCTGCCTCATCCTGGGTGACAACATCTATTACGGCCACGGATTACCGGAACTTCTGCAGGCCGGTACGAGCGTTAGCGACGGTGCTACGGTCTTCGCCTATCATGTGAACGATCCCGAACGTTATGGCGTGGTCGATTTCGATAGCGAAATGCGCGCGCTCTCTATCGAGGAAAAGCCGGCAAAACCCAAATCCAACTGGGCGGTCACCGGTCTTTATTTTTACGATGCCGATGTCGTCGACATCGCCGCCAATCTCAAACCGTCGCCACGCGGCGAATACGAGATTACGGACGTCAATCGGACCTATCTCGAGCGCGGCAAGCTGAAAGTATCCATCATGGGACGCGGCTACGCCTGGCTTGATACCGGCACACCGGACAGCCTCCTTGAGGCGGGCGAGTTTGTGCGGACGCTTGAAAAGCGGCAGGGCTTCAAGATTGCATGTCCGGAAGAGATCGCTCTGAGCAAAGGCTTTATCACCAGATCCGAATTCTCAGCACTCGCAGAAAATGCCGGCAAAGGTGATTATGGCGTATATCTAAGGAGACTCGCTTCCTCGTAAGTGCGCTGGAATATGCCTCCGCTTCGAGTTGAACAAAACCGCATTAACACCTTCCGCTACAGCAACTCATCAAAGGTTGCCAAGTTGAGGCAGGATCGTGCGCCTGGTCTCTGGAGTCAAAATGGCTAGTTTGTCACTCTCGGACGTAACGGTGGTCTCTGTTTGCTATAAGAGTGATGCGCTCATAGCGGACATGATCGCGACGGTGCCTGAGGAAACACCAATAGTACTCGTCGACAACGGAAAAACGAATAGTTTTGCGAACCTCCCTGCCGGCAGAAAAATCAGGATTGTTCAGTTGGAGGACAATCAGGGCTTCGGCCGCGGCTGCAATGCGGGCGCGGCGGTGGCGCAGACACCTTGGATCCTGTTTTTAAACCCTGACGCCCGATTGACCGCAGGCGCGATTGAAGCCTTGCTGGAGGCCATTGATCGTCACCCGTCGGGTGTTGCATTTAATCCACGAATTTCCAACTCGGACGGAAGTGAATATTTCAAGCGGCGGTCCTGGTTATTGCCACACCGCCGCTACATGAAAAAGGGCTGGCCCGCAGTCGATACCGTCGTTCCCGTTTTGAGCGGGGCCGCTTTTTTTGTTTCAAGACAAAAATTTGACGCGGTCGATGGCTTTGATCCGGCTATCTTTCTTTATCACGAAGATGATGACCTATCGTTGCGCCTTGCAAAATTAGGGCAACTCGTATTTGCACGCGATGCCCTTGTTTCCCATGCGGCGGGGCACTCGTCGGGCCGTTCTCCCGAAATCGCTCGGCTCAAGGCGTTTCATATGGCGCAATCGAGAATTTATACCGGTATCAAGCACCGGCGGCCGCTTCCAAGACTTTCGACTTTCGTTCAAGCCTTCGCGCTGATCATGTCGCCCAGCGCTCTATTCTCATCACGCCGGCGGGCCAAGGCCGCCGGATTTCTCAAGGGCGCAGTCGAATCTATCAAACATCAACCATGAAGCGAACGAGTGCGTAATAGCAATCGCTATTCATGTTCCTTCAGCCATGACCAGACGCCGGCGATCCCCTCTCTCAAACCTATCTTTGGCTCCCAGTCAAAATCCATCTTTGCCCGCTCTATGTCGAGAACGGATACCGGAACGTCGAGGCTTCGATGAGGCTTATAGACTATTGGAATAGGATTACCCGTAATCTCCTGTACGATTTCCGCGATGTGGAGGACGGAAGTCCCAGTTCCGCTACCCCCGTTGTAGACGCCGACCCTGTCACTGAGAAGCGCGGTGACGCATAGGCTGCTAAGGTCTTTGACGTGAATATAGTCGCGAATCGTGGAGCCATCTCCCCATATTTCGATGGGCTGGTGCTTCAGGGCAAGGTTGAGATATGTGCCTATTATGCCTTGGACGCCCAGGTTACCCTGATAGAGACCGTAAGGATTGGAGGCTCGGATCACAACAGGCCGTATACCGGCCTTGATCTCATAGAGTTTAAGATAGGACTCTATCGCAACCTTCACTACGCCATATGAACATATCGGATCGAGTATATGTCCCTCCGGAATCGGGACCTCCTGCGGCTTGCCGTAGACAGTCCCACCCGACGATAGGTAGAGAATGCGGGTTACATTGCATGCTGCCATATCCTCGAGGAGGCTCAGGGTTCCGAGAAGATTAAGCTCAACATCCTTGCCGGGGTCCTTATCGCCCGTGGACGGCACCGTCCCGCTGACAAGATGCGCCACGGCGTCGACATCCACCAGAAGCTCGCGCATCAGCTGGCTATCAGCCAACTCTCCCGAAACATACTGCACACCTGCCGGCAGCGGACGACCAGGAAGACGGCTTCTTCCCAGCACCTTCACCTCGTGTCCCGCGCCCACCAAATCTTCGACAAGATGGTAGCCGATGAACCCACCGCCGCCGAGAACCAATATCTTCATAAAAAGCCTATCACCTTACTGCCGCCAACGTCACTTCCTTGCGAGCACAGAACGATAATGATCGAGATACTCACCAGCGAGCACATCGATATCATATGTCGCTCCAAGGATTTGCGCTTTTTCTCTAAAGCCGTCACGGACATCTTTCTCCAAGATTTTTTCCATAGCGTCACTCAATTCATTCACAAATCGGTCGTTGTCGCTGTCGTTGGCGATGATAATTCCAGCTTGTTGGCCATTAATCTGTGACATTGCCTTGATCTCACCGACATCCGTGGACACGCAAGGGACCCCAACTTGAAGCGCCTGTATCAAACACAGGGGATAAGATTCACCTGGAAAGCGTGTCGGTATCAGAGCCACGTCGCTAATACGGTAGAGACCATAGATCTCCTTAACAAAACCCAGGAAGTGAATGGTCTCGTCCGTCGCCGCCAAGAGCTTGGCATCGTCCGTGGCTGGCCCTTCCCCCACCATAAGCATCGCCATCGGGACATCAGGTCGCCGCTCCCGCAATAAACGATATGCCCTGACGGCCTCTACCCAGCCTTTGCCTTCAGCCCCTCGTGCAACAAGCGAAAATACGACAGCATCCTCTGCCACACCCAGCTGAGCACGTGTTTTGGGGAACGCTACTTCATCAACAGGCATCGCATTTTTTACTTTTACGAATTTTTCTTTACCTATCTGAAGATTATCGAACGGCCCCAGGTTCCGATCGGCAGTATAGGCGAATTTATCAATTTTCTTGCTCCAGCGGTCGATCCTGCTCGTCGAAACATCCATCGCCTCATAGGATCCATGCAGTGTCGAAATAAAGGGCGCTGAGATGCCTTGTCCGTCGAGCAAGAACCCTTCGACATTGGCAACGTGCGAATGAACCACCGAGATTCCTGCATTCGTGATGAAACGATCTATCCCCATGTCGCGAACCGCATTGGCCGTATAGACAGGGATACCAGGGTCGAGCATACGCCGCACGTCTTTATGATCGTCCGCGTCGTGCATCTGAAGAATGGAGACCATGATCCCCTTGCGGCGAAGTGCATTCGCGAGGTGAATCGGGAATATTTCTCCACCGCCGAACGAAAAACCCAAAATGCCGACCAGAACATGAATATGTTCACGCGGGACCGCACTAAGGCTTTGGTAATTCACCAGCTTTTGAAATTCTTCCGCCTGGACTCCAGCACTTTTCGAGACGCTGCGACAGACCTCGATAAAGCGTTTGAGGGTGCCATCTGGAATCTCCCATCGTTTCTTCAACGATGTCATCAGTCGCGCATATTCTTTATAATATTCTGGCTTCGATTGGGCGCTGCTACCGGATGTATTGCTATCGTGAATACGGAAATAGCTGACAGAACTCGGCTCGTATGCGATCTGCCCCCCCCCTGCGATAGCCGAATAGAGGTACCAGTCGCCCATGATTTTGTAACTTCTGGCCTCTTCCCATACCTGATCGGAAATCTCAAAACGCCGCCAGAGGCTTCCTCCGACGTTGGCAATTACATTTTTGACGCCAAAGCCGCCGCGAAACCACTCGGCTGCCGGACGAGTCAGGCGCGCTTCCCAGATCCCTGGCTCACTATCCTCACGGTAATGATCCAGCCCGGCAAAATACTCTCCCTGACTATTCGCAAATTGGATTCGCCCGAACGCCATCATCACGCTTGGGTCACGAAATGCATTGATCATTCTTTCAACGAAAGTCGGCTCGCAAAAATCGTCGCTTTCGCAAATCCAGACCAAATCACCCTTTGCCAGCGAGTGACCCTTCTGCCATTGACGGAACACATTTCCCGAATTTTCAGTATTATAGACAGCTCTGATACGCTCAGGGAAACGCTTGACATATGCGTCGATTACCGAGCGACTGTCGTCACTGGAGCAATCATCAAGAACCAGAATATCGATAAGCGGATAGGTCTGCGCCAGGATGCTGTCCAGACGCTGAGGAAGATACCGCGCGTGATTGAAGTTCGGCACGATCGCAGTCACCCTCACGCCGGTCTGGGCGCTGATACTGGAGCGGCTCGCCGCGATAATCCTGTTTGAAGCAATCCTCTGATAGTAGTCGAGGCAGAACTGATCGACCTTACGCGACAGCAACATCGGATCGCGCTTTTCAGCCGATTTCAGAAACCGTTCTCGCCTTCGAGTGCTGAAGACACTGACTTCCGACAAGGCGTACAATAAACGAGTATAAATCAAACGCTTCAGAAACTTTGTCAAAGAAGCCCGACTCATCCAGTTGTTGCGCTGAAGCGCGTCGACTTTGCCCGAAATCTGATCAATGTCCTTCATTAGAATTTCGGCCCATTGCGCGTGTTCGGCTTCGATCCGTTTGAGGACTGGTTCCGATACCTCAATGTCTTGGGCAAAAAAACTAATCGTTTCAAATCCGCCCAACGGGATATCAGATGCGATACCGACGATGTGTGTGGGCGCCTCAACCCCGATTGTCAGCGAGCCAGTTTCTGCATCTATATAAAAAAATTGTGTAGAGTTACTTGCAGAAGCAATTATTGACCCGAAGCCAACTTTTTGGCCGTGAATAGAGACATAGCCAAAATGCTCCCCCAACTTCTTAGCCAGCTTTTCTTTGCTGGTCCCGTCACCGTCGAGAAACTCCTCTGGTAATCCCTCACCGGAGCTCTCCTCGCCGTCCGACATTGAAGTGATCAATATGCCGCTAGGCCGCAAAACGCGCTTAACTTCAGCTAAAAATAGGCTAGGATTGTCAGCCTGCTCAAGCACATCGAAGCCGACGACAACATCGACCGAAGCCGAAGGCAAGGGTATCATCGAATATGATCCCACCTCAAAACTGGTATTTGCGAACCCGCAACGTTCTCGCGCTAAATTGACTAACTCATGGGAAAACTCGACACCAATAGCTGACTGGGCGGCTTGGGCAAGAATCGACGTGCCAAAACCCAAGCCGCTTCTGAGGTCTAAAACATCTTTACCACCAACAAGATTCTTCGCTAGGTAATACCTGTGCACCACTTCGAACGGCAATTTCGCGTCGGTTCTTGACAACTCGCTTTCGCCGGTGAAACTCGTTTCGTAAACCATGTACTCCTCGGCAAATTCGTGACAGCGCTTGTGGCGGGATAAACCATTATACGCGCCAAGTCGAGGCTGCGCTGACACACTGAGACCGGCTCAACCACGACTGAAGTTATAGATCGTTATTGCTGGAAGTTCCGCCGCTGAACTTATATAATCTGATGAAATTTCAGCTCACGAAATCACGTTGATAAGTACGCGAAGAACTGAAAAACATAAATCTCCACACTAATCGCGCGACGGTATTTATTTCGCTCCTGAGAAAATTCAGCTAGCTAAGCTCCAGAGATTTGTCGAACAATCTCCCGATATTTCTTCTTTACGCCAAAGTACATCGAAAACGGGAATTTACTCACCTTAGTTGCAAGACGTTGCGCATCTAGAACAACTCGATTGAGCCTACTCACCTCCGAACGCAGTATATACACTTCACCGTTAATCTCGTGAAGATGAGCCGTCAAATACTCAACTCTACCATACAAATCCACGCGGACCGGCAAATTTCCCTCCAAAAAATCGACAAAATTCTTACCCGAAAATTTTCCAGACACGACTTCGTACAACTCTACTTCTCGGGAAATCACCGCGCTCTTGAAGTCATTAAAAGAAGGTAGTTTAAGTTCGCCGAATAACTTTGTTATGAAATCTCCCCAAGTCCTTATTTCAGGATCACTTGGGCGACCTAAGACTGTTAAATGACTACACAACGTTACGATGGACCTAAATATTAAATATGTAAATGGAACGGCTTCAGAGGCCGTCCATTCCTGGTCAAAGAAGTACCAGCCACCATCCTCTTTTCTCATGAGGTTTTGGGGAACTGCGTCCAAAAGTGTTCCAGATACGCAAAAATCAAAATTTGTTGAATCACTACGCACGTCTGTTTTGTTGCTATTCAATTCAATAATTATTGAAGCATACAATTTAAAGAACTCTACTACGTCGCGGACCTCCCAACCATCCTTGTTTACGATGTTCAGAAATTCACTGGATAGCGTGCGACCCACAATATATTCTGCTTCTTCCTGCGGGTGGAACGACAACCATTCACTCCCCACCTCATCTTTGAGCTGCAGCCGCTTCGACCTGACCACAATATCGCCATTCTGCTTCGGCAAAAATATAGATTCTTTGCAATATATACCTTTCCTAGCCGTAGAATAATGGAATGCCAGAGCTTCTTGTTGCCGTGGGCTATCAATATTTGTCTTAGCCAACAACAGAAAGGAATTTGACAGGTCAGATGCGATTCCATTTTTGGCGAGTTGCCGCCAAACGAGCTCAGGAGCGAAAAGAGGGGTGTGAGGCAACTGCGGGTCACGTTTTACGCTTTGGGCTGCCAAGGCGGCGGCATCAAATCGTTCAAACTCAAAACCGCGCGATGAGATTATAGATACAGGAAACTTGTAATCCGGGAATGGCAGAAAGAGTTCTGTCTCAGCGAACCCGCTGGCCAGAACTCGTCGTTCCAAGTCCGCGCGACCAAATGTTCGGACGCCGCCACTTTCATATCTGTCTTCAATTCCTAACATTCGTTGACCTAGATGGTCTTCTTTTGAACCAGCGAAATATTTTAGCCCCAGCTGGTTCTCGATTGCGATGACCAATTGACCGCCCGGCTTCAGGAGCCGACGCACCGCGCCAAGCATCTCTGCAACAGGATCTTGAGCCGGCGAGTAAAGACAAGCGTATTCGAGGACCCCAATTAATGTGATTATGTCGAAGCGTTTATCGGTTTGAAAATCTGAGAAGCGTTCGGCCAAGACCGACACATTCTCAAGGTCATTCGTTCGCAACCGTGTGATCTTGGCGCGACGTATGGAGCCTTCAAGCGCAACCACGAAGGCGCCGCACTCTCCTAGGAACCGAGTAATAGCCCCACATCCTGCTCCAATCTCCAGAACGTCGGAGCCAGAAAGTGATTCAGTGAACGGTCGCAGAATATTTGCCCGCAACGGAGAGAGATGATAAGTCGTCGTCCAATCGACACATTGCTCCCTAAGGCAATTCGACAAGACTGTCAGATCGGTCGTTGCGGCGATTATCTTCTCTAATTGGCGCTCAGCCTCGTCACCGTCGGAGTAAGCAATCCCGGCATAATCCTCACGCTTGAAGATACCCATCTCTTGATCGAACTGATAATGGGGGCCTAGATTTTGTAGTTGTTTTTTGTCTTCCATTTCGTCCCCTCAGAAAATTCTCGGAGTGCCGCGCGGCCCTCACTGCATGCTACGCCACCTGAGCGCTGTATGGCATCTAGCCGAACTCGATGCAAGAAGCTCAAGTGCAACGACCATGCGATGCAAACTCCCACGATGCACGCGTTGAGGGGCACCATAAATTACACCATTTTTGACGTGCCATTGAAATTTCTTCTGTCTGCGATCAGAGGCAATCCGTCCACGCCGCCAAGCCACAAGTGAGTCGTCGAAATTTTCGCGTTACTCTTATTTTTTGCTAGAGGCAAAAGTGAAGTGCTTATGCAAAGCGTAGCTTGTTGCAACCGGGCTCAAAACACCAATCACATGCGCCACTGCCTCTGGATAAAAACCGAACCCAACGAGTGGGAACAGCCATCTGGCCAATCCAACACTCACGAGCCAGACCTGGGCCAACGCAACCATGTTCACCAAACCGAAGCGCAGATATTCCGCTTCAGGTCGGCGACCTGACTCCTCGAAAACGAATAGTTTCATGAGGCCATAGGCCGTCGTCATGCCGATGAGGTAGGCCATCACGATTGCAGCAGAATAGCTGGCGATTGTGGATAGCGCTGCCCGCGAAAGAACATTAACGCCGGCAGCTATACCACCTGACAACACGAAGCGAACAAAAGGTGATGAGATCATTCCGGAAATCGATCTCATTTCGGCACGGCTTCAGCCATCGCTCTGCCAAGCCTCACGCTTTCCGCAATGCCCCGATCCTCCGGATAATAATAGGAAGTGTCGGCAATCTGGAGCCCGGAAATGGGCGTCTGAACAGGCGGCAATTTATCGTAGAAATTTGGCTCGCAAACTGGTTGCGCATAGGCGAGCCGGCCAACTTTCGCTTCGATAACATCGTGGTCGCTTACATCGGGATTTACTTTTTTGATGTATCCCAGAGCCTCATCGATGAACTGCTGGTCGGTCCAACTCCATTTGCGATTCGTCGTCGGCATGTAATACGGCACATAAACGACAGTGTCGCTCACGGGGCGAAGATTGGAGAACTCAATCAGCCCGGGTATCTCGATGGTGTCATCAACGATATTGATCCAGAAATGGCGGCTGATGGATTTCTTCAATTTGAAGAGAAGGCAAACCACGCCGATATTGCGAATATCATCGTATTTCTTTTTCGACGCCTCGGGGAGATCAGGCACCAAGCGGGAGACCAACGGCGTCGGCAGGGTGGAAATGACAGCATCGGCGGGAAAGAACCGCTCCTTCGTCCGTACTCCTGCAACCTTGCCATCCGCGCATTCTATCCGCTCGGCGGCAGCGCCGAGATGCAGGCGCCCGCCTTTTTCCGTATAGGCGTCGACAAGCGCATCGACCAAGACCTGGCTTCCACCGTCAATATAGCCAAGTTCCTCCTGAAATATCGAGCGCCGGGAGTTGCCTATACGACGCACGCGCGTTGCGATCCAGGAGGCGGAAATATCGTCGGAAAGTTCGTAGAACTTCAATTCCATCAAACGCTTCCAAAGTGTGCCATACACTTCTTTGCCGGAACCCTGTTCAAGCCACTGCCGCGCAGTCTTGTGTTCAATCTTGGAGAAATCGCGCGCTTTCGTCGTCAGGAACATTTGAAGCCCCGTCCGGAATTTTGCGATCAAGCTCAGATGCGGGAACCGTAACAGGGAGATCGGATCACCCCAGGGATGAATTTTCCCCTTCATGAAGTAACCCATTGACGTTCCACGCCACTTCATCCTGTCGGCGATGCCGAGTTCCCGCATCAGCGCAAAGGTTGGCTCGTCGGATTTACAGACAAAATGATAAAAGCGTTCGATCGACAATCCGCCAAAATCAAAATGGGCGGCCATTCCACCGGCTACCGCGTCGCTTTCGATCAAATCGACCTCGTGCCCCAAATTTACGGCGCGATGTGCTGCGGCAAGCCCCATGGCCCCCGCCCCGATCACCACAATGCGGCTCATTGGTAATGTCTCCTAAAAATCCAACACAATCTTGCTGTATGTCGGGTGCAGATAGGTCTCGGTGATTGCGTTACGCAATGGGGTGGCCTCCACCCCAAAGACCGCCGGCCAATCAATGACCGGAAATGTTTCGGGTATCACGAGCGCCTCAAGTTGGCTCGTTGTGAAAGGTGGCTTGGAACTCAACTTTCCGTATACGAAAAGAAGCCACCAAAACACCGTATAAGGGATATGGATAATCCGGGCCTTCGGCTTCACCGTGGTATGGATCAGATTAATCAGATCGCCATAATATACCTGCTCCAGCCCAGAAATATCGTAGGTACCTGTGGGCATTTTCTCCATGGAAGAGATGATGATCGCCGCAAAATCCCCGACATACAAAGGCTGCCTGATGAACTTGCCGTCACCAGGAATCGGGAAGACCGGCACGCGATCCATGAACCGGCGAAGCCAGCCCAGATGCTTACGGTCAAACCAGCCGAACATCAGTGTAGGCCGCAAAATCACATGCGGAATATCCGTCACTGTATCGATGAACTGTTCCTGCGCCGTCTTTGATCGCGTGTAGAAATCATCGGCTTTTGAGTTCACAACCGAAGACGAGATATGCACAAAATAAGGCGTTTTGTGCTTACGCATCGCCGCTACGATGTTTTCCGTCGCGGTGACGTTGTTCTCTATGAATTCGCGTTCGTCCAGACCACCGATCTGTGCTTGATTGAGCAGCACGGCGTCGACACCCCGGAACGCATCTTGCCATTCCCCAGGCTCGGCCAGATCGGCTTCTATGACTTCAATCTCAGGGTTCAACTGCCGCAACAAAGCTGTGTTGCTGGGATGTTTGTCAATGCCGACGATCTCAAGCCCTTCGACACCCTTGAGGCGCGCAATTATATTTTGGCCGACCAGACCCGCAGCGCCCGTTATAAGAATCTTTCTCATTAGATCTCCATCCGATTGAAGATGCGGCTGGGGATATTGCGGATAATCAGCATGATGTAGCGCCAGAATCCCGGCGCATAGGCGATTGGCCCGCCGCGAAGCGCGCTGGCATGAACCACCGCCGCAATCTTCTCCGGCCGCGCCCAAAGAAGGCCGTTCCTGTTCATGCCCTCTGTCATTGGCGTTATCGTCGGACCAGGTTTCACCAAGACAGCACGCGGCCCTTTGTTGGCGAAACGGTGCGCAATCCCTTGCACAAGCACGGCCAGTCCAGACTTTGCTGCACCATAAACATAGTTGGCACGCCGCCCGCGATCTCCCGCAACCGATCCTATAACTACCAACGTGCCTCTCGCCTGTCGCTCGAGCAAATCTGCAGACGCCAGGCACCAGGCGGCAGCGGAATTGAAATTTACCCTCAATATCTCTTCCGCAATTTCTGCGTCGCGCTCAGCCTCATATTGATCACCCAGAATGCCGTAAGCCAGAATGATGTGATCGACTCCGCCGATCTGGTCGGCGAATGCCCGCAGTTGACCAGCAGCGTCATGCGGTGTTGCGAGATCACAGGTAGCAATCTCAACCCGCCCTGCACCTCGGCTCCTCAAGTCGGCCGACGTTTGTTCCAAACGGCCCCTATCGCGACCGACAAGCACAATGGATGCGCCTTCGGCGGCATAAATACGCGCTGTCGCCATAGCGATCGAGGAAGTGGCTCCCAAGAGAATAATTCGCAATTTCTTTCCTTTAATCCTGACTCACGCGCGTCCAAAAACCCGAACGAAAAACCGGATCGATATGTTTTGAGAAGAGACGCCAGTCCGGATAGCCTGCCTGGAAAACCCTGGCCGGCATTCTTCCGTCCTTGGCGGGATAAAGCCGTCCTTTAGCTTCCATTACAATAGCATCCAGCCGATCCATCAACTTCAGCGTCGTCTCTCCCCGATTCGGAAAATCCAACGCCAGAGTTGTCCCCTCGCGCGGGAACGAAAGAAGTCCGGGCGACTGGATTGAACCGAATGTCTTAAGGACAGCAAGAAACGAGCCCTGTCCACTCGCGGCAATCGTTTTCAACATCTCATTCGTCGCGTCTTCCTGCACAGATGGAGGGACAACGGATTGGTATTGATACATGCCCCTCCTGCCATACATGCGGTTCCAGCGGCCGATCGAGTCCAGCGGATAAAAGAAAGGATAAATACCAGCCCTGCTTTTCCCGCTTTTCTTGCTGCCCCGGTAGAAGTAAGCGGCATTGAAGGCACGAATAGAATAGCTGTTCATCGCCACAGCGGGCAAGCTAACGGGCATGGTGAGCGCAGTATTGCCGCTGTCCAGCAGACGGGAACCAAGTTTTGCGTGATTTCCACGCGTAAATATTCCCCGCCCCAGCCTGTCTCCGCCAGAAAGGCAGTCAATCCAGGAGACGCTATATTCGAAATCTGCCTCGCTCGCCTCGGCAAGGTGAAAAAACTCTTTCGTATTACCAAATGGAATGTTTTCGACGTCGATGATAGCGCTCTGGATGGGTATCACCTCCAACTCAACCCATGTTATCAGCCCTGTCAGCCCCAATCCGCCGACGGTCGCGGCGAACAGCCCGGTCGTGTCGTCCGCCGCCAACTCGATTTCTTCTCCATCGGATCGCAACAGGCCAATGCGCCTTACCCAACGGCCTATAGTGCCGGTTCTGTGATGGTTTTTACCATGCACGTCGTTTGCGATAGCGCCGGCTATCGTTACAAAACGGGTGCCGGGGGTGACAGGTATAAAATACCCTTGATGAACAATGATCCTGAGGATGGTGTCGATGGACAAACCTGCCTCTGCACGCAGGAGCCTTGTTTCACGATCGAAGTGAACCACCCTGTCAAGGGAAGTCATGTCGATCAACCCTCCGTTCGGGTTTAGTCCGCTATCGCCATAGGAACGGCGCAGACCACACGCTAACAAGGGAATATCCAGCTTAAGAGCCTCATTCATCAATGACGGCAATTCGTCTCGCCAGGTCGGCCGCGACAGCATATGCCGGGCCCTGAGCACGCCGCCCCACGAACTAACTCCAAACGCGGACGCAAAACGGCTCATAACGCCACCAGAAAAACGATCGCAATGGCCGCGCCGAGACCGATACTTACATTGTCCCTGATGGCGAAACTGACGGGATCGTCGTTCATCCTCCCCCTGTGAGCCAATATCCAAATACGGCCTAGCCATATCGACAACAGGACAGGAATGGCGGATAGAAATTCTGGACGCGCATAGTCATTGCCCGCCAGCATTTCCATCAGTATAAAAATAACCAGAACGACAAGCGACGCCATCGCCGCACTCACGCCAAGCGAAAGTGTGAGCGGCGCATCCCCTACCTCATAACCTCTGCTCTTAAGGCTCGCGGCGCCGCTGGTGGACGCACGAACAATCTCGGTATGGCGTTTCGCAACGGCGAGGGAAAAGAAAAAGAAAACAGCAAATGTCAGAAGCCAAGCCGGACGCGAATGCTCTAACAGAACAGCGCCCATCACCACACGTGATGTAAAGAGGAGGCCGATTATCAGCGTATCGAGCAGAGGAATACGCTTAAGCCCAAGTGAATAGGCGCCTGTGACAACAAAGTAACCCAAAAGCACTGAAGCGAATTGCAACGAAAGCAGACCTGCCGCAAGAAAGCCCGCGAAAATAAGTGCTACTGCAAGCACGAAGCCCGATCTGATCGACAAGCGTCCGCTGGCCATAGCTCGGCTGCGTTTCGACCAATGCAGTCGATCTGCGTGCAGATCGGCAATATCGTTCAAGAGATACGTACCAGAGGTCACCGCCAGCAGACAAATGAACGCGAGAAGCGTTTCGACAATCAAAGATACGTTTGACCATTGGTGAGCGAGAATTAGCGGAACAAAAATCAAAACGTTTTTTGTCCAGTGATGGACACGAATTGCCTTCAAAAACTCTTTTACACCGAGAGGCGCGGTAGAAAACTCGGCAATCACGGGCTTGTTCAGCTTCCTGGCCTTTGCAGCAACGCCGCTACTCGCACCAGCCAAAACTATCGCATCCGCTGCATCCCAAACCGACAAATCCGCATTGCTATCGCCGACATAGATGAACCCTTCTGGAAATCGCGAGGCCAGATGGCTCGCTTTGGCAGGGCCTTTCAGGTTGCTCTGACTGGATCCAACTGCGGTTTCAAATATTCCAACCTTCGCGGCAACAACATCAACGATCGACTGGTCCGCGGCAGAACACAAATGCAGAGCGTGCCCCTCACCTGCTTTCTGGCGCAGCCAATTCACTAGGTCTTCCCTGAAGGGCAAAACAAGCGAAGTGAGATCCAAGTGTTTAGCAATGGAGGCTTTAAGGACATGGCGGCCACGTGAAAGGGTTGGCAGCGCCGACAGCAGTGCGAAAGGCTTTCGGAACAATGAGAGTGCCGCGGCCTCATAAAGCGTATCCGATAAAAGAAGCGTTCCATCCAAATCAACGACAATGGGTAAAGCGGACCGGGCCTCGTCAGCTTTGGAACTCTGTCTCTCTGATGGAAGGTTTAAACTCATAATGCCCTTGCTCTCTCACGTCGCGTCGCTACAGCCTATACGAAAATAACCATCCCATTGCTATCCGCTCATTTGCAGAATTGGAAATGCGCCAGCAGACCCTTTCCAGGCAACCCTGCGGGCGTGGATATGGCATCGCCAACCTGCAATCGACCGATCGCCAACCAGCTTGACAATTTTCGGCCCAAACGGGATAGCTCAGCGCGTTTGAAGCAGAGGCAGAAGTTTTATAATGAAAATCATCAATCAACGTCTGGTGCTAATAGCACTTGTCACACTGTGTATATCTGCCTTTTTTTCGCTTTATTACTTAACTCAACAGCCGCTCGATATGTATGCGTTTCGTCAGACGCAGACCGCTATAACGTCTTACTGGTTTATTAAGGAAGGATTCGCCCTCGCTTATCAAACGCCGGTAGGTGGAAGACCCTGGGCCATACCGTTTGAGTTTCCGCTTTACCAAGGGATAGTAGCCTTAATAGCGAAAACATTTAACCTGTCGCTTGATGCCGTTGGGCGGCTTGTAAGCTATCTATTTTTACTAGCATGCCTTTGGCCTGTCGCTGGAATATTTAGAATATTTAAGCTTAAGCGCGAGACATTTTATATATTCTCGGCCTTACTATTATCATCCCCCGTATATTTGTACTGGGGACGGTCCTTCATGATCGAGACAACGGCGCTTTTCTTCACCATCGCGTTTCTATACTATTTTTCACTCGGCATGCGCTATGGCTTTAGCATCCGTTGCAACGCATTTCTACTTTTGTGTGCAACGCTCGCTTTGCTGCAGAAGTCAACGACGGCATTGCCCGTGATGATCGTGGCAGCGTTGATCTATGCTTATGTGACCCTGCGGCAGGCGGAACGATTTAAATCGCTCTTCAAATTAAAAGTACTTGCTGTCCCCGTTTTCGGCTTCTTGATTCCCGTCATAGTCGCTTACGTGTGGGTAAAATTTACCGACGACCAGAAATCGCTGAACATACTCGGCGAGTATCTGACATCCGCTCGTCTGAACTCCTGGAACTGGGGCACGCTGGCTCAGAGATTTGAACCTACGATCTACGATAAAGTCATTCTGCTGCGGATGTTCGTCGGAAATCTCGGTGCTGTCGTTGGGCTGGGCTTGTTCATCTACTTTCCAATATGGTGCAAGAAGAACGGTCGAAGAACCGAGCTGACGCTATTTTGCATCGCGCTTGCCCTTGGTTTCCTACCATTTTTTATGTTCCCCAATCTGCATATAGTGCACACCTACTATCAGACGGCCAACCTTGCTTTCCTTCTATTTGCCGCAGCCTTGGCACTTGGAACGTTCCACAATCACGCTCCTAAAGCAGTCACAGGATTTTTTCTTTTTATCTTGGCGTCAAACTACGTCTATTTCGGAATAAAATACTACCCGGCCATATCTCAACAATTTAGCAGCTATGATCGCGACATCGCGGTTGGGAAATCGATTAAAAATGCCACCACAGAAGGTGGGCAGTTTATCGCACTGGGTAATGACTGGAGCTCGACATTCTCCTATTTCGCAGAGCGTAAATCTTTTACGATTCCCGACTGGCTCACGCAAACTGATGATGTTTTGATGCATCCTGAAAAATACCTCGATGCAGACCAGCTTGGCGGTTTTGTCTTCTGCGGCAAAGATACTCTGAACCCTGCTCTTTTCACTAATTTTGTCGCGCGGAAACGATGGAATACTGCTATTATTAGCGGCTGTAAAATTGCTTTCCCGGGAACTGCTTTCAAGGCTGATGGTGCCATTTCCACGGAATGCAACGGCGTGATTGATATTAACGAGATCACGGAGGAAAGTGGTGCTCGTGTTGCCAGGCTGGAGGGATGGGTTATCCCGGTTGATGGCGACAAGAAAATTCGCGAACGGGTTTACATTCAACTCCCAGGATCCAATGGACAGCCACTATATGTCGAGGCATTGAGAACCCCTAGAGACGAGATTAATTCGCAATTGAAAATACCGCCGGAAAATTTGAGCGGGTTTTCAGCCTTGGTTCCGCTTCAGCAAGAGCAGGACACTAAAGATGTTGTGATCATTCGTTCGCGAGGAGACGTCAAAAACATCTGCCGCCTCACTCATTAGAAGAAACTCCAATATCGGCGACAGGTTAACGGAGCGAGTTCCCACTGACTGCTGGACGTCCGGCGCTTTTGGCGGTCGTCAAGCACCATCACCGCCAGGGTTGCTGTGGCGCCTCTGTCACGAGGTCGCCACACAATGCCATTCTGCCAATGACGCAAATATTGCATCCGGCAATCATTTTCACTTGTTCAATCGATCAAAAGCGACCTTCCAAAATGCGTTATCTCTCGCTAAACGCATCTGTCGTTTCGACTTTCGAATATTGTCGGGCTGTCGGGCCGCAAGGACAAGTCGCGTCGAGGTAACGCCAGCAGTGTCAGAATGGGAAAGTCCTGCGAGCAAATCCAATTCGTCTTGCTGGGGATTAGTAACAAGCCGCTGGAAAGGAGCCGCCCAAGCTAATGAAGAAATCACCTCAGGACTATAGATTTTCAGAAGATATTTATTATCTTCCACAAACTTGATCACTCCTTGCTGTACCCTCATCGCCTTTTCGCGATAGTCACTCTCCTCTGGGAGGATATCTTCGAGTTTAGGGACAATCTCGCCTTCAGCGCTTATTTCATAGCCTAGGGTTGTGCCGTGGTCCGCAGTCAAAGCGAATTCCAAAAGTTCAACGCCGCCTGTTAATAGGTAATCTTGAATCTGAGGATGACTGCCATATTGGGATAGCCAACCATGCATAATAAATCCTAGGTTTTTGTTCGTGACGGCCGACGAATGGAGCCCTAGATAAAGTCCAATTACGTTTTCTTTAGAGTAGGTATGATCCAAAACGCCGAAAAGATACCTCTGAGTATTACCGTTCCACCCGATGTCGACCAGCCCAGTCTTTACCTCCGGAGAAAAGTGTTTTTCAAAGTAATGGCGAAATTTTTTTCTCCGCTCACTGGAAGTCTTTAGTCCAAGATCAAAGGTCGTCGCCACCATCGCGCGACTGTCGTTGATTTTCTCCGGAGGAATCGGCTGCCCCAGAACCAGTCCAAACTGCTCTAAAAGGTGAGGGATTTTTCGTGCGTCGTAACCTACGGTATCGAGATACTGCTCTATTGGTCTGGATACTTTACCCCCAAAAGGCACCCACGTTTTGTCGAGATCCCATTCCTTCAATCCAATTTGATGACCGACACTCCTGGAAAAATGAAGATAGGAACTGCTGACGTTTCCCAGTTCCGCATCCTGCTTTACAATTTCAAATAGCTTATGCGGAAGCCACCCGTCACGTGCGACAAAAGCGACGTGCTCAACTTTGGTCTCTTTTATTTTCCACAGAAGCCATATCGTAAAACCAAAAATAAGAGGACCGAAAATCCGGTAACCTATACTCGCATAAGCTTCTTGGGGCACAAACTGTCGCGATTGGGGCGTAGCGAGGAAATCAACAACGCTGTTTACGAGATATTCGTTTCGCGCACACTTCGACCACAACGGCCGATTGTCAACTTTGGCCCAATCCGCCAGATGAGTAGCTAGCGAGTATTTTTTTGCTTGCTCTATGTCGGCCCACACATTGTCCCCGACATGTAACCAAGAACCTGAAAAGCTGACATTTAAGCTTCTGCTCACTTCTTGATAAAGCGCGCCACTGTGTTTACTTTTCCTAAATTCCCCAGAAACGAAAATCTTTACATCGGAAAGCCCTTGAAATCCTTTTTCCTGCAATACGGTCTTAAGCCAGGACGATGGCAAATACATGTCTGAAACGAGGGCAATTCGTTTCGCCTTCGCCCTCAACTCGTCGTATGTCCGCAGGCCTGCTTCACTGGCGAAGAGAAATTCTTGCTCCAACTCCAGTTCCTTTGCCTGAAGCAACTGTCTCAATTCGCCGCCGCATCCGGTTAAAGCTTCATAACGATCGTAGATTTCCGTAAAGGTTATCTCACCCTCTTCTCCGGCCAGTTCAGCACGAATTTCACGCGCTTCTTTTTCGGCCTGGATACGGTGGTGGGAGAAAGTGACGAGCAGATCATGGTGTAGGAGCGCAATATTCTCCTGCATAACAGCGGCTCGAACAGCTTCAAACACATCTACCGGTGCTCGCAGCTTTCGATGCAAAAGTGTATCAAAGATATCAAATGTTACTAATTCATACATCAATATGCCCTTAAGTCTAACGTCTCAGCAGGCGGTTTCGCCAACGCCTGAACCAAACTGAAAGTTCATGCCGCCACTTTGGGCGTACAGGGCGGAGACCGTGTATCGCAGCTTCCATCTGTCCCAGCCGCCACAGGATGTGATACACCTCATTTTGAGTGAACTCCTGAATTTCAGCCGGAATGGTGATTGCGATTCGACGCTCTCCGCTTTCTCCTGCCGCTTGACGCACAAGGTCGTTACGCATTTTTTGGTGATAGAGGCGATGTTGAGTTATGCCGGCATGGATGGTGTTTCCAAGCTCGCCCGTGGCTGAAACACGTTGGTGATAAAAACTTAGATACTCAGGAAGAATCCAAACATCGTGCATCATTAAGAACCGCGAATGAAAATCCCAATCACCAGCGACGGGCAGGCTTTCATTGAAGAGACCCAATTCGCGCGCAGTGGCGAGGTCGAACATGAACGCTATTGGAGGAAACTGATTGCGAACCAACATCTTTTGAACGGAGAGTAAACCCTCATCGAGAGGGTCGGAATGCAAAGCTCGAAACGGTTCGACGCGTTCTATTGTGATTTCATTACCGACAACAGTTTCAAATACACTGTTGATGCGGCATACAATTCCTTTGATTGACGGAAATGTTTTCTGACGACGGGCGATGGTTGAGGTCATCGAAGCCAGAAACTCGGGCGCCCAGCTATCATCGTCATCGTGGATGACGGCGTATTCCGTATTCAACGTTGCGAGTCCGGCATTTGATGCCGCCTCCATTCCCTTGGACACCTCATGATGAAGAACGCTCACTCTCGCGTCTCCCTCGAAGATCTGCCCAACGAGCCAATCAACGGACTCAGCCTGCCCGCCATCATTTACGACAACCAGTCTCCAATCTTCATATGTCTGGTTCTTTACGCTTTCCAGCGCCCTTCGAAGCAGTACGGCGCGATCCTTTGTCCGAGTGACAATCCCCACACCAGTAGGGCCAGAGACGCTTTCCGCGCCCGCTCCGTCTCCGTCAACTTGAGATGCGCTATTTTTCGTGGCTAGGCTGCTATCCATGAATATAAGATTGACCGCTGTCTTCGCTACGAGCACATAACCCTTGCTTTCCAGCAACTGAGAGATCAGTTCAGCATTGTTTTCAATAAAATGTTCAGAGGGCTCCGCTTGGACAACGGCAGGGCGCCAGCGGTCCCAATCGACGTCCTTAAGCAAGTCAAGGTCCAAACCTTCAGTGTCGATGGACAGATACAAGGGTGCGCGCTCTGAAAAAAACTCCTCAAGCACATCGTTCATACGAGATGCCTGAACCGTGATGACATCTTTCAATCCGACGGCGCCATCTTGCCAATCTTCGACAAATCGCCTCGATAAAGACGAGAGTTCATTTTGATTTGATACGAAAAGCTCTGCGGTATCTGAATCACCGACAATAATCGCCTTGTTCAAAACAAGGTCTTGTTTTCGAACCTTTTCCAGATCGGCTATAAGCGCCGGATTTGCCTCAACGAGGACCCCGCTCATTCCCAATTCGAGAGAAAGAAGATACGTCGCACTTGTGGCAATTGGATGATTAGCGCCAACCTCAAGATATCGCTCTGCCGAAAGATCAAAATGCCTACGCGCGGAAAGCGCTTTCAGTATACTGACAACAATAAGATCTTCTGCGCATTGCGCATAATATCTCTGCGCCAAAACATCAATATCAGGCGGCCTCAATCCAAATTTCTCAATTTCATTATAAACGAAACTATTCCTCAAGGAGCACCCTAAAAATCATTAACATGCAGAAACACCAAATCTAAAAAATCCAATTAAATAATAATCATAATAATTTTTATAGTCTATAGAAATATCGTAGAAATAATAAGATTAGACGAAACTAAATTAATTACATTTTGGATTAATAATATTAAATCCAAAAAATACTTATAAATACATGCATCATGATAAAATTCACATCCAGTGAACATTATGATTCTGTGTAGCCAAACACGGGAGGCATGATCGCGCACGACACGCGCACGAAGCCAAAGCGCTGATATTGACAGACAGAATGAGGAGGACTATTTGCTAGCCACTAATTTGGGCCGCACATGGCTTGGAAATGGGGGGTTTCGCCCTCGTAAACGCAAGTCGTTGCCGAACTATCTTGATCCGAGTTCCGTAAATCTCCGTGCAGCGCGGATGGATGATGCAACAAGGTGAATACGAGTGACATGCTGACTAGGTGACACTACAATTACCTTTGCCATGGGGTGGTGAGCAGGTCTTGCTTCGGAACGATATTTATCTTGAATTCGCAAGGATATTGCAGTGATCGGATCATTTTTGTCGCCAGACGACAAAAAGCTGTTAACGCGGCTATTTAAGGAAAACTTCAAAAAACACGTCGGCTGGTATTCTGCGGCAATCGCGGCGATGCTCGTTGTCGCGGGCATGACATCTCTTAGCGCTTGGATAATGCGTGATATTGTCAACAGCGTCTACCTGAAGCAAGGTTTCGATGTCGTCCTCGAGATTGCATTTGCAGTTGCAGCCATCTTCATAGTGAAGGGGCTTGCTACCTTTGTTCAGAGCTACTACCTCAGCAAGGCGGGAAATAGCATCGTCGCCGAGCAGCAGCGCAAAATCTACGATAGGCTCCTCAAGCAAGGCGTCTCTTTTTTCCAAAATTTGCCATCTTCAGAACTTCTGGTCCGCGTGACCTACAACGCCCAAGCTGCCCGCAGCGTCATCGACACAATCGTCACATCCTTCGTTCGCGACCTCTTCTCCCTCCTCGGCTTGATTATCGTGATGTTCGCCCAGAATTTCCTTCTGAGCGCGATTTCCATGATTATCGGTCCTTTGGCAATCTTCAGCGTTCGTCTCGTTCTGCGGCGCGTCCGAAAGATCATGGAGGCGGAACTTGCTTCGTTGGGCGAAATCGTCAACGTCGTCCAGGAAACCAGCATCGGCGTGCGAGTCATCAAGGCTTTTTCCTTAGAGAAGCTGATGGCGCAACGCATGAACAAAGCGGTTTCCGATGTCGAGCAGCGAGCCAATGGCATAGCCAGACTGGAAGCCGCGACCAGCCCGATCATGGAAACCTTGTCTGGCCTTGCCATTGCAGTGGTAATTGCCGTCTCTGGCTACACTGTGCTCGAAAAAGGCGGTTCCCCCGGCGATCTGATGGCCTTTATCACGGCTCTTCTCCTTGCCTACGAGCCTGCCAAGCGGCTTGCTCGGATGCGCGTGCAGATCGAGGGCGGAATGATAGGCGTGCGCATGATGTTTCAGGTGCTGGACGCGCCGCTAACGCTGACCGAAAAGAAGGACGCAGTCCCGCTTCCCAAGGCAAGCGGCGATGTCGAGCTTAAGAACGTCAGCTTCGAGTACGTGCCCGGCCAGCCGGTTCTTAACGACGTTAGCGTCCTCTTCGAAGGCGGCAAGATGACGGCACTGGTCGGCCCCTCCGGCAGTGGCAAGTCGACGATCATCAACCTCATGATGCGTCTTTACGATCCACAGAACGGCTCCGTTGAAATCAACGGCATGGATCTGCGCGATGTTTCCTTTGCCAGCCTGCGCGAACACGTTTCTTATGTCGGTCAGGAAACATTCCTGTTCTCCGGAACGATCAAGCACAACATCTCCGTCGGCCGCGACAATGCGACAGAGGAAGAGATCATAGCGGCAGCAAAGGCTGCGAATGCGCATGATTTCATCATGAAGATGCAGAACGGATACGACACCAGGCTGGGCGAAAACGGCTCCGGCCTGTCTGGCGGCCAGCGACAGCGTGTGGCGATTGCACGCGCGATGCTTCGGGACGCGGATATCCTGATCCTGGACGAAGCGACAAGTGCACTGGATTCCGAGTCCGAGGCTCTCGTGCGGGATGCGCTAGAGCGCCTGACGCTCAACAAGACATCCATCGTGATCGCCCATCGCCTTTCCACAATCAACCGCGCCGACAAAATCGTCGTGATGGATAATGGTGAAGTGGCCGAACAGGGAAGCCGGCGTGAATTGCTAGCGAATGACGGTCTGTATAAACGACTTCACAGCATCCAGTTCGACGCAGACGTCGCGTGACACCAAAATAAAACGGGCGGCCATTGCCGCTCGAATTTTATTTCAGAGCGAAAAGGAGCCGTCTCGACATCCAAGATGAGTTTTCCGATCGCAATGCTTGTTTCTTACATCAGCCGCTTCATGCGCCTCATGCCGGGCGACGTTGTCACCACGGGGACGCCGCCCGGGGTCGGTCTTGGAATGAACCCGCCCGTGTTCCTAAAAGCCGGCGATATGGTCGAACTCGGCATTGATGGCCTTGGCACACCACGTCAAATCGTGACGGCATTCAGCGCGCGAGATCATCAGGAGACATGAGCGAATGACTGCAATCGAGAAGCTGGCTGGACGCTTTACCACCGCGAGCCGAGGCGGGGCGAAAATTTCTCTGGCGGCGGTGCAGGCGGAGGGTCTCATCCCCGGGACGCTTGCAGAGGCTATGGCGGTCCAGCGGGCTTTTGCTGAGAGCGGGGCAGAACCGGTTGCCGGCTGGAAACTGGCTATCCGCCCCGACGGCGAGGCCGTCGGGGCGCCCATGTTCGATTGCGTGCGGGTCGATGAAGCCAATGCCGCTTCTTTTCCCCATGGCGGCACCGAAGGCATCGAGGTCGAGATCTGCTTTACGCTTTCGGCGGATATTCCTGCGGCGGCGGCGGGGCCGCTGGCGAGGGCCGACCTGATGGCATTTATCGACAAGGTCCATCTTGGCGCTGAACTTCTCCGCTACAGGCTGGCGGAGAAAAACCAGGTGCCGTTTCCGCTTTTTCTCGCGGATCGTCTCGCCAACCACGGCTTCGTCATCGGACCGGAAGTCGATAAAGGCATCGTGGATGTCTTTGCCGGAAATGGCGAAAACCTGCCGCAGCTCACCGTCACCGACGGGTCGGTATCGCTGTTCGATGCTACGGCAAAACATCCCAATGGCGATCCGCTTGCGCCGCTGGTCGCCTTTGCCAACTCGGCGTTCAACAGGGGCAATATGCTCAAGGCTGGTAACGTCGTAACGACAGGCAGCCTCTGCGGTGCGATACCAAGCACGATTGCCAATGAGACGCACATAAGGCTGGAATCGGTTGAAACCTTCACGCTCTCAGGTCCGAGAGAATAGACGTTCGCCCTCCAGCTAATTCCGTTTCCTGCGACCGGCCGCCTTTATCCCGTTTTCGGAATTTTGACACGAAAAATCGGAATTTCTGAGAACCCCAGATTAGCGGGTCAAAGGCGTCTTCTGTCGCCAAAAATCCATTTTTGGATGCCCGTTGAACTCTTCTGCGGCTCAAATCCGACGCCGTTAGATCAGGAGCATGAGCCGTGTGGATGTCGTGCTGTTCGTGTCCTCCTGAGCACACGAAACGTTTTGCGATTGGCACACTATGAATGTGGGGAGCGCGCACCATTTAAGTAGAAAACGCAGCTTACGGATGGTAAGGAGCGTCTTGATTCAATTCTCAATTGACTGGGCTTTTTACGTTTTTTTGCTTGTTGGGGGCAATAATGAATAAAAGTAACTTGTATGGCGCGACGGAACGCTTTCGATCACAGGCAACTCCTGTGGCAAGTGGTCTGCTGGCGCTTGCTCCTTATGCAGTGGCCATAACGATTGCCTATTTGTTTTATGTCAACATCCTTCCCTATTTTCGACCGTACGCTTGGGTGGATGACTGGATTTATGCACGGCCACTCGAATTCACAACGCAGCGAGAATGGTGGGTGTGGCTTTGGCAGCAGCACGTAGACCACCGTATCCCGATCCAAAAGCTTACAAACTTTTTCATCTTGTCGTGGTCCGGGTTTGATTACCGATGGCTCGTCGGCGTCAACTTTTTGATGGCTCTCATAAGCACGGTGTTTATCGTGGAAGCGGCAAGAGTTTATCGAGGCAGAAGGTCGATTGGCGATGTGGCCATTCCCTTCATCTTCCTAAACTTTGGTATGGGCTACACCCAGTGGGGTTTCCACTTCCAATTCACTTCGTCCATTCTTTGTTTATCCGGGTTCCTCCTAGCCACTTTATTGTGGCTTCGGAGCCAGAGTAACACACATGCGTTTCTTGCAGTCTTCAGTCTGACGATCGCGTGCTTGACCGGCATGAACGGCGTTCTTCCAGCCTTAGGTGCCGGCATTGCATTTACAGCTTGGGCAATTTGGCGAAGGAAACCGTTCGGTACAGTGTTTCTCTTTGCCGTCCCTTTGATCGTCGCGTCTCACATCTTGGCGACATGGACCCCTTACGCTGGCGGGGATCAGTCTTCAGTGAACGCTTATGAGTTCTTGGACTATGCCATGGGCCTAACCACTGGATCGTTTGCGTTCTTCCTGCAAAGTTACGAGACACTGGCCCGTGTTGTCGTGACATCTCTCATGATCTTTGCCATCATATCGATCGTGTTCCGGCTCAAACGCAGGCAATTGGATGACGCTGACTTGCTGGTCTTTGCATGTCTTGCCATTTATGTCTGTCTGTTGGCCGCGATCTCTTACGGTCGGGCAAAAATGCAAGGTGGTTGGGAGGCAGGGTCCGCAATCCATTATGGGGTACTTACAATTTTCGTGCCGATCCTCTCTTGGATTATCGTTTCGAAGAACGCGCCAAAGTATACAGTTGAGCTGCTTGGTGCGATCCTCTTAACCATCGGAATCTGGGTCTTTCAGGTGAATGTCGAGACAAGAATGTGGTATATCAACCACAATAATCCGCTTCAGGCGAAGGCATTGCAGGATTTAGCATCCGAGAAGCCCATTGAGGAAATTGCGAAGGAAAACATTACGCAATTTCACGCTGGAATGCCGGGTATTCATGCGGTCACCGAAGGAATAGCCGCATTTCGTAAAGCGCATGCTGAACTCTACGGGGGGAAACCGTAGAATTCGTTTTATCACGTGGAAGGCCACTCACAACCGACGATCGCTTCTTCGGAGGTCGCATTATTGACGAGTTCCACGAGGCGATCGAGAGTGGTTTGGCACTGGATAACGTGCGCCTTTCCGTCAGCCCCAGCCTTTTGAATTTGCGCTGCCGAGTGATCGCGGAAGCTCCACAAATCTTTCTCATCCATACACCAAAACGGGGTTGACCATCCGCTTCCAGATGTTGGCAGCAAGCTGTCAGTCACCGGTCCAATCATGTTTATCCTATCGGTGATTTTGATCGTGTCCCAGAGATTCCGGTAACTGGTGGCAAAGTATACCGCCTCCATCCGGGCCGCACTTCTAATGTCCCGGGAAGGTCACTTCACCCGCCCGTATTCGCCGAGAAAATCGAGCAGGGCTCGAATACGTGCCGGAAGCGGACCGCGTTGGCCGACATAAACGGCATGAAACATCTCCGTCTCACCTGTGTCGAGATGATCGAGCACGGAGACCAGCCGGCCGGCGGTGATATCCTCCCGCACGGTGAAGGCGGCAAGGCGGACCAGACCGACACCGGCAAGGGCAAGACGGCGAAGGCCCTCACCGTCGCTGACCTGCACGCGCCCCGTCGCCGGAATGACAACAGTCTTTCCGGCATCCCGCAACGGCCACCCGTCGACTGATCGGGCATAGCCAAATCCGAGCCGATTGTGATCTTCCAGATCGGCGATTGTTTGCGGCACGCCGCAGCGCTCAAGATAATCCGGAGCGGCCGCGATCATCATCCTCGTCTCACCGAGTTTCCGGGCGACGAGGCTTGAGCTTTTGAGCGGCCCGGCGCGCACCGCCACATCCATGCGCTCCGCAAGCAGGTCAACCACCAGATCCGTCTGGACGATATCGAGCGTGATGCCTGGATGAAGCGCCAGAAACCGTGGCAGGATGGGCGCAAGAATATGCGTTGCATAAGAAGCGCTTGTGTTGATCCGCACGCGGCCGACAGGCTGTTCGCCCTCACCTGCGGCGCGTTCAGCCTCTTCGAGATCGGCAAGAATGCGGGTGGCCCTTTCATAGAAGGCGCAGCCCTCCGGCGTTATCTGAAGTTGCCGGGTGGAACGGTTGAGCAGGCGTGCGCCCAAGCGGCCTTCCAACCGTGCGATCAGCTTGCTCACCGCTGAAGGCGTCATGTTTGCCGCCGCGGCTGCGCGGGAAAAACCGCCGAGCTCGACGACCCGCACGAAGATTTCCATCTCCCCTGCCCGGTTGATTTCCAGTCGCGCCATGATGATTTGATCTCACAAGTGAAAGTATTTTCGGCATTCTATTTCATTGAAGAGCGAGCGTCTATCTTCAGACAGCGATTGAAACGCATCGCAATCTTCATCTGCAAGATCACGACGGGATGGACAGAGCGCGGCGCTGCCAGAGCCCGCCACGACCATTTCGAAGCAAGAAAGGAACGCCCCATGGAATATCGCTATCTCGGCAAATCCGGCCTGAAAGTGCCGGTCTTGAGTTTTGGTACCGGAACTTTCGGCGGCTCCGGCCCGCTTTTCAGCAACTGGGGCAATTCAGACGCCACGGAAGCCCGGCGTCTGATCGATATTTGTCTGGAAGCCGGCGTCAACCTCTTCGATACCGCCGACGTCTACTCCAATGGCGCATCGGAGGAAGTGCTTGGCGAGGCCATCAAAGGCAGGCGCGACAGCGTTCTGATCTCGACCAAGACCAGCCTGCCGATGGGCGACGGGCCGAACGAGGCGGGCTCGTCCCGCTTCCGATTGCTGCGGGCGGTGGATGACGCCCTGCACCGCCTCCAGACCGACTATATCGACATCCTTCAACTCCACGCCTTCGACGCCTTCACACCGGTTGAGGAAGTGCTCTCGACGCTCGATGCGCTCGTCCGGTCGGGCAAGGTGCGATATACCGGCGTTTCGAACTTTTCAGGCTGGCAGATCATGAAGTCGCTCGCCGTCGCGGATCGATACGGTTGGCCGCGTTATGTGGTCAACCAGGTCTATTACTCCCTGATCGGCCGGGATTACGAGTGGGATCTGATGCCGCTCGGCGCGGATCAGGGTCTGGGCGCAATGGTCTGGAGCCCGCTTGGCTGGGGGCGATTGACAGGAAAAATCCGCCGCGGCACGCCGCTGCCTGAAGGTAGCCGCCTGCATGAGACCGCCAGCTTTGGCCCGCCGGTGGATGATGAAGATCTCTACCGCGTGATCGACGCGCTCGACGCTGTCGCAGAAGAGACCGGCAGGACGGTACCGCAGGTCGCCCTCAACTGGCTGCTCAGACGCCCCACAGTTTCCACAGTGATCATCGGTGCGCGCAATGAGGAACAGCTTCGCCAGAACCTCGATGCCGTGGGATGGGAACTGACGCCCGCGCAAGTGGCGCAGCTGGACGAGGCCAGCGCGAAGGCCGCTCCCTATCCGCATTTCCCTTATCAGCGGCAAGCGGGCTTTGCCCGGCTTAATCCACCGGCCGTCACTATGCCGTAACAAGGCTAGTCGGGCCGCCTGACCGGCAGGCGGCCCAGCAGATGTGGAGCTTCAGGCGGCTTTGTTGTCGGAGCCAGCTTCCACACGACCCGAGAACCAGTTCGCGAGGATTGCACCGGAAATATTGTGCCAGACGCTGAAGATCGCGCTCGGCACCGCAGCGACAGGTGAGAAGTAAGCCGTGGCAAGCGCCGCTCCAAGGCCTGAATTCTGCATGCCCACCTCGATCGCGATGGCCTTGCGCTTGGCAAGCGACAGGCCCGTTGCCTTTGCCGCGAGATAACCGATGAGATAACCAAGACCGTTATGCAGGATTACGACGGCAAGAATCATCAGCCCGGACTGGGCGATAGCCGCCTTGGATCCTCCCACCACCGCCGAGACGATCAAGACGATGCCGATGACGCTCACGAGCGGCAATGTCGGAACGGCGGCCTTGACGAGACCGGGCAGCAGCTTCTGCAGAGCGGCGCCGAGAGCGAGCGGAACCAGAACGACCTTGACGATGCTGAGGAACATGGCCCAGCCGTCAACCGGCAGGTACTGGCTCGCAAACAACCAGACGAGGAACGGGGTCACCAACGGCGCGGCAAGCGTGGTGACCGAGGTGCAGGCGACCGACAGCGCGACATCGCCCTTGGAGAGATACGTCATGACGTTAGAAGATGTGCCGCCCGGGCAGCAGCCGACCAGAATGACGCCAGCGGCGACTTCCGGCGGCATGGGAATGATCCGGGTGAGCAGCACCGCCAGAAGCGGCATGACCAGAAACTGGCCAAGGACACCGATCGTCACATCGAACGGCCTTTTGACGACCTCCCTGAAGTCATCGACCGACAGTGTGAGCCCCATGCCGAACATGATGATCGACAGAAGCGTGACGATCCACGGCGCTATCTGCTTGAACGTATCTGGAAAAAAGAAGCCGAGCACGGCAAACAGGATGACCCAGACGGCAAAGGTCTTGCCCACGAAAGCCGAAACGGCTGCCAGCGTTTTCATGTCTATACTCCCAATATAATCATGGGACCCCGTCTAGACTGCAAGGGTGTCGTGTCAAGGTCATAGTGAGGGGAAAAGGGTCAGAACCGATAGGTCAGACCGACAACCGGCCCGCTCAGCCTCGAATCAAAAACATATCCGTCGTCAGAATAGTCCACGTCGAGCACCTTGTAGCCTGCCGAAACGGACAATGTGTCCGTGAAGATGTAGTTCACCGTCGCGAGCGCTGACCAGGTGAGATCGGATCCCGCGCCGAAACCGCCAATATCCACCTGCCCCTGGACGGAGAGCCTGTCTGTCAGGCCAAAAAAAGCGCGCGCGCCGATCACGGGATCAACCCAGCCGAAACTTTCCTTATGCGTGGCTGATACGCTGCCGATCAGGGGATGGCTGGCAGTGACCGCCACCTCGTTGGAGATATGCCAGAAGCGGGCTCCCGCCAAGGCGTCGAGCGAAAATCCGTCTGCATCCACGATCCGGTAACCGGCCTGCAGCGTCGCCATGAATTCCTGCGTATCGACGTTCGCGGCGATTGCCGCGCCAGCCGGAAGGGTGGGCAAACCCGGGATTTGTAGCGCCGGCAGCGGCCCGGCCGCCTTGCTGTCCGTGGTGTCGACATACATTAGATCGCCGGACAGGACAAAGCGGTCATAACGGCCCCAGATGTTCAAGAACCCGCCGAAGTTGAGATCCTCCATGACGTCGGAGAAGGATTTTTCGACATGCAGCGTCGGCGCGCGACGGAAGGGCGAAATGTTGCCGCTCAAACCCGTCGCCCACAGATAACCCGTTGCCTGAAACGCCCAATCCGCGTCATCAACCCTCGCGGGCAGGGAGCCGAGTTGATCCGCGGCTGAGGCCGCGCTTGCAGAAAAAGCCATAACGGCCGCAAAAGCTGATAATTTTAGCAATGACGTCTCCCCAACCGATCGCCTGCAGCTAAACCTATTTGACACGCGCCAACAAGTCCGATTTTCTATCTTACGCTGTATTGGTACCGCGAGAACCGGAGACGTTCCCATGCGCCTGAACACCCTTCCGTTTTTTTCCGCCTGCACCGCCGCGATCTTTTCCATCGCGACGCTCACAACCTCTGTCGCGCAGGCCTGCACGCGGTTCGTCTATCTCGGCGAAAATGATCAGGTGATGACGGCCCGGTCGATGGATTGGAAAACGGATGTCGGAACCAACATCTGGGTCTTCCCCCGCGGCATGGAGCGCTCCGGCGAGGCCGGACCAAATTCGGTCAAATGGACCTCGAAATACGGTAGCGTCATTGCTTCCGGTTATGATATTTCGACGACCGACGGCATGAATGAGGCGGGGCTTGCTGCGAACGTCCTCTGGCTGGTTGAGTCGAGCTATCCCGCCTATGACGGCAAATCGCCGGGCCTGTCCATCGCGGCCTGGGCGCAATACGTGCTCGACAATTTCGCGACGGTGGAAGAGGCCGTCGCTGCACTCGAGAAAAACCCCTTCACAATCGTGACCGACAATGTGCCCGGCGAAGAGCGTCTGGCAACGTTGCACCTTTCCCTTTCGGATGCGAGCGGCGACAGCGCGATCGTTGAATATATCGATGGCAAGCAGGTCATCCATCACGGGCGTCAGTATCAGGTGATGACCAATTCGCCGACCTTCGACCACCAGCTGGCACTCAACGAATATTGGCAGCAGATCGGCGGCACTGTCATGCTGCCGGGCACCAACCGCGCATCGGACCGGTTCGCCCGCGCCTCTTTCTACGCCAACGCCATTCCCAAGAGCGAGAACCCTGTCGAAGCCATCGCCAGCGTCTTCAGCGTGATCCGCAACGTCTCCGTTCCTTACGGCATCACCACACCGGACCAGCCGAATATTTCCTCAACCCGCTGGCGCACGGTGATTGATCACAAACGCAAACTCTATTTCTTCGAATCGGCTCTGACGCCGAATATCTTCTGGATCGACATGACGAAACTCGATCTCTCGAAAGAAACCGGTGCGGTCAAGAAACTCGATCTCGGCCCCAATCAGATCCATATTTATTCGGGTATGGCGAATGAGAGCCTGAAGGACACCAAACCCTTCAAGTTCCTTGGGCTTTGAGGGCGCCGATCGTGCCGCAAGGCATATGAGCAATTGATTGAGAAGGCATGACGCGCCGGACAGAGATCAGAATCTGTCGGTCAGAATTGTGTTTATCCCAATCTGAGCGACCGCTCTCCTCGGAAAGCCCATATCGAAACAGCGCGGCCATCGATCCGGCATCAACCCTGGCGCGAGAGAAATCACTCACCTTCCAGTCATATCCGTGCGGGGCACAAATATCATCAGCTCCGAGCGGGCTCCCACAATTCCACCGGATTACCTTCCGGATCATGTATCCTTGCGAAGCGCCCCACCTCCGAATCCCATTCGGCGCGGGTTTCAACCTCGACGCCGTCTGCCGTCAGCTTCGCGATAAAAGCATCGAGATCATCCACCCGGAAATTGATCATCCATTGCTGTTCAGCACGACCAAAATATTCGCTATTTCTGGCGAAAGGCCCAAAAATCGTCATCCCAGCCTCCTGATGCCACAGGGATTTATGCAGATCGTCGATGCCGAGATGTTTTTCATACCATTCGACTAGACCGGCAGCATCTGCTGCTCTGAAGAATACGCCGCCAATTCCAACGGCTCTGGCCATGACTTACTCCCTCTCATCGACAACGGAAGGCATGCTGCGCAGTCGCCCTCAAAATATCAAGCAGAACGGCAGTCGTAGAGGCCATTAAGACCGGTGTTGCATAGTGGCTCTGCTCTGCCGAAGCCGCTCTACCGGATCCAAAAGCGCTTTCTTCCCGCTTGCGCGTCAGCGTCACATGGCCTTTCAAAAAACCTCTTGACCTGAACCATGGTTGAGGTCCTAGAAGTACTGTCACCTTGTTTTCGCAAGGCTTTTACATGCTCTTGAGCAAACAGTGACAAAGGAACACCCATGGCTTTCCAGCTTCCCGACCTCCCCTACGCCCATGATGCGCTTGCCCATTCGGGCATGTCCGAGGAGACGCTGAAGTTCCATCACGATCTTCACCACAAGGCTTATGTCGATAATCTCAACAAGGCGATATCAGGCACCGAATGGGAAAACAGCAGCCTCGAAGAGATCGTCCGTGGCACCTATGAGAAGGGTGCGGTGGCGCAATCCGGCATTTTCAACAATGCCTCCCAGCACTGGAACCACAATCTCTTCTGGGAAATCATGGGGCCGGAAAATCATGCGATCCCCAAGGAGCTGGAAGAGGCCTTGACGCAGTCCTTCGGCTCGGTCGCGCTGTTCAAGCAGAATTTCGCCCTTGCCGGCGCCTCGCAATTCGGTTCGGGCTGGGCGTGGCTGGTGGTGGATACCGACGGTTCGCTGAAGATCACACGTACCGAAAACGGGGTCAATCCGCTCTGCTTCGGGCAAAAGGCCCTTCTTGGCTGCGATGTGTGGGAACACAGCTATTATATCGATTTCCGCAACAAGCGCCCGGCTTACCTTGAAAACTTCCTCGACAAACTGGTGAACTGGCAGGCGGTCGCGGCCCGCCTTTGATTTGAGCCCCACCGATCCGGCCGGTCCCGCTGCCCTTGAGCGGCCCGCCGGATCAGGCGCAGCCGGACAGCCGCCGTCCGGCTGCAACTCTCTTCGAGCATTCCCATGCCCTATGTCGTCACCGAAAACTGCATCGCCTGCAAATACATGGACTGCGTGGAAGTCTGTCCTGTCGAATGTTTCTATGAAGGCGAGAACATGCTCGTCATTCACCCGGACCAATGTATCGACTGCGGGATATGTGAGCGCGAATGTCCCGCCGCAGCGATCCGGCCGGATACCGAAGCCGGACTGCATGCATGGCTCGACCTCAATCGCCATTATTCCGGCATCTGGCCAAGAGTACACCAGAAAAAGTCACCGCCAGACAATGCCGACATCATGAATGGCGCAGCCGCGAAAATGTCCATCTTTTCGAAAAATCCAGGAGCGGGCGGGTAGCCCGGCACATCATGTCTCACAATCTCAGGCTGATCGATGGCGGTGCGGTTAATCATGCGCATATTCCGCTGAAGTCGTGCTCTTCTCCGACGATCTCCCCGCGTGAATTCAAGGATGTAATGGCCGGCCTCGCCTTCACCGTGGCGGTGGCTGCGGCTTCCCAGGCCGGTGAACGGATCGGGCGCACAATCACATCCTTCATGCCGCTCAGCGCAGAACCGCCGCTTCTGATCATCTCCATCGACGCCAGCAGCCGCATGGTCGATCTCATCGCAGCGAGCCGACGCTTCTCCGTTGCGGCGCTCGCCAGAGGGCAGGAGGAGATTGCCGACGTGTTTGCGGGCAAGGGAAATCACCCGGACCGGTTCAGCATCGGAGACTGGGATGTCTGGCCGTCAGGAAGCCCCAGACTTGCCGATGCGCTTCTGTCAATGGATTGCGAACTTGTCGGTTCCATCGATGCCGCAGACCACATCCTGTTCGTGGGCGCCATAACCGAAGCAATGTCCGGTCCCTTGCGCAAATCCCTGCTCTGGAGCGAACGCGCCTATACCGGCACGGCCGCTCCTCGCGCACGCCAAACTTGAATGTAAATCGTTTGTTCGGAATCAATTCGGTTGGCGCAACTATTGCTCTTTCTTGTCTCCAAGGTGATAGTTCAGTTTGGATGCATAAACTATAGGCAGACATTCTGAAGAGCAACATTGGAGCCGTTGTCCTTGCACATCGACCGGACAATTATCGACGCGATCTTCTGCGGTCGGTTGCGACCTGAAATGCGGCTCGGCGAACAGGAACCGGCGACCTTGTTTAATGTGTCACGCACGGTCGTCCGGCAATCTCTGAAACGACAGGAGGCCCGCGGCCTGGTCACGGCGCGACGCGGCTCCCGCGTGCGTCATGATCACCCACATAAGCGATATCGAAACCCAGCTGACGGCGCGCATCAAGCACACGCCGCAACTCCATCTGCGGGAGGCACTCCAGATACGCCCCCGAAAACCTGACGTCATCGGCCGGACGAAAGCGACGGCCAATGCATAGCAGACAACTTTAGTGCAACCGCGAAAACAGGAGAGACTGGCATGACGTCGATCATAGGATTTCTCAATACGTTTTTTTGGGGCTATGTTCTCATCTACGGATTGCTGGCTGTAGGCGTGTTCTTCACATTTCGCCTGGGCTGCCTGCAGATACGTCATTTTCCAGAGTTTATCCGCGTCGTCATGCGTGCGCCTGAGACGGATTCAGCTGGCATCACGCCGTTCCAGGCGCTTTGCACCAGCCTCGCCTCGCGGGTCGGCACAGGTAATCTGGCGGGCGTTGCGGTTGCAATGACGCTGGGCGGGCCAGGCGCTCTTTTCTGGATGTGGTTGGTGGCAGCACTGGGCATGGCAACAGCCTACGCCGAAAGCACGCTGGCGCAATTGTTCAAGGTTCGCGGGCAAAGCGGCGAGTATCGCGGCGGCCCGGCATTTTATATCGCTCGCGGCCTGAACGCCCCCTGGGCAGCGACAATCTTCGCGGTATGCCTGCTCCTGGTTTTTGGCCTCGTGTTCAACGCGGTGCAGGCAAATTCGATCGCCGAGGCGATGAATGGCGCATTTGGGGTACCCAAGCTTGCCGTTGGTGTCGTGATTGCCATCATTTCCGGTGTGGTCATTTTTGGCGGGATCAAGCAGATCGCACGTTGCGCAGAATATGTAGTCCCCTTCATGGCGGTCGCCTATCTCGGCGTTGCTTTGTACGTTCTGATCGTCAACATCGCGGATGTGCCCGCAGCATTCATGCTTATCATTAAGAGCGCGTTCGGCTTCGAACAGGCAGTTGGCGGCATTGCCGGCGCAATGCTGAACGGCGTCAAGCGTGGCCTCTTCTCAAACGAGGCCGGCATGGGCTCGGCGCCGAACATTGCCGCAGCTGCGACGCCCAATCCACATCACCCCTCCTCGCAAGGCATGGTGCAGGCGCTTGGCGTCTTCATCGATACGCTATTGATCTGCACCGCAACAGGGCTGATGATCGTGTTGTCCGGGGTGCTTGTGCCGGGCGGTGAGTTGACCGGTACGCCACTAACGCAGGCTGCCTTGACTGCCCATATCGGCGGTGCAGGGCATTACTTCATTGCGATCGCGATCTTCTTCTTCGCCTGGACTTCGGTGCTCGGCAACTATTCCTATGCCGAGAATGCTCTGGTCTATCTTGGATTGGACAACAAGATCGGTTTGACGTCAGCGCGTATCGGCCTGCTGTTGATGGTACTCTGGGGGTCTTACGAAAGCGCCATCACGGTCTTTGACGCTGCCGACGCATCGATGGGCCTGATGGCATCCATCAACCTCGTCGCGATTTGTCTGCTGTCGCCACTGGTCGTCAAATTGACACGCGACTACTTCGAACAGAAACAGTCCAAGAACCCGGTCTTTGATCCACATAAGTATCCGGAACTCTCCGGGAAGATCGATGCCGAAATCTGGCACGAGGTCTCCTCATCCCCGATTGCAGAGGTAGAGGTGAGCCCGGCCAAAGCTTGATAGCTTCGCGTTCGGGCGATCCGTCCGCAATTGGAACCGCTCTGCAGCCGCTCCGGGTTTGCTATTTCCTGTAGGGCGGCCAATTAGCCTACGGCACCTAAAGTCAAGAGCGAGCGGCGCGGCTGCGCATGCCGCGCCCAACCATATTTTGCGTAGGCTTATTCGACCACCACCGACAGTGCCGAGCCGGTATAAACCGGCCGCACCTTTACATTGCCCGCATCTATCGTGGCGAATGTCCCGGTCAGACCGTTGGCGGAGATCACGTCAAGCCGCGTGCCCGTGACTGGCGCGCCGCCATCGAAAATGAGCTTCAGCGTTGCGCCATCCAGCACCGCATTGCCCTTGATCCGAAGCTTAGTCTTCTGTGGGTCGACCGCCAGCGTGCCGCCAGACTGGTGATAGTCACCGCCGATGACGACCTGCTTCTCTCCCCCGAGCGAAAGCCTGCCGCCGCTCACCAGCACGCCGCCGGCTCCCAGCGCATTGGCGGAGGACGCCACCAGCGTTCCCTCCCGGACGATCGTGCCGCCGCCATAGCTGTTATGGCCGCCAAGCGTCAGCGCTCCACTGCCGGATTTGACGAGACGCCCTGCCCCGGCAATATCGTTCGCCCATGTGTCCGCCGCATTGAACCCGCCGGCGGCAGCATCCATCGTCACCTCGACATCGCCGTCAAACGCGCCGTAGCCACCGGCAGCGGCCACAAGATTGATACGGCCCCAGCCATTGCTGTCATCCAGCAGCGGATAACCCGCCTCAATGCCGGTGGAAAACAGCACGGCGCGGCGCTGGGCGGCATCGAGATAGGGCAGACGTGTCTCCAGCAGGACCTCCGCCCCCTTCGGCACCACCATCGGCGCATCGCCTGCGGCCTTGTCGCGGCTGAAGGAATAGGTCATGCGCCGGCGATAATCCGCCCCGTTCTTCGCCGCATCGCCAAATTGGTCGACATCCGGCTTTGCGCCATGGGCGAAATCGATGAGCGACTGACCCTGCGGCAGGCGCTTAGTGAAATAGGCGTGCAAGGCCGCATGCGCGGCTTTCTTCACCTCGGCATTTTTCGGGTCCTGCAACATGGCGGCGGCCATGGCGGTTGCGGTGATGCGGCCGCCGATCACGTCGAGCGGCGAATGCATGCCGGCGACGATGCGGCTCTCGCCGAGTTCGGAGGCCGCCGTCAGCAATTCGGAAAAGCGCTCCGGCACCGCATAGGCGTAAGCGATGGCGGCCAGATAGGCGGCATTGGTGTGCCCGCTCGGAAAACCGCCATCCTTGCCGCGACCGCGGGTTTCACGCACATATTTCAGCGCCGGCACGATGACGCCACGATCGCTTTCATAGCCTTCAAAGCTGCGGTCACCAATCGTTTCCTTGCCGGTCTCGATCACCTCGCCTTTGTCGTTCATGCGCCAGGGCCGTGGCGAGGAATAGAAATATTTTGCCGGCGAGGTCGTGCCCTCCGGGCCGCGGATCACCTTCATGAAGGCGACGAAATCCTTCAGTTCGCTATCGGCAGCACCCGCCTCGGTGCCCTTGTCGTCTTCCTTGAGAGCGATGACCTCGTTCGGATCGAAATCCGCCCGCGTATGATTGATCGTCGTCGTTGCGCCCGCCCCTTCCCGATACCAGGCGGCAAGCGGCCCCATGCCGTCGATGACGCTGTACCCCTGCGAACGCCGGTCGTTCAAATAGGCTTCGAAAGCGGCCGCGCGCGTGCGGTTCTCGCCGGTGACGGACAGCACGTAACGCATGTTTTCCTGCCAGACGGCGGGATCGACGATCTTCACATGGCTGAAATCCGCCGGGCCATCGCCATTGGCACCGCCATCCGCCCATTTTTCATCGCCAAGCGTCCAGATGCGGTTGAAACCGGAGAGGATTTCGATGATCGGATTGTCCCGGTCGTCATAGGCGCGAACCGCCTCGCCCTTCTCATTCTTGCCGGTCTGGTTGCGGTAATTGTCGGCAAGCGGCAGCGGATAGGGGGCGACCGGCTCAGGCACCGCGATGGTATAACCTTGACCTGCCAGTGCATTGCTATCGTATGCTTCGGCGCTCGAAACGAGTACCAGCAATGCAACGGAGGCAAGCAGGGCCGAGCGTGCGGAGGGAATGGACGACATCTTCAGTTTGGCCATGACGGAGGATCCTGTGATTTGACGCGTGACGAAAGCAGGCGCGCGCAAAGGTTCGGCGCACCGCGCCGTCAGCTTTAAGCCGGGCATATTGCAGTTTTTTTTCGATATGCTGATCAACATAGATCGCATGTAAGAGAACGGCCGGCAGATGGCGGCGCGATCTGCCCGAAGCTCGCTCCGGGCAGATCGACGTTTTATCTCGAAGCGACGCTCTTATTTCTTGACCGCAACCGCCTCGTTGATCTTTGCGACGTCGTCTTCCAGAACCTTGTAGGTCTGGTCGAGCGTCAATTCGCCGACGATGAGCTGGCTCATGCGCTGCACGATCTGCTGATACATGGCGCTGCCGCCCTTGACGCGTTCGAAATCGCGGGCCGCCTGCGGCACGTTCTTCTTGTTGTCGAGGAACACCTTCATCGCCGCCTTGGCGTCTTCGCTCTTCAGCTTGTATTGCGGATCGACGATCTCTGCGCCAGTCAGGATGACGTAGTTCTCGGCGATTTCCCGCTGCACCTTTTCGGAGCCGAGAAATTCGATGAAGTGCGCCACATCTTCCGGGTATTTGGTGCGCTTGAAGCCGACAATGGCGGTGCCGCCGGGCATGGCGTAGCATCCGGCATCGCCGCAGGGCGCATTGATCGCCGTCCATTCGAAATTGTCGCCGATCTTGTTCTGGAACGGATTGACCATCCAGTTACCGGCCAGATAGGTCACGACATTGCCGTTAACGAATTCGTCGCCCATGTTCTTGTACTGCGAACCGCCAGCCGCACCCCACATTTCCTTGGGGAAGCTGCCATTCTGCGTCCATGAATAGATATCGGCGATGTATTTCCTGGCCGCCTCATCCGGGAAGCTGAACTTGCCGTCCTTCACATAGGTCGAACCGTAAGAAAAGGCGCCGCCGGAAAAGCGGTGACCGGAACGGTCCATGGTGAAGGGGATTTGCACGCCGGTTGCCTTGGCGACCCGGGCGGAAGCCTCGACGATCTCGCTGAATTTGGCGGTCGGGCCCGGCAAGGGTTCGCCCGCCTGCTCGAACAGCGTCTTGTTGACGAAGGGCAGGTTCAGCGTCTGCGACGCCATATAACCGTTGATCGACTGCGGATCGTTGACATTCGGCAGACGAAGCTGATCGAGGCTCGAACCGTGCAGCTTTGCGAATGCATCCGCATCCTTCATGTAAGGGCGCATGTCGAGATAATAGGGTGCAAGCTGCCAGTCGGTGATCTTGGCGATATCAGGACCTTCGCCGACCGCAAGCTGCACCGGCAGCTGCTTGGAAACCGCATCATAACCCGAAGACACGAAATTGATCTTCACACCTGGATTGGCAGCCTCGAACTCCTTGCTGAGATCGGCCATGCGCTGCACGTACCCCTGGTCGTCATCCGTAAAAAGGAAAGTAATCGTTCGGGTCTCGGCTTGGGCCGTCGCAAGACCCGCGACTGAGGCCACTACGAGGGCGCTGACGCCCGAAAACAATTTCATCATGCTCATCCTCCCAATGAAAATATTTTCATAAATCGAACGGAAGCTCCTCTTCTTAATTCGATTTATAATGTTTTGCGGCTTGACAGAATAAACGTCAAGCTGTTTGTTTTGGCGAAATCGCACAAATCGAAGCGAAAGAGCGAAAACAAGTTTGTGAAAATAATTTCATAAAGATCGACGGGAGGCGATCCATTATGACGGATGGGCCATTTGCGGCGAACGCGTCGCAGCCGACATATACCGTTGCAAACGGCGAAACGGTGACCGCATGGATCGTCTCCGATCTGGTAGAGACGTCTTTTCCCGGGACCGCGGCCCCCGCCGAAGACCACGTGAACTATCGCTTCATCAACGGTTTCGTGGATGTGGGCGACCTGCCCTGCCGCAAGGCCTTCCAGCAGACCATGATCGACCGCGATATCGCACCCGAGAATGGCTTTACGGTTTCGCACCTCAACCTGCCAGGCTCCAACCGCCGCGTCGAATTCACCGGCTTCTGGCATGTTCCCACCCACGTGCAGCGCTGGCTGAAGGGCACATTCCGCAGCGAAGCTGCAAGACAGGCGCATTTTCGGCTGCGCACATGCGGTGGCGTCCGCATCTGGGTCGGCGGCGTTGAACAGGTCCGTTTCGAACCCTTCATCCGCAATGTCGAAAGCAGCCGTGACATCACGCTCGATCTTTCGGCCGGCGATAACGAGGTGCTGCTGCTCTGCGAGGATCTGGCGGAGCGCGACATCATCTGGTTCTTCGAGCTTGAGGTCGTCCACGCCGTGCCGCTGACCGTCGTGCTGCCCGTGCCGCTCAACCGCGAGGAGACGAAGCGCCTTGCTGCGCTGGTGCGCGATGTTCACCCGGCGCGGGACGTGTTTTCCGGCTCGGCCCTCGAACTGGTCTTCGGGGCGCCGCCTTCGCACGATCTGCCGGTGCATATCGCCGTCAAAAGCCATGGCCATGAGCGCGCCACGCTTGCGGAGGTGAATACGGTGCTGAAGGCGGGGCAATCCTCGCTGACGATCCCCGAAACGACAGGCATTTCGGATGGGTATCACGGTGTCAAAATCACCATGGGTTCGGAAACGGGAACGGTAACGCGCGTCATCGACGCCGCTTTCATGCATGATATCGCGCCGGAAGCATCCAAGGCCGATATCATCGAGCGAAAAAAGGCAGCGCTTTCCTTCAGCGCCCGCTTCGGCGCCTGGCGCATCGGCCGCGCGCTGGCGATGGTCGCCACCGGCAGCGATGACATCGAGAAGATCGGCGGCATCGTCGATGCGACGCTGCATTCCATTGATCGGCGGGAAGACTGCTCCGATTTCGTCATGATCCCGCTTCTGTGGCTGGTGCGCGCCTATGGTGATCGCCTGCCGGCAGAGATGCGGGCGCGGATCGATGCCTCGATCCTCGGCTATCGCTACTGGGTGGACGAACCGGGCAATGACGTCATGTGGTTCTGGAGCGAGAACCATGTTCTGTGCTTCCACACCAGCCAGTTGCTGGCCGGTGAATATCTGCCGGATGCCGTCTTCGCCGCGTCGGGCCGCACCGGCAAAGAACAGGCGGCGCTGGCGGCCGACCGGCTGGAGCGCTGGTTCGACAGCGTCGAGGCCCATGGGCTGGCCGAATGGAACTCCGCTGCCTATTATCCGGTAGATTTCATCGGCCTTCTCGCCATCGAACATTGGGCAGGACCGGAGCTTGCCGCCCGCGCGCGCTATCAGATCGATCTCATTTTCGAAATGATCGCGCTGCACACGCTTGGCGGCGTTCCCTCCGGTTCGCAAGGGCGGGCTTATGACAAGGAGCTGCGCGCCGGGCCGCTGACGGAACTGGCGCCGTTTGCGCAGGTCGCCTTCGGTCAGGGCTGGCTTAACAATGGCGTCGCCTCGCTACCGATGTTCTGCTGCGGCAACTACCTGCCGCCGGCGCATCTTGCCGCCCTCTCCCAGCTGGAAAGCGGCCGTGCGGTCGAAGCGCGTTATGCGCAGGGGCTGGAGCCCGGCAAGCTCGTACTGTTCAAGAACGAGGCCGCCCAGCTTTCCACCGTTGTCGATCACAAGACCGGCCGCAAGGGTCACCAGCAGCACGTCATGGACATCAAGCTTTCCGGCCACCCCATGGCGCGGCTGTGGGTCAATCATCCCGGTGAGGACGATCCGTGGGGCAGCCAGCGCCCCTCCTATTGGGCGGGAAGCGGCATCCTGCCGCGCGTGGCGCAACATCGCGATCTGGCGATGCTGATCTTCGACACTGAGGATCACCGCAACGACTGGACCCACGCCTATCTCGGCCGCGACGGGCTGGAGGAGGTGCTTGTGGAAGGCAACTGGCTCATCACCCGGTCCGGCCGCGGCTTTGCCGCCCTTTACGCCACGAACGGCCTTGAACCCGTCACCTCTGGCGCCACCGCCAACCGCGAGATCAGATCACCCGGCCGCCGCGCCGGTTGGGTCGGTGTCATCGGCTGCGGCGACACGCAAGCTTTCGCCCGTTTCCGCGAGAAAATTCTCGCCACGAAGATCACCTTCGATGCCGAAAGCAGGCTCCTCTCAGTCACGCCACCCGGCGGACCGGAACTCACTCTCAACTGGGACGGCGCATTCACCATCGGCGGACAGGCCATGGCCTTCGACCATGACCAGCCACAACCGAAAATCACCTTCGACAGTGCCGACCCAGCTTCGGGCAGCGCTGCAAAACCCTTCTACTCCTAAGCGGAATTGACAGATGAACCAGCCAAGCATGGAAAAAGACACTCTCAGGACGACCATCGACAATGTCGCCGCCGCCTTCAGCCGCCTCAAAGGCATTCAGGAAGGTCTGGTCAGCGGCAGTTCCGACGGCAAGATCCAGTTCGATGAATGGGACTGGGAAGTGGGTGTCGGTCTTTACGGCTTCCTGCGGCGGGCGCTCGCCGCCAACGACCGGAAGGCACTGGACGACCTCGTGACATGGTATAGCTGGCAGATCGACCGTGGCCTGCCGCCGCGCCAGATCAACAGTTCCGCGCCGATGCTGCCGCTCGTCATTCTGACCGAACATGTCGACCGGCCGGATTTCCGGGCGCTGGTGGAGGACTGGGCCGACTGGCTGGTGCATCAATTGCCAAAAACCGAAGATGGCGGCTTCCAGCATGTCGTGAAGGAACGGCTGAATGAAGGTGAGCTCTGGGACGACACACTGTTCATGGCCTGTCTGTTTCTCGCCCGCGCCGGTGTGGTCTGTAAACGTCAGGACTGGATTGATGAAGCCGTCTACCAGTTCATGATCCATGCGCGGTATCTCTCCGACCCCATCACCGGGCTCTGGTATCACGGCTGGACCTTCAACGGGCGCCATAATTTCGCGGACGCCTTCTGGGCGCGCGGCAATTCCTGGATCACCGTCGCCATTCCCGAGCTCTTCGAACTGGTGCCGACGCTTGCGGGGAAAGACAAGCGTTTCCTCGCCAATGTGCTGGCAAGCCAGGTGCGGTCGCTAAGAAAATATCAGCGCGAAGACGGCATGTTCCATACGCTGCTCGATGACCCGACCTCGCCGGTGGAAACATCGGCAACCGCCGGCATCGCCTATGGCATTCTGCGCGGCATTGAGGCCGGCATTCTCGGCGAGGAAAACCGGCCCCATGCGGAACGCGCGCTGAAGGCGGTGCTCGGCAATATCGATGACGAAGGCGTCGTTCACGGTGTCTCCGACGGCACCCCGATGGGACACGACCTCGATTTCTACCGCCGCATCCCCAATCTGCCCACGCCCTATGGGCAAGCGCTGACGATGCTGCTTCTGATCGACGTTTTTCTGAAAAGGCCAAAGGCATCGTGACTATCATGAACATCAGTCAGGACATCACAGTTGCAGCAGGTGGCGTTGATGCCACGGCGGCCATTCAGCAGGCTATCGATGCCGTGTCATCAGCAGGCGGCGGGCGCGTGTCTCTCTCGGCCGGGCGTCATGTCAGCGCCGGCCTCCATCTTAAAAGCGGCGTGGAACTGCACCTTGCCGAAGATGCCGTGCTTGCTCCCGTTTCCGATTACGACGCTTACGCGCTCACCCGGGTTTCGGTGATTGCCGAAGACTCCGATCGCGGCATGATCATCGCGAACGGCGCCCATGACATCGCCGTCACCGGTCCCGGCCGCATCGAGGCCGGCGGTGAAAACTTCATCATCGGCGACGACAAGGCCATGGGCACCTATATCCCGGCGAAAAAGCGGCCGCGCGTCATGGTGCTTGAAAGCTGCCGCAACGTCCGTCTTGAAAACCTGAACGTTAGTGGCTCCCCCATGTGGACGCTGCATATGGTCGATTGCGAAGACCTTCATTTCCGCAATCTGCGCATCGAAAACGACCGCCGGCTGCCCAATACGGACGGCATCGTGCTTGACGCCTGCCGGCGCGCGCTGATCGAGGATTGCTTGATCTCGACCGCCGATGACGGCATCTGCCTGAAGACCAGCGCCGGGCCGGATGGCAAGGCAGTGGGCATGTGCGCCGATATTACCGTTCGCCGCTGCACCGTTTCCAGCATGAGCTGCGCACTGAAGCTCGGCACGGAATCCTTCGGCGATTTTACCGATGTGGTGTTCGAGGATTGCAAGGTCGTGCAGTCAAACCGCGGCATGGGTCTTTTCTCCCGTGATGGCGGCGCGATGCGGAACATCCGCTTTTCAAGGATCGAGGCCGAGTGCCATGAAACGCCGGGCGGTTTCTGGGGTTCTGGCGAAGCGGTCACCGTCACCGTTGTCGACCGCCGCCCGGAGCGTCAGGCTGGCAGAGTCGACAATCTGATCGTGGAAGACTTAAGCGGTTCGATGGAAGGAGCAATCAATCTTGTCTCCACCTCGGCGGCCGGCATTCACAATGTCAGGCTCGAGCGCATCACACTTGCGCAGCAGCCAGGCATGCTCGGCACCGGCCTGCAATACGATCTGCGCCCCACCAATGCCGATATAGCGCCAAGCGCCGATGCGGCCGGTCGCGCCAATGCCTGGACGCAGGATGCTGCGGGCCGGATTGTCGGCATGGAGGATTATCCGGGCGGCATGCCCGCGATCTATCTGGAAGGCGTTCACGACTTTTCGGCTGATGATGTCGCCATCAAGAGAGCGATGCCCTTGCCCGAGGGATGGAACGGTCAGGAGATCGTCGCGACTGCGAGCTCGGTTGAAGGGAGCATATGATGGGAAGTCTGCAACTCGAAAACCTCAACAAGGCGTTCGGCGCCGTTCATGTACTGCATGATATCGATCTTCAGATCGAAAACGGCGAATTCGTCGTTTTCGTCGGGCCCTCGGGCTGCGGAAAATCGACGCTGCTGCGCATCATCGCCGGTTTGGAAGACGTGACGTCGGGCAGCATCGCCATCGGAAATCGCGATGTCAGCGCGCTGTCGCCGGCCGAGCGCAAGATCGCCATGGTCTTCCAGTCCTATGCGCTTTATCCACATATGAGCGTGCGCAAGAACCTTGCATTCGGGCTGGAGAACCTGCGTTTCAAGCGGGCGGAGATCGAAAGCCGCATTAACGAGGCGGCGCGCATGCTCGCCATCGAGCCCTATCTCGACCGCAAGCCGAAACAGCTTTCCGGCGGCCAGCGCCAGCGCGTCGCCATCGGCCGCGCCATCGTGCGCGAGCCTGACATCTTCCTGTTCGACGAACCTCTTTCCAACCTCGATGCGGCGCTGCGCGTGCAGACACGCGCCGAAATCACCCGGCTGCACCGTGATATCAAAACGACGATGATCTATGTCACCCACGATCAGGTGGAAGCCATGACCATGGCCGACAAGATCGTGGTGCTGCGCGCCGGGCGCATCGAGCAGGTGGGCAGCCCGCTTGAGCTTTTCGACAATCCGCGCAATCTCTTCGTCGCCGGTTTCCTCGGCTCGCCGCGCATGAACATGCTGAAGGGCACCATCACCAAGGGCGAAGACGGCGGCATCGCCATCGATGCCGGTTACGGCGTGTCCCTGCCCTGCCTTGTCGATCCGGCGGCCGTCAGTCCAGGGCAGGCGGTTCTTGCGGGCATCCGCCCCTCGCATTTCACCATCGTGGATACCGGCCTGCCGTTCGAGGTTCAGTATCATGAAAGCCTCGGCACCGAGACCTATCTCTACGGCAATATCAAGGGCGAGAAAGAACAGATCATCGTGCACCAGGCAGGCCATTTCGCCCCCGCTTCCGGCTCGGTGCTGAAAATCATGCCAGCGCGGGAAAAAGTGCATGTCTTCGATCCGGCCACCGAACTGGCACTTCCGCGCATCGCGAGCGAAGGGAGAGGTTAGCATGGCCAATCCGAAGCTTGCGAGACTGTCCGACCGCGCGCTCGATGCCGTGATGGCGATTGCCGAAGTGCCGCTCAATCTCATCGAGCGGCTGATCGGCAAAAGGCGCATGCCCTATATCTTCCTGATGCCGAACCTCGTTCTTTTCGGCATCTTCACCTTCCTGCCGATTGCCATTGCCGTCGGCTACGCTTTCACCGGCGGCACCGAACTATTGATCACCGACCGCCCCTTCGTCGGTTTGGAGAATTTCGGCAAGCTGCTGGATTGCCAGAGCTATATGGACCCCGGCAGCTGCCGGGAATCGCTGTTCTGGACGGCAATCTGGAACACGCTGTGGTTCGTCGGCTTCAACGTCATCGCCACGTTGCTGGTCGCACTCATCACCGCGCTCATCCTCAACAGAGCGATTGCCGCGCGCGGTTTCTTTCGCGCCATGTTCTTTTACCCGGTCCTGCTGTCGCCCGTCGTCATCGGCCTCATCTGGAAATGGTTTCTGGACCGCAACGGCCTGCTCAATGCCTTCTTCCAGATGCTGGGCGTGCCGCCGGAAATCTTCCTGCTGGATGTCGGCTGGTCGCGGTTCTTCGTCGTTGTGGTTTCGGTCTGGTTCCACATGGGCTTTTATACGCTGATCCTGCTCGCCGGCCTTCAGGCCATCCCGAAGGACCTCTATGAAGCCGCCGCCATCGACGCCGCCTCACCCCGGCGCACCCTCCTGCGCATCACCCTCCCGCTTCTCGGCCCCAACCTGCTCGTCGTGCTCATCCTCTTGATGATCCGCTCCGTGCAGATCTTTGATGAAGCATGGGTTCTGACCAATGGCGGCGGACCGGGCACGGCCAATACATTCGTGGTGCAATATATCTACCAGATGGCCTTCGGCAGCGATCTGAGGCTCTTCGGCCTGGCATCCGCCGCATCGGTTCTGATGGGCCTTGTGCTTCTTGCACTCACCCTCGTGCAGTTGCGCCTCGGCAAAAAGATGGAGTCCTGACCATGTCCAACGCCGTCTCTTTCCTCACACGCACCCGCCGCCCCGGCCGGATCGGCCTTACCGATATCCTCTCCTGGGTCTGGCTCATCGGCGGCACGCTTGCCGTCCTCATCCCGGTTGTCTGGGCCGCCATGTCATCGCTGAAACCGGAAGCCGAAATCACCCGGTTTCCGCCGAGCCTTCTGCCGCGCGCCGCCGTGCAGGTGGAAGTCCAGGGTTACGACAAACCTCTCAGCCTGTGGAAAGCCCCCATCGACGGTATGGAGCGGGAAATGGCCATGATCCGCCGCATCGGCCTGAAAGCCCAGATGGTCGACCCTGCCAATCCCGGCCCGCCCGTCAGCGTCGATACCCGCGAAATAACGCCCGTCCAGAAACTGACTGTTGCGACGGAGAACTTTACCGATCCGCTCACCCGGTTCAGCTTTTTGACCTTCCTCAAGAACTCGGTCTTCGTCACCTTCGTCGCAACCGTCCTGACGCTGATCGTCAACGCCATGGCCGCCTTTGCGCTGTCGAAATACCGTTTCCGCGGTGAGAAGGCGATCTTCGTGCTGATCATCTCGACGCTCATGATCCCGCTCACCGTCGTCATGGTGCCGGCCTATCTCGTGATCGTCGGCGTCGGCCTCGTCGACAATCTCTGGGGCGTCATCATCCCGACGGTCGCGACGCCGACCGGCGTGTTCCTGCTCAGGCAATATATGCTGACCATTCCCGACGAACTGATCGAGGCGGCTCGCGTCGATGCGGCAAGCGAATTCCGCATATTCTGGCGCATCATCCTGCCGCTGACGGCCCCGGCGCTTGCGGTCCTCGCCATCTTCTCGGTGCTCTGGCGCTGGAACGACTTCCTCTGGCCGCTGATCGTTCTCAGCAGCCGTGAAAACTTCACGCTGCAGGTGGGGCTGAACGCCTTCCAGGGGGAGTTCTCGGTGCAATGGCACTATATTCTGGCCATGACCTTCCTCAGCCTCGCACCCGTCACCGTCGTATTCCTGTTCCTGCAGCGCTACATCACGACGGGCATTGCCGGCACGGGCATGAAATAAAACGACAAATCATTTGGGGGGCGGCGCAATGCTGCCCCTCAACACCAGCCGACAACCGAGTTCCAGCCGGTGCGCTGGACGTGTCGGATCGGCCGCCATAAGGCGCTGCTCCAGCAGCGAAAGCGCCGCACCGCCCAACCGGTCGGCGGGCAACTGGATGGTGCTGAGCGGCGGCGCACTGAAGGCCGCCGGCATGATATCGTCAAACCCCAGCACCGAAACATCGTCCGGCACCCGGATTCCTGCCTCCGTCAGGGCCTTCAGACAGCCGAGCGCCAGATTGTCGGCGGCGCAGAAAATCGCGGTGGCGTTTCTGAGCGGCTTGTCTTGGGCCAGCAGACGACGGATGGCAGCCTCGCCCCATTCAGGCTCATAGCTCTCCACCTCGATGACCATATCGGCGGGAACAGCGAGACCTGCCGCTAGATACGCGTCGCTATAGCCATCGTAACGGCGGCGGATCGTCGTGCGGCCCTTCCAGGTGATGTGAAGAATATTGCGATGCCCGAGAGACAGCAGATGTTCGATGCCGAGCCGCGCACCAAAACGGTTCTCGGCCGTTACCGTATCGACGATCATGGCCGGGTCCTCGCCATTGATCAGCACCACCGGCCGCGCACGCGCAGACAGCGCCTCGACCAGTTGCGGCCTGTCATCGTTCAGGATGACGATACCGTCGACCTTTTCAGCATCCGCCGCCGCCGCCACCGCAACCGGGTCGAGCCGGCTCGTTGCGCTGACATAGGGAACGATGCGAATGCCGCGCCGCTCGCATTCACGCCGGAAACCGTTCAGCATGGTCCAGCTGACCATGTTGAGATCGCTCTGCGGTGCGGCATCATTGGTCATGGCCAGAAGCACCACGCGCAGGGTGGCGATCGTCGCCTTCTGTCTGCGGTTCTCGAGATAACCGAGCGCCCGGGCCGCCTCCAGCACCCGGTCGCGAACCTGCGTGGTCAAGGGTGCGGTGCCGTTGATGGCGTGCGAAGCCGTACTCAGCGAAACATTCGCCTCCCGCGCCACGTCCTTAAGCGTCGTTTTCCTATCCGCTTTCATATAGGGAAAATTCAACCACTCTTCTTCAGACGGTGCGGGCAGAAAGCCTGCCTCACGCAGTTTATATATAGCCTATCTTTGCCATCTCTGTAGAGAAAAACTACAGCATCATCCTGAAATTCGGAATTGATTTCTTTGGATTTTTTGTGAACGGCTACATATTGGATCAGGCGGATTTCGAAATCATCGCTCTTTCATCGCTTCGGACGTAACCTCCGCTAGCGGCGAAAACAGATACTCCAAAATTCGTCGCTGCCCTGTTTTGATTTCTACAGTTACACTCATGCCAGGCGTAACCGGGACAAACCGGCCACTGATTTGCATCGCACTATCCTGAAGAGCGACGGTAACGGGAAAAACAAGATTTTGTACTCTTTGTGCGTTACCCGTGGGAACAACGGATTGGGTAGTTTGCGCTGTTGTTGACTCGAGATTTTGAGCATCCGGTTCAGGAATGGCATCCGCGGAGATATGCTTTACCTCTCCTTTCAAAACGCCAAAACGGGTGTGCGGATAGGCGTCGACTTTCACAATTGCGGACTGCCGCGCTTCAACGAAACCAATATCTTTGTTTGGAAGATATGCTTCAATCTCCAGAACCGAATCGAATGGCACGATACGCATTAGCTCAGTATTCGCCGACACCACTTGCCCTACGGAGGTGATGGATGAAAGTTGAACGACGCCGTCAATTGGCGATCGTATCTGGAGGCGCTGCCTTCGACTTTTTATCTTGATCAACTCCTGCTCCAATTCATCCTTGGCTCGCAATGCTTCCAGCCAACGGTTTGAATTGTCGGCGGATGCCGATTCTATAATTTTTTCACTCTCTGCTATGACAACATTCACCTCCGCTTTTGACACCATGAGTTGTGCCATCTTGTCGGCTAATACCGACTTCGCCTCCTGATATTCCTGCTTTGCATCAAAGACTTCGACTTGTGAGCCTGCGCGAGACAGAAAAATTTGCGTCCGCATATCGACCCGTTGCTCCAGCGTCTGGATAAGTTCGCGTTGGGACGCGATCGCCTCCGTCAACCCGACAATCTGCTCTTCTTTTTGCCGCCGTTGGGCGGCAAGACTAACTATACTGGCCCACAGGCTCCGAAGATCTGCCTCAAATACAGTTTGTTCACGTTGACGGATGGAAACAGGGATCTCACTGGCAAAAATAAGGACTGGATATCCCGACTCGTCAGGTTGTTGCCACGTGCTTTTCTTGAGCCCGGCCAGCACCTCCCTAAACGCACTGCGCCGCAGAGTTTCGGCCTGAAGAGTATGAAAGCTGCTCGATTTCGCGGCCTCTTCTGCTCTCGTTTCAGTGTCCTCCAGTTCAGCAACAATCTCGCCCGCCTCGACGCGATCTCCGTTACCGACGACAACTGAACTGGTCGTTCCATGTTCAAGGGATTCAATGATTTTTACGCGCCCGACCGGTTGAATCTTGCCCTGCGCCGTTGCGACAATGTCAAATTTGCCAAACCATCCCCAAGCAAGCAGCGAGGTTGCCAGAACGCAGATGAACCATAAAAAAGCAATCCGGATGGGAGACTGCGGGGTCTCCAATATCTCGAGAGCGGCCGGGAGAAACTCCATATCCCGGCGAGACACTGCCTCATTATTTTTGCCGGCAAGCTTCGCGTGCCGGGTAAGACGAGCGTGGACTTTCACGCGAAAACACTTCCACTTTGAAGGTTCCAGAGATGAGCATAGGTTCCACTGGCGCGAGCAAGTAGCTCCTCATGGGTCCCTTGCTCAGTGATGGCGCCGTCCTTCATGCCGATAATGCGGTTACAATAACGAACAGTGGCCAGCCTGTGAGCGATGATGATGACTGTACGGCCGCGTACGATATCGCGCATGTTCTGGAGAATGATGCGTTCGCTTTCATAATCGAGCGCACTGGTCGCCTCGTCGAGAATGAGTAAAGGGGGATTGGTTGCCAGCGCACGCGCCAAAGCTATTCTTTGCCGCTGTCCACCAGAAAGATTTGCGCCACGCTCCTCAATCATTGTATCGTAACCGCGAGAAAGCTTGGTAATAAACTCGTCTGCACCGGACATTCGTGCCATCCGGATTACCATTTCGCGAGACATTGCGGGATTACTGAATGCAATATTCTCATGAACAGTGCGATTAAACAGCATGTTTTCCTGCAGCACCACGCCGATATGACTTCTCAGCCACGCGGGATCGGTTTTTGATATGTCCTGGCCATCCAGAAATACCTGACCGCTATCGGGTAAATAGAACCGCTGAATAAGCTTCGTAAGAGTAGACTTCCCGGAACCGGAAGCTCCGACGATTCCCACCACTTCACCCGGCCGAATGGTAACATTAATATCGTTCAGGACATTTGGTGTATCAGGCCGATACCGAAAGTTGACCCGCCTGAACTCCAAGGCACCTCTTGGCGGCGGCAGATTGATGGGTGTTCTTGGCCGTGGTTCCGCAGGGGCATTCAAGATATCCGCCAACCTCGAAACCGATATCTGGACCTGCTGAAAATCCTGCCACAATTGAGAGAGCCGTAAAATCGGCTGCGACACCTGACTGGCAATCATATTAAACGCAACAAGTGCCCCGACACTCAATTCACCATTGATAACGGATTGCGCTCCAAACAGTAGCAGCGCCGCACTCGTAATCTTGTTGATGTACTGAATGGCGTTTTGCCCCTTGGAAGCAAGCATTGTCGCAGCGAAAGAAGACCGCACATAGGCCGCCAGCCGCTCTTCCCATTGCGCGGAAACGACAGGCTCGACTGCTGACGCCTTCAGCGTCTGAATGCCAACAACGGTTTCCACCAGTAACTGCTGGCTGTAGGCACCCCGGTCAAACTTCTCATCGATACGCTCTTTAAGAAATGGCCGGATCAGAATTCCAATCCCAATATAAAATGGGATTGAGGCAACAACGATCCATGCCAAGGTCGTCGAATAACAAAACAGAACGAATATGAAAACGCCTGTAAAAAGCAGATCGAGACCTGAGAACAGTCCCTGCCCCGTCAGAAAATCCCGAATGGTCTCCAACTCCCTAATGCGGGCAACGGTTTGACCTGCAGCCCGCGTTTCGAAATAGCTCAAAGGCAGGTTCATCATATGCCGAAAGAGCCTCTGGCCGAGTTCGACATCGATACGGTTGGTGGTATGGGATAGAGCATATGTTCTGAGATATTGGAGAATGACATCAAAGAGGCCGAGTGCGACAAGCCCGACAACCAGAACGATAAGAGTTGAATAGCTTCTGTGAGCAAGCACCTTATCGACCACTACCTGAAAGAACAGGGGCGTTACGAGTGCAAAAATCTGTACAAAAAGCGAAGCGATTAAGACGTGGCCGAATGCCTTGCGGTATCGGAACAGGGATGGAAGAAACCATCGAAAACCGAAAGTTTCCCTGGAAGCGCCCGGCCCTGCAAATCGCCTTTGCACGAGAATGAACGCGCCGTTGCCAGCCTCCAGCAAACCGGCAATATCCATCTGCCGTACAGCCAGATTTTCAGGATCGGCGACCTTGCACATGCCCTCGCCTGCCGCTCCAAGATACAGGCCATAGGTGCCGTCATTAAAGCAGAGCACAGCGGGAACCGGTAACGACATGATGCGCTTTTCCGATTTCGCCTGGATAAGTCTTGCTTTCAGACCGATATTCTTTGCGGCCCTCAAAATATCGTGGGAATGCGCTTTACCTGAAATAGCAAGCTCATATCGGAGTTTTTTCGGGGAGGCCGCTATCCGATAGTGAGCGGCGATAGCACACAGGGCGGCGAGACCGCTATCATGTTCAGTTTCAGACGTCTTTGGATCATCGATTTTTCGTTCGTGTTTGAAATCAACGAGACCTGGCATGGCTCTATTCTGTTTCATCGATATTTGTGTGATGACACAGCCACATGGACGTGGCTAACGCCTGAACTGCACGCGATGGCTAGCCTGAGAGTCGGCTGGCGCGTGAGACAAACACGCCAGCCGACATTTCCGAGAACCTGGCAACGCGTTATGGCTGAGGCCTGTAAGCGAGCGCTACGTCTCCGACCAGAATAGACGTTCCGTCTATCCTCTTGGCGGAACTCGTTCCCGTGATCATGGAACCGTCCGGGAACAATTTTACGCCTTCTCCTCTCGGCATAAGGTCGATGAAAGCGATACCTTCGGCCTCCAATGTACTCAGTTCGCCCTCGTCCGAGGAACCGTTCTGGTTAAAATCCTGCCAGATGCGGAACTCACTCCACCGAGCATCGCGATTATCGAGAATATCGTCCTGGTTTGTGTCGAACGCGAAACGCAGGCCTTCAAGATCGGTGACAGGGCGGCCGGTGTCATCTATGCCCTGAGCTTTGAGTTCGGCTACTCGCTCTTCTTCGGATTTCCAGAGTGAGAAAGCAATTTCTTGTGGTCGATTGATTTTACCGTCAGGCTCAGCTGTTTTATTCTGGCCGAGATCGATAACGAGCAGACCGTCATTCGAGCCAATCCACGCCGTACCGTCGCGAAGACCGTCACCGTTCCAATCGAAAGCAGAGGAAACGGCGTCTAAACCCTCAGTAGTTGGAAGCGTAACTAAGTCCAACCGTCCGTCGCTATTTAGATCAAAAACAACCGGTGCGCCGAAAAAGCCCGAGCGGCCTCCAGGACGAGGTGAGGTCGGTCGGTATGGCGGCGGAGTAAATGGGCGTGGCGTAGGAACAGGACCAGGACGAGGCTGCGGAACTGGAATTATGGGGGAAGCCCCAAAGCTCCTAGAGCTTGAAGGCAAATTTGAAAACGTTCCCTGCCTTCTCATAGTCTCGAAAAGAGCGTTTTCGCTTTCGCGCTGGAGCCTCTCTCGCTCAGCATCCCGGCGCGCTTGATCGGCTGCGGCCTGTTGGCGACGCTGTTCCGCTTCACGCTGCTGTTGCAAGTTCCATTGGCGCTGCCGCTCGTCCCTCTCCCGTCGGCTTTGTTCTTCTTGCCTCATGCGTTCATTATATCGCTGAAGCTGTAACTCCTGAGCCTTCCGGGCTTCCTCCGAAGCGATCCTGGCACGTTCCGCTTCGGCCTTTGCCGCCGCCTGTCGCTCCACCTCAGCCTTTGCAGCCGCCTGTCGCTCTGCCTCAGCCTTCACAGCCGCCTGTCGCTCCGCCTCAGCCTTCGCAGCTGCCTGCCGCTCTGCCTCAGCCTTTGCAGCTGCCTGCCGTTCTGCCTCAGCCTTTGCAGCTGCCTGCCGCTCTGCCTCAGCCTTCACAGCCGCCTGTCGATCTGCCTCAGCCTTCACAGCCGCCTGTCGCTCTGCCTCAGCCTTCAAAGCCGCCTGTCGCTCTGCCTCAGCCTTCACAGCCGCCTGCCGCTCCGCCTCAGCCTTCGCAGTCGCCTGTCGCTCCGCCTCAGCCTTCGCAGCTGCCTGTCGCTCCGCCTCAGCCTTTGCAGCTGCCTGCCGTTCTGCCTCAGCCTTCGCAGCCGCCTGTCGCTCTGCCTCAGCTTTCACAGCCGCCTGTCGCTCCGCCTCAGCCTTCGCAGCTGCCTGTCGCTCTGCCTCAACCTTCACAGCTGCCTGCCGCTCTGCCTCAGCCTTTGCCGCCGCCGCTTTGGCTGCAGCGGTTTGACTGTCAGTATCCGTCTGCGCCCTAGCTATTTTTTCCGTCAAAGCTGAAGTAAAGGCGTCTATGTCGCTGGAGAGATTGTCGTTAGCGTCATTGAGAGCCTGCAAATCTTGAAGAAACGTCGTTATATCTAAATCTGCTTCCGCACTCCCAACATCCCGTTCACCGGGAGCTGCTGCACGTTCACGTCCAGCTTGCGCCATCTCCCTTCTTAATTCAGCAAGGTCTTTACTCCAATCGTCCGTTGACTTGACGTTATTCGATCTAGTATCGCCCAAGGCTGCGGGTCCGGGCATCTGTTGTGGGACATTGGCCGAACCAACCATCGGAAGCTGAAAGTTTTCCTCCCTCTTCAGCTCCGCTTCCGCGTATTTTAGCTTTTCATCAGCCTCGTTCATCAAGTTGGTTGCTTGCTGAAACGTCTGGTCAGCCAGGCTATATTGTGATTGCAATCGGTCCCGCTCAGCTCTCGCCCCAGCCGTAATCGAACGCAGTCGCTCAAGATTAAACTTATCTTCTACAGTGGCAATTCGGGTTCTGTAGGTGTATTTGCCGTTGGCGTCCCTTACCCGTATAATAAGAGAACTCATTTCGCGTTCACTCACCTGCAGAGCCTGTTGAGTGCGATCGAAATATTCGGTTGCCGCCTGTAAACGTTGTGACGCGGTTCTTTGGTTTGCCTCAGCTTTACCAAACTGTTGGCGGGCACGTGCCTGATTTGCCAGCCTGATCAAAACCTCCTTCTTTTGGCTGACGATTTGAGAATCCAATGTCAGATTCATAGAAGCAATATAAAACTGCTCCCGTACAACCTCGCCCTGTGGACTGAACGATCTTTCTATACGGTTGCCATCTGGATCATAGGATTTTTCTGTGGTCGATCCATCCGCACTAAATACAACTTCGCCCGTCTTTTTTCCGAGATTATTATGGAAGACAGAAGACACGGGCTTGCCGGTTTCGATTTCATTTATTGATTCGATTTTGCCGCTGCCGCTATTGATAATTGTGGTGGCGTAACGCCCACCCCGAATAGCGGTCACACTGGCACCCGCTTCGTTTTCAGGTTCTATCGCCTGATTTGCGCGAACGTCCCTTATCACGCTTTCTATCAAAGCCTCAGCAGAGGCATCCGGCTGCTGAAGGCGCCGTTCTTTATATTCCGAATTTAACTCGCGAATGAGTTTGTCGGCTATATCCTTGGGCATGCCACTTGCGATCAGACCGCGATAATATTTGCCGGACGGTTGCAGCAATGGCGTGTCGACGCCTGCTTCCTGGGTGCCCGCCTGGAGAAGTGAAACGACATCGTCAGCAGCCTTCCAAAGCGCATCGACGGCCGCATCACCTAAAATCGCGCCGCTGACTCCGCCGACAAGAGCGCCTACAACGGAAGTTGCAAGTGCGGCGGGTCCACCTGCAGCGCCTAGAGCAGCACCGACCGCCGCACCTATCGCTGCCCCTTCCATGCCAAGATAGATTCTGCCTGCAAGGCGGGCCATTATATTCCCAGCGCCGGCTTTATCGCCTTTATCGACTGCATTCGCAGCTTCCGCAGTACTTGTGGTGATGTCGTAGAACAGGCCGGCAACACCGAGAATTTTCAGACCCGTGAAAACCATGGGCATTTGAATGCTTGAGACTGTGGCTTTCCCGCTGAGGATTTCGTTTAAGAGCTGGGCTTCCCAAGTGCCATCGAGCTTCTGTGCGAAAGTCGGTGACACAACCAGACGACCGGATTGCCGCGCTTTCGCTACAGCCAGTCCCAATTCTAATTTGGCTACCTCCGCCGCGCCTTTAGCGCCTTTATAGCCGGTCTGCTCAATTGCTTCGAGAGCCGACTTAAGCTTAGCCTCAGATGCCGTGGCTGCATCCCAACCATTGAATTGCCCTTTATCAAACCTATCAATCTCGACGGGATGCTTACTTGCGTAGGATTTTGGGTCTTTATAGAAACTGTCGTTTATCGCACGCGTCACTTCCGCCAGATTCTCATCAGGAAAGTTAGTAAACAGGTCGCCGTTGATTATCGCTGACCGCATCGTATTGCGCAACGAACTCACTTCTCCAGCAACACGCAAGGCGGCCGATTTGTCACCTTTCATCGCCAATTGGCCATCGGGCGATTTTTCCAACTCCGCTAATTGAAACGCTAACCCATTGGAGTACTCTTTAATAGGCCCGCCTAGATGCGGAGACACGCCCATCTTAATTGCCACTGTACGTTCGCGCGGCAAGTTTATGAGGTTGGCCTGATCGCCCACCTTAAAAAGTCCTAGTTCAATTAGCGCCTCCAACAAAGCGCTCTTGCCCACCGCTTGTTGCTCTATAATATGGTGACTTTGAAACGCAGGAATATCGACCACTAAAATAGCTCCAGCTGAAGTAAATTTTTAATAAAAAATCATTCTAAAGATTTAATGCGTCTAAAAAACAAATACCATTAATGTTTTTTACAGCTTTAAAAGCAACATATAATGCATCGTCACAAATTGGATCTGCCGCAAGTCGTGGCTGAACAAAAACATGAGCGTCGCCAACTACATCTTCGCGGAAATAAATGCTCGCGCCGCCTGCGACGCTGTAAATCTCTTCATCTTCACCAGTCTGATGGTTTCGATAAATTTTAATGCGCATGTCTGAAGCTTCTTTGTCCAATGCATCAATTGATCTGACAACATCACACAAGAAGTGCTTCGGCCCAATCGATCCGTCAGCAAGCGTGTAGTCGCATTCTGCGAAAGCAAACGCCGCTGCGTCGATGGATTCAAAAATGTTCTTCAGTCGCTCGGACACGAACCAGTATCCGCTTAGCGTCCCCTCCAGATCACGTGGGGGTCTCCCCTTCTTCTTGTCGTAGGCAATGTGCGGCCTCTCATTTAATTTTGGGAAGCCGCCGCCGTCAGGACGAAGGATCAGGCGGGGTGGCGTCAACAGTTTCTCTTTGTTGACAAAAACAAGACCATGACCTGGACCTCCACCGGTTATGTCCGGGCCAAATACATAAAATTTTCTCTCGCCGCTGTGGCGGTGGGGTGCTCTCGCGTCGTTCACAATCAACTCCGGAATTATATCGTCTATAATATCTACGTCGCCATACGAGCCTCGGTCCAACAAAATAATCAAGCGCCGTGGGCCGCCCTCGTGTGAAGGACAAACCAACCTCCAGATGACTCGCAGAGAACGCGCCAAGCTTACAAATCATGCTTTTAAGCCAAACACATCAGGCGTCGCCACTCCAGCTCCAAGCTCAAGTGGCCTCCTTTCAGACTCCAAAATGGCATGTCAAACATCACTTCCTTACAGTCTAACACCCAACTCAACTTGGATACCATTTCAAGCTTTAAGCAATAAATTTGTCAACTACAAAACAGTTTAAATGCAGTTTTAAATATTAACAATATCAAGCCGTACATAATAGTTGCTATGAACGAGCTATATTAAGATTTATTAAGAAAACATATAACCATTCACAAAATCACGCTGGAATTTCTAGAGCATGGCGAACACGCGATCATTATGTAACAATCGCGACGACGAAACACGCAAAAGTCAATATCAGTTCGGCAATGTCTTTTATGGGATCTTTACGGAGATGCGTCGAACGTTCCTCTCCGCTCCTCACATTTTACCATCGAGCGCACCGCCCGCGGCAAACCACGGGCGGCAAGGCGTTCAGAGCGCGTGCACCTCGGTTGCGAAGGGTTCGAAACTGTAAGGTCCCTTGTAACCGGCCGCCTCCAGCCTCCTGATCTAGGCAATATTTTCCAGCCTGTCGCCTCCATCCACCAGAATGCGGTGGGCGTCCAGCATGTCGGCGACGGAGACGCCGGGGTCGATCACGCCGGAAATATGCACGAGGCCGGTACGTTCGGGGAAGAACTCCGTCTCGCCTGCGAGATGGTGGTGGAAGGTGTCGTGCACCAGCCTGTAGACATCGCCGCCGCCTGCCGCATCGATGGCCCTGATGGCTTCGGCCTTGGTGCGCATCGAAGAGATCGGGAAACCGAGCGGCTCGACGAAACCAATCAGGTCACGTTCCTTAAGGATCGGTTTCATGGCCTTCAACGCCGCCACGAGATCGTCGAAGGAAACCACTGTACCGTCGTTAAGCGGGCACATGACCAGCGCTTTCGCGCCGCTTGCCGCCGCATAATCGGCCATGGCGACGGCCCGCGCAGGCAGGTCGCCCGACCAGACGTTGAAGGGATAAAGCGCATTGATCGAGATGATCGTCACGCCGGCCTTTTCGGCCGCCGCCTTCACGGCCGCCGGCTCCACCGTGCCGACGATATCAGGCAGGTCGTTGCGGATTTCGACTTCGGTAAGGCCGAGTTCGCGGGCCGTCGCAAAGAACGCCTCAAGGGAGAGCTTCGGCGCGGTGATGTGGTTGATGGCAAAACGCATGTAGACCTCTTGGCACACGATGTCACAACCCTATGGCCGATCCCGCGGCCAGTCCAGCGCCAGCTTGCCCGCGCAGGCATGTTCTGTGCCCGCGCCAAAACGCAAGCACAGAGGATCAGAATGGACCTAAGCTAGAGCGAAAGGTCAGACCCGTTCCAGTGCCACGGCAATACCCTGCCCGACGCCGATGCACATCGTGGCCAACGCCTTGGATTTACCGGTCAGCGACAGTTCCAGAGCCGCCGTGCCGGCAATACGCGCACCCGACATGCCGAGCGGATGTCCAAGCGCGATCGCCCCGCCGTTCGGGTTCGCACGCGGATCGTCATCGGCGATCCCGAGCAGGCGGAGCGTTGCCAGGCCCTGGGAGGCAAAGGCTTCGTTGAGTTCGACAACGTCGAGATCGGCGGCCGTCCAGCCGATGCGGGCCAGAAGCTTTTGGGATGCCGGCGCGGGGCCAATGCCCATGATGCGCGGCGGAACGCCGGCAGCGGCGCCACCGAGGATACGGGCGATGGGAGTGAGGCCATATTTCTTTGCAGCCTCGGCTGACGCGATGATGAGTGCGGCAGCACCGTCATTGACGCCAGACGCATTGCCTGCCGTCACGGTCGCACCATCGCGTTTGTTAACCGGCTTCAGCTTCGCCAGCGCTTCAAGGCTAGTGGCCCGAGGATGCTCATCCTTCGATACCACCAGCGGATCGCCCTTGCGCTGCGGGATGGTCACGGACACGATTTCCCTGTCGAGGCGACCATTGGCCTGCGCGTCAGCCGCCTTCTGCTGGCTGCGAACGGCAAAGGCGTCCTGATCTTCTCGGGAGACCTGATAGTCAATGGCGACGTTATCGCCGGTTTCCGGCATGGAATCGACGCCATATTGCGCCTTCATCAGCGGGTTTACGAAACGCCAGCCGATGGTGGTGTCGTAGATTTCGGCATTGCGCGAAAAGGCGCTCTCCGCCTTGGGCAGCACGAAGGGCGCGCGGCTCATGCTTTCCACGCCGCCGGCGATCATCAATTCCGCCTCGCCTGATTTCACGGCGCGGGCGGCTGTGATGAGGGCATCCATGCCCGAGCCGCACAGCCGGTTAATCGTCGTTCCGGTCACCGACACCGGAAGGCCGGCGAGCAGCAGCGACATGCGTGCGACGTTGCGGTTATCCTCTCCCGCCTGGTTGGCGCAGCCGAAGATCACATCTTCGACCGCTTCCCAGTCGACGGACGGGTTGCGCTCGACAAGCGCCTTCAGCGGCACCGCGCCGAGATCGTCGGCCCGCACCGAAGAAAGCGCGCCGCCGAAGCGGCCGATGGGCGTGCGGATATAGTCGCAGATGAATGCATCGGTCATCAGTTCTTCCTCAAAGTTCCGGGGCGACGAGATCGGCGACCTCGCCATCGACCGCCAAAGGCGCGCCGGTCATGGCCTGCAATTCATCGAAGGTCATCGCCGGCAGTTTTTCACGCAGCACGAAACGGCCGTCCACCACATCGATCACCGCATGGCTGGTATAAATGCGGGTGATGCAGCCGACGCCAGTCAGCGGGAAGCTGCATTTTTCAACGAGCTTCGGCTCGCCGTTCTTGGTCACATGTTCGGTGATGACGAAGACCTGCTTGGCGCCATGCACCAGATCCATCGCGCCGCCGACGGCCGGCACGCCCTTGGAGCCGACGCGCCAATTGGCGAGATCACCATTCTGCGCCACCTGATAGGCCCCGAGGATCGCCACATCCAGATGCCCGCCGCGCACCATGGCGAAGCTGTCGGCATGGTGGAAGAATGCCGCGCCCGGCTTCAGCGTCACGGCTTTCTTGCCGGCATTGATGAGGTTCCAGTCCTCTTCGCCTTCCGGCGGCGCCTCGCCGAAATTCAGGATGCCGTTTTCGGTATGGAAAATCGCCTGACGGCCGGGCGGCTGGTAACGCGCCACCATTTCGGGAAAGCCAATACCGAGATTGACATAAGCGCCGTCCTCGATGTCCTGCGCCGCGCGCCAGGCGATCTGGGCGTTGGAAAGCTTGATGTCTTCGCGGGTGTCGATGGTCGTGGTCATGCGTAGGCTACTCCGGCGCGAATGAGGACTTCTTCCTGTTGCGGATCGGGGATTTCGACGATGCCGTTCACGAAAATGCCTGGTGTGACGACATGCTCCGGATCGATCTCGCCGGCTTTGACGATCTTCGAGACCTGCGCGATGGTGGTCTTTGCCGCCATGCACATTAGCGGGTTAAAATTGCGGCCCGCCTTATTGTAGGTGAGGTTGCCATAGGTATCGCCAAGCTCCGCCTTAACGATGGCGAAATCCGCCTTCAGCCATCGCTCCTGCACGTATGAGCGACCGTCGAATTCCGCGATGACCTTGCCTTGCGCCAGTTCCGTGCCAAAGCCGGTCGGGGTGTAGAACGCCGGAATGCCAGCGCCGCCAGCGCGAATGCGCTCGGCAAGCGTGCCCTGCGGCACCAGTTCCAGCTCGATTTCGCCAGCCAGATACCGGTCGGTGAAAGCGCGCGGATCGGACGAGCGCGGGAAGGAGCAGATCATCTTTTTGACCATGCCGGCATCGATCATTGCGGCGATGCCGATGCGGCCATTGCCGGCATTGTTGTTGATGACCGTCAGGTTCTTTGGGCCCTTGTCGATCAGTGCGTGGATCAGTTCGATAGGCGCGCCGGAGCCGCCGAAACCGCCGATCATGATCGTCGCACCATCGCCGATGCCGGCAAGCGCCTCTTTAGCGCTCTTAATTGTCTTGTCCATTCTCAAAACCTCCATCCAGCCGAGCGGATGGAACCCGCAAGGCTGCCTGACCGTGAGGTAAATCCGAAACCACCTCGACGGCAAGGATTTTGTGCGTTATATGATTTTTGTTCGTATATCGCACAAACGGAGCTAGGACATGGCCGTCAGCGAAAGAGACATGATGGGTGGTCTTGCCAAGGGATTGCGGGTGATCGAGGCCTTCAGCGCCGAACGGCCGCGCCTGTCGATCTCTGACGCCGCCGAGATCGCCGGGCTGGACCGAGCCACGACGCGGCGTTGTTTGCTGACTCTTTCGGAGCTTGGCTATGCGGCCTATGACGGCAAGTTCTTCACCGTGACGCCGAAAGTCCTGCGGCTCGGCACCGGCTGTTTGGCCACCATGCCGCTTCCGAAGATCGTCCAGCCGCTGCTCGACCGATTGTCGGAGGAGATCGGCCAGAGCACCTCCGTTTCCATCCTGGACGAGACCGAAATCGTTTATGTGGCGCGTGCCGCTCAGCAGCGGGTGATGTCGATCGCGCTGATGCCGGGGTCGCGCCTGCCGGCCTATTGCACCTCCATGGGCCGGGTTCTGCTTTCGGCGCAGATGGCCGAGCGGCAGCGCGCCATTCTCGAGGCCTCCAGGCGGGTGGCACGCACGGAAAAGACGATCACCAGGTTGGACGCACTGCTCGCGGAAATCGAGGTCACCGGCCATCGCGGCTATGCGCTGATCGATCAGGAGGTCGAGATCGGCCTTCGCTCCATCGCCGTTCCGCTGAAAAGCGTGCGCGGCCAGACGGTTGCCGCCCTTAATGTCGGGCTTGCCGCCTCGGTCGCCTCGATGGAGGATCTGGTGGAGCGATATCTACCCGCCCTACTTGCCGTTCAGCGCGAACTGGCAAGAATGCTGGTCTGAAGCGGCACCTGCCGCGCGCCGGAATCCCCCATTTTCCGCTTCTCCGCCAGCCGCCAGGCACGCGGGGTCATGCCGGTCTCGCGCTTGAAGAACCGGTTGAAATAGGCCGGATCGGCAAAACCCAGCCCCTCGGCGATCATCTGCACGCTCGAAACGGTAAAGATCAGTTCCTGCTGGGCGATCTCGATCTGGCGTTTGGCGATCAGCCGCTGCAGGCTGAGGCCGGAAACGGAACGGACGAGGCGATTGAGATGCGTCTCGGAAAGACCGAGCTTTTGCGCATAAAACTCCGCTTTCTGCGGATCGCGAATATGGCGTGCAATCAGTGACAACAAAAGTTCGAAACGCTGTTCCGCCAGACCTTCGCCGGTTCCCTCAAGCAGAGGCCGCGCCGCCCGCGCCAGAAGCCCCGTCACGATGGCCAACTGACCTTCGATAATGGCATCCCGGCCCGTTTCACGGGTTTCATATTCGACGGAAATCTGTTCGAACCCGCTGCGCAGGCGTTCGCCATCGGCAAAATCCCGCAACGGCAACAGGACAGGCCGGTGGAAATTCCGCAGCAACAGCGCCTGCACCGATGCCGGCAGGGCGCCCGGCAGCACGGTAACGATCACCCCGCCGATATCGCGCGAAAACCGGAAGCCGTGTTCGAAACCCGGTGGCACGACAATGGCGACCGGCGGGCGGATCGCTTCGGTGTGACCATCCAGCAGGGCATCGCCCTCACCGCCCCAAATGTACAAGATTTGTTGAAAGGCCGCGTGGCGGTGCAGGCCGATTTCAAAGCGGTGCAGGCTGCTTCTGGAAAAAAGCGTCTCGCAATGGAAGCGGAAATCAGTGCCTTGCACCGCCTCTTCGCCATACAAACCTTCGCTTGCAGCAAGCCGCATGTTCCTTCGCTCCTCTTCACAATGGTCGGATTGTGCAATTTGCCGATCAGAAAGTCCATTGAGCTTGCAGCATCCCTTGGTCAATTTCTTGATAGGAGACAAGTTCGGGAGGAAACAATGCGCACCCAGGTCGTCATCATCGGCTCCGGCCCCTCGGGGCTTCTGCTTGGCCAGCTTCTGGCCAGAGAAGGCGTCGAGACCGTCATTCTCGACCGGGTCAGCAAGGAGTACATTCTCGGCCGTGTCCGCGCCGGCGTGCTGGAAGAAGGCACGGTGCAACTCATGGAAAAGGTCGGCGCGGATAAGCGCCTGCACCGGGAAGGCCTCCCGCATGACGGTTTTTCGCTGACCTTCGGCGGCCGCGACCACCGCATCGATCTCTTCGACCTGACCGGCGGCAAACGCGTCATGGTTTATGGCCAGACCGAGGTGACCCATGACCTGATGGATAGACGCGAAGCGGCAAATCTTGTGACCATCTACGACGCCGGCAATGTCGAACCGCATGATTTCGATGGCGCAAGCCCCTATGTCACCTATCAGAAGGACGGCGTAACCCACCGTATCGATTGCGATTTCATCGCCGGTTGCGACGGCTTTCACGGGGTGAGCCGCAAATCGGTGCCGCAGGGGGCGATCAAGGAATTCGAGAAGGTCTATCCTTTTGGTTGGCTCGGCATTCTCGCTGACGTGCCGCCGGTCAATCACGAACTCATCTATGCCAACCATCCGCGTGGTTTTGCGCTCTGTTCCATGCGCTCAAACACGCGCAGCCGTTATTACATTCAATGTTCGCTGGAGGACCGACCGGAAGACTGGAGCGACCAGCGCTTCTTCGACGAAATCCGCCGCCGCCTGCCGGAAAACCATGCGGATGCCATGGTCACCGGCCCGTCCTTTGAAAAATCCATCGCGCCGCTCCGGTCATTCGTCTGTGAACCGATGCGGTTCGGAAGGATGTTTCTGGCCGGAGACGCCGCCCATATCGTGCCGCCGACGGGCGCCAAGGGCCTTAACCTTGCCGCCAGCGATGTTCATTATCTGAGCGAGGCGCTGATCGAATTTTATCGCGAGAAGTCCGAGGCCGGCATCGACGGCTATTCGCAGAAAGCGCTTTCCCGCGTCTGGAAGGCGGTGCGCTTTTCCTGGTGGATGACAACAATGATGCACCGCTTCCCCGATACCGGAGATTTTGGCCAGCGCATACAGGAGGCGGAGCTGGATTACCTGGTGCAATCGCGCGCCGCTTCCACCGCGCTTGCGGAGAATTATGTGGGGCTTCCTTACTGAGAGACAGCCTCCGGCCGACCATCCAGCAACTCGCCCGCCGCCTCGCGGATGGCCTGCATCAACAACGACAGCGGCAGCGTGGGCTGCGTATCGGCCCTCACCGTCAGCCCCACCGGGCCACTGGTATCGCCGGTCTCGACGGGCAGGATTGCGAGAATACCATCCGCCACATCGGCCGCCACCACGCCTTCCGAGATGATCCAGATCGCATCGCTGGTGCGCAGGAAGGCGCGGCCGAAGGCGTCGGACACGGTTTCGATGCGGATCGGCAGGGCCGGCACGCCGTTGGCGATCAGGAACTGATCGACGACTGGGCCGATGACTGATTGGCGTGTCGGCATCAACACCGGATATTCATGCAGGTGATCGAACACGGAAAGGCCGGGTAAGAGCAGCGGATGGCCGGCGCGCACCACGAAGCGCACTTTTTCCGAATAGAGATGCTCGAAGGAAAAACCGGCCATTTTCTGCGGCGCGGCGAGACGCCCGACGACGAGATCGAGATCGCCGACACGCAGCTGCTCCAGCAGAACCGCATTTTCTCCCGTCACGATCTTCACCGGGCTGCCGGTCTTTTCCGCCAGAAATCCGGCCATCGCCTTCGGCATGATGCGAACAGACACCGTGGGCAGAGCGCCGACCCGCACCGGCGGACCGGCGCGCGCCGCCTCCTGCGATACCGAATCGACCGCCTGGCGCAACGCCGTCATCGTCGCGCCCGCGTGGCGCAGGAACACCTCGCCATAACGGCTGATGCGGATGCCGCGCCCCTCCCGGTCGAACAGCGAGACGCCGAGAATCTCTTCCAGTTCACGGATCGTCTTCGTTACCGCCGGTTGGCTGACATGCAGGATCTCCGCGGCCCGGATGACGCTTTTTTGCCGCGCCACCTCCACGAAAGTCTGCAGGTGGCGGAACTTGATACGCTGATCGACCATCGCTCATATAATCCAGTGGTTATGATTTTCATCGATAATGTCATTTTACTTAACCGGAACCCGCTTGCAATATCCCCGGCAGGAGGAGCACATCATGCATTTTCTGCGCTGCGGCGAGACGGTGATCCATTATCACGTCAAGGGATTGGACACAGGCAAGCCGGTCGTCGCCTTCATCAATTCGCTCGGCACGGATTTCCGCATCTGGGATGCGGTGATTGAAGCGCTTGGCGATGATTATGCCTATGTGCTGCACGACAAGCGCGGCCATGGGCTTTCCGATGTCGGGCAGCCGCCCTATTCCATCGACGATCACGCCGGCGATCTGATCGCACTCCTCGATCATCTTGGCGTGAAGAGCGCGATCATCTGGGGCCTGTCGGTCGGCGGCCTGATTGCGCAGGGGCTTTATGCCCGCCGTCCCGATCTGGTGCGCGCGCTCATACTCAGCAACACCGCACACAAGATCGGCACGGCCGAGATGTGGAACGCCCGCGTCGACAAGATCGCCGCAGACGGCCTCGTCTCGCTGGTCGATCCCGTCATGGAGCGTTGGTTTACACCCGCCTTCCGTCAGCCTGACAACGCCGTCTATGCCGGCGCGCGCAATATGCTTTCGCAACAGCCGGAGGCCGGTTACAGCGGCACGTGTGCGGCCATCCGCGATGCGGATTTTACCGAAGAGGCCGGGCGCATCGCCGTGCCGACGCTTTGTGTCGCGGGCGATCAGGATGGCTCTACCCCGCCGGAACTGGTGCAATCGCTGGCCGGTCTCATTCCCGCAAGCCGCTTCGTCACCATTGCCGGCTGCGGCCATATTCCCTGCCTCGAACAGCCGCTCGTTTACGCACAGGCGGCAGGCATTTTTCTCAATACCTTGCCGGAGCATTGACCGATGGCGGACCATATCGACAAGAACGCAAGATTTGAACAGGGCATGAAGACCCGCCGCTCCGTACTCGGCGACGCCCATGTGGACCGGGCGCAGACCCTGACGTCCGGTTTCGACCAGCCTTTCCAGCAGCTCATCACCGAAGCCGCCTGGGGAACGGTCTGGTCCGGCAACCACTGGACGAAGCGGGAGCGCTCGATGGTGACCATCGCCCTGCTCGCCGCCCTCGGGCAGGACGAGGAGCTGGCCATGCATGTGCGCGCCACCGCCAATACCGGCGCCACCGAAGCGGATATTCGCGAGGCACTGCTGCATGTGGCGATCTATGCCGGCGTGCCCGCCGCCAACCACGCCTTCAAGATCGCCAAGCTTGCCCTGGCCGGTATGAAGGCCGATAGTTCCGCTGATAATTCTGGCGATGGGGAGGAGACGAAATGAGCAACCAACCGCCCGAAACCGGGCCCTTCTTCGCGCGCAACCGCGATATTCATCCGCTCGCCTATGCGCCCGGCTACAAGACCTCGATCCTGCGCTCGCCGCAGCGCGCCCTGATTTCGCTTGAGGGCACCAAAAGCGAGATCACCGGCCCCGTTTTCGGCCATGGCATGCTCAACCCGCTGGATAACGACCTCATCCTCAACTATGCCCGCCCCGGCGAAATGCCTGTTGGCCCGCGCATTCTGGTCCACGGCCGGGTGCTGGACGAACGCGGCCGCGGCGTGGACGGCGCACTGGTGGAATTCTGGCAGGCCAATGCCGGCGGCCGTTACCGCCACAAAAAGGAAAGTTACCTCGCCGCCATCGATCCGAATTTTGGCGGCGTCGGCCGCACGATCACGGATGAAAACGGCTATTACTGGTTCAAGACCATCCAGCCCGGGGCTTATCCCTGGCCGAACGGCGTCAATGACTGGCGGCCGGCCCATATTCACTTCTCAGTCTTCGGCCACGGCTTTGCCCAGCGGCTGATTACCCAGATGTATTTCGAAGGCGATCCGCTGATCTGGAAATGTCCGATCGTGAAGACCATCCCCGATGAGGACGCGATCAAACGCCTGATCGCACCGCTGGACATGAATGCGACGCTGCCGATGGACATGCTCGCCTACAAGTTCGATATCGTCCTGCGTGGCCGCCGCTCGACCCTTTTCGAAAACCGCATGGAGGGAAACTGACCATGGTTCAGCCGCTCAGCTATCTCAAGGAAACCGCCTCGCAGACGGCAGGCCCTTACGTGCATATCGGCTGCACGCCGAATTTCGTCGGCATCGAGGGCGTGTTCGAGCGGGATCTCGGCTCCGGTCCGCTTTATAACGACAAGGCTCGCGGCGAACGCATCAGCGTGCGCGGCACTGTCTATGACGGTGCGGGAATGGCGCTGAAGGACGCGCTGATCGAAATCTGGCAGGCCGATTGCGACGGTTATTACAACAGCCCCAGCGAAACGCGGGGCAAGGCCGATCCGAATTTCATCGGCTGGGGCCGTTCGCCCGGCGACATGGATACGGGCGAATTCGTCTTCGAGACGATCAAGCCTGGTAACGTGCCCTTCCGCGATGGCCGGCCGATGGCGCCGCACATCACCTTCTGGATCGTCGCCCGCGGCATCAATATAGGCCTGCAGACCCGCATGTATTTCCCGGAAGAACAGGAGGCCAATGCCGCCGACCCGGTTCTTGCCCGCATCGAGCAAAAAAGCCGCATCGCCACGCTTGTCGCCAAAAAGGAAGAAGGCAACGTTTATCGCTTCGATATCCGTCTTCAGGGCGAAGGCGAAACCGTGTTTTTCGATATCTGACGCATATCGCGCTAAGGTGTGCAGCGGTTTTGCGACGACGATATGCGCAAAAGAAAGCGAGACGGAAGATGAGCCTTTCCCCCTTCGAGCATCCGTTTCTGTCAGGCCTCTTCGGCGACAGTGAAATCGTCGAGCTGTTTTCGGCAAGAGCGGATATCGACGCCATGGTCCGTTTCGAGACGGGGCTGGCGCAGGCGGAAGCACAGGCCGGCATTATCCCCGAGGAGGCGGCAGAAGAAATCGTTTCGCGGCTTTCGGACTTTGCCGCCGATATGACCGCGCTTCGCCATGGCGTCGCGAAGGACGGCGTCGTGGTTCCCGAACTCATCCGGCAGATGCGCGCGTCAGTCGGCGGCAAGGCGGCCGACAGGGTGCATTTCGGCGCCACCAGCCAGGATGTCATCGACACCAGCCTGATGCTGCGGCTGAAGGCTGCGGCGGAAATCATCACGGCCCGCCTCGGCCACCTCATCGATGCGCTGGGAGACCTTGCCTCCCGCGACGGCCGCAACCCGCTGACGGGCTATACCCGTATGCAGGCCGCCATCGGCATCACCGTCGCCGCCCGGGCGGCGAGCTGGACTGCGCCGCTCGAACGCCATCTGCTGCGGCTCGAAACATTCGCACAGAGCGGCTTCGTCCTGCAATTCGGCGGGGCTGCCGGCACGCTGGAAAAGCTTGGCGACAATGCCGCAGCGGTGCGTGCCGATCTCGCAAAACGGCTCGGCCTTGCCGACAGGCCGCAATGGCAGAGCCAGCGCGACGGCATCGTCGAATTCGCCAATCTGCTCTCGCTGATCACCGGCGCGCTCGGCAAGTTCGGGCAGGATATCGCGCTGATGGCCGAGCTCGGTGCGGAGATCCGCCTTTCCGGCGGCGGCGGCTCCTCGGCCATGCCGCACAAACAGAACCCGGTCAATGCCGAAACGCTGGTGGCACTGGCCCGCTTCAATGCCGTGCAAATCTCGGCGTTGCACCAGTCGCTTGTCCATGAACAGGAAAGGTCGGGCGCGGGCTGGATGCTGGAATGGATGACACTGCCACAAATGGTGACGGCAACAGGGGCGTCCCTGCTGATCGCCGAACGCCTCGCAGGACAGATAGACAGGCTGGGCGCGAAAGACGGCTAACCGGAACACCGTCGAGTTCTTGATTAAAATCAGCTTTCCCGGCACCTCCCGCCACCTCATTGGCGGCAGGATTTTCGCGCGTTGGAATCGCTTGGGTCTTTGCGCATTAGCCATTGATAACAAAAGATTTTCTTAAAAATATAGAATGTAGAAAAAACAGCTTTTTAGCTGCTTTTTGACCGGGTGTAGCGCTTGACATAAAAATGAACTAACTGGTACAAACAATCATGTTGAAGTCATGCCGCAGGTGAGGAAAAGAACCTTCTGGACATGGTCAGACGAATGGAGGGCTTTGGCGCCGTAAGGTTCCCAAAGCGATAAGGACACGGCGAAACGCCTGTCCGGACCCGAACGGGTTGGGAGGAAGAATGTCTTACAGTCTCGATTTTTCGGCGGTCATAGACCGCCTGCCCGAGCTGCTTTTAGCCTGTCTGGCGACGATCGGCCTTGCGATTGCCGGCATGTCGCTCGCCACCGTCATCGGCGTTCTGGGCGTCGTCGCCCGCCGCTCGCGCTTCAAGCTGCTGCGCGGCCTCGTCATCGGCTTTGTGGAAACCATTCGCAACACACCGTTTCTGGTGCAGATATTCTTCATCTTCTTCGCCCTGCCGCAGATTGGTATCAAGCTCAACCCGACGGTGACGGCCATCATCGCGCTGGCTCTCAACGGCGGCGCCTATGCGATAGAAATCATTCGTGGCGGCGTGGATTCCATTCCCAAGGGGCAGGTGGAGGCGGGGCTTGCGCTTGGCCTTCACCGCGCGCAAATCTTCCGGCACATCATCCTGAAGCCGGCGCTGCGGGCGGTCTATCCCTCGCTTACCAGCCAGTTCATCATGTTGACGCTGACCACCTCGGTCTGCACCTCGATCGCCGCTTACGAGCTGACCTCGGTGGCGCAGAAGATCGAGGCCGATACCTTCCGGTCCTTCGAGGTCTATTTCTCGATCACGCTGCTTTATCTCATCATTTCCTCGCTGATGATGGGCATTTTCTCGCTCATCTCCCGCACATCCTTCAGCTATCCGGTCAAGTGAGGAGAAGACAATGGCATCCATCGGTCCCAACGAATTCTTCTTCCTGCTGCAAGGCCTGAAATGGACGCTTGCGCTGACCATCATCGGTTTTATCGGCGGCGGCGTCTTCGGCCTTTGTGTGGCGCTTGCCCGCGTCGCGGACAGCCCGGCGATCCAGAGGGCGAGCACGGCATTCATCGCCGTTTTCCAGGGCACGCCGCTCCTGATGCAGCTTTTTGTGGTCTATTACGGCGTGGCGCTTGCGGGCCTCAATGTCGATGCCTGGGTTGCGGTCGCCATTGCTTTTACGCTGCATGCGAGCGCCTTCCTTGGCGAAATATGGCGCGGCGGCATCCAGGCGGTGCCGAAAGGCCAGACGGAGGCCGCCAATGCGCTCGGCCTGCACTATATCTCGCGCATGAAGGACGTAGTTCTGCCGCAGGCCTTCAAGATTTCGCTGCCCGCCACCATCGGTTTCCTCGTGCAGCTTATCAAGGGCACTTCGCTTGCGGCCATTGTTGGCTTCGTCGAATTGTCGCGCGCCGGCCAGATCGTCTCCAACCAGACGTTCCGCCCGCTCACCGTCTTCGCCATCGTCGGCATCATGTATTTCCTGATCTGCTGGCCGCTTTCCCTGTGGGGCGCCGGTGTTGAAAAGCGGCTGCAGGCCGCATCCCGTTAAGTCTCGAAAACTCATCAGCTTTGTAAGGAGGAGCAAAAGATGAAAACCACCAGCATGAAATTCTCTCGTCGCGCCCTGCTCGCGCTTGCCGCGGCAACGGTTGCCCTGCCCTTCATCGCACCGGTCGATGCTTTCGCCGGTACGGTGGAAGAGGCCAAGGCCAAGGGCAAGGTCGTCATCGGCATTCAGGGCGACAACTCACCGTGGGGCTTCGTTAATTCCAGCGGCGTGCAGGACGGCCTCGATGCCGATATCGGCAAGGCCTTTGCCGATTATCTCGGGGTCAAGGTTGAGTTCGTACCGCTCGCCGTGGCAAACCGCATTCCGGCCCTTCTGACCGGCAAGGTCGACCTGCTATTCGCAACCATGGGCATGACGGCCGAACGCGCCAAGACCATTCAATATTCTAAGCCCTATGCCGGCAACGTGCTCTCGGTCTATGGCCCGAAGGACAAGAAGATCGCCGGCTATGACGATCTGACGGGCATCGCCGTCGGCGTGCCGAAGTCGAGCGCCATGGACACCTCGATCACCGCAGGCGCCGGCTCCAAGGCCAATATCCTGCGCTTCGACGATGACGCCGCCAATATTCAGGCGCTGATTTCCGGCCAGGTCGAGGCCGTCGGCGGCAACCAGTTCTACGGCGACCGCCTGAACAAGGCTGCCGAAGGTAAATACGAACCGAAATTCGACCTGACGACGCTCTACAACGGCGCCGGCACCCGGCCCGGCGAAAAGGACTGGAACGAAACCGTCAACGCCTTCCTCGACAAGATCAAGTCCGACGGCCAGCTCGCCAAGATCTATGACAAGTGGATGAAGCGCGAAGTCCCGGCCTTCCCGGACAGCCTGCCCGACATCCCCTTCACCGTGAAGTAAGCAGGAGATTTCCATGCCGCAATCCGCCGCCGCACAGGTTCCGCTGATAGCCCTCGAAGGGGTTGGAAAGTGGTATGGAGCCTTTCATGCGCTTAAAGACGTCAACATGACGGTTCGCAAGGGCGAAAAAATCGTTCTTTGCGGGCCGTCCGGTTCGGGCAAATCCACGCTCATCCGCTGCATCAACCATCTGGAAGAAATCCAGGAGGGCAAGATCACGGTCGAGGGAACGATGCTGTCCGATTCCAGCCGGGCCATCGATGCGGTTCGCCGCGAAGTGGGCATGGTGTTCCAGAGCTTCAATCTCTTCCCGCACAAGACCATCATGGAAAACTGCACGCTCGCACCCATGCGGGTGAAGGGCCTGTCGAAAGCCGATGCGGAGGCGACGGCGCGCAAATATCTGGAGCGCGTGCGCATTCTCAACCAGGCAGACAAGTACCCGGCCCAGCTTTCCGGCGGCCAGCAACAGCGCGCGGCGATTGCCCGGGCGCTGTGCATGGAGCCGAAGGCGATGCTGTTCGATGAGCCGACCTCGGCTCTCGACCCTGAAATGGTGAAGGAAGTCCTCGACACCATGATCGGCCTTGCCCGTGACGGCATGACGATGATCTGCGTGACCCATGAAATGGGTTTCGCACGGCAGGTGGCCGACCGGGTGATCTTCATGTCGGAAGGCGAGATCATCGAGGAAGGCCCGCCGGAGGAATTCTTCCGCGATCCCAAGCAACAGCGCACGCGCACGTTCCTCGGTGAAATTCTCGCCCATCACTGAGGTTCGCGCGCTCTTAAGGCGGGCGGGGATAATCCCGCCTCTCCCACACCGTCCGATGAGCGACACCCGATCATGACAGAACAAACATCCTTCAAGGTCGGCCTGATAGGCGCCGACATACAGCTTTCCAAATCGCCCGCGCTGCACATGCGCGAAGGGGCGGCTCACGGCCTCGATTATTCCTACGAGCTGGTGGACGTTACCGCCCGCAAGCTGCCACCGGGCGCCCTTCCCGACCTGCTGGACGAGCTGGAAGCGCGCGGTTTTTCCGGCACCAACATCACCCATCCCTTCAAGCAGTCCGTTATTCCGCATCTGCACGAACTGTCTGACGATGCCCGCATGCTGGGCGCGGTCAATACGGTCGTCTTCCGGGACGGACGCCGCATCGGCCACAACACCGACTGGTACGGCTTTTACGAAAGCTTCGTGCGCGGCCTGCCGGATTCGCGGCGTGACCGGGCGCTTCTGGTCGGCGCGGGTGGCGCGGGCGTTGCGGTGGCCCATGCCGCATTGAAGCTCGACTTCGCCCGTCTCGACATTTTCGACCGGGATTTCCCCAGGGCGGAGCAACTGGCCCGCGAACTCAATGCCCGCTTCGGCGAAGGCCGCGCGCTTGCCGTCAAAGACCCCGCCGCCTCCCTGCCCTTTGCCGATGGCCTGATCCATGCAACGCCGATGGGCATGCCGGCCCATCGCGGCATGCCGGTTCCGGCCGATCTCATCGAACGGCGGCACTGGGTGGCCGATATCGTCTACATGCCGCTTGTCACAGAATTGCTGGCGACGGCAGCGAAAAAGGGCTGTCGAACCCTGCCCGGCGGCGGCATGACGGTGTTTCAGGCCGTCGGCGCATTCCGCCTCTTCTGCGGCCGCGAGCCGGATGCCGGGCGCATGACGGCGCATTTTACCGAGCTTTGCATGGCGGAGGGCGTCGCATGAGCCTTTTCACGGTTCTGAACGGTCCCAACCTCAACCTGCTCGGCCAGCGCCAGCCGGAAATCTATGGTTATGAAACGCTCGCCGATATCGAAGCCAATTGCCGTGCTATCGCTGATGCCGCTGGCCACGAGCTGTTTTTTGCCCAGAGCAACCGGGAATATGAGCTGATCGACTGGATTCACGAAGCCCGCGGCAAGTCTTCGGGAATTGTCATCAATCCCGGCGCCTTTACCCACACCTCGGTGGCAATCCTCGATGCGCTCAATGCCTTCGAGGCGCCTGTGATCGAGGTTCACATTTCCAACATCCACAAACGCGAGGTTTTCCGGCACCATTCTTACGTCTCGACCCGCGCCGAAGGCGTGATCGCCGGTCTCGGCATCGAAGGTTATGAAGTGGCGCTGCGCCACCTCATCAACCGTCTTTCGCGCCCGTCGTGATATGGGCGGGCGTCAGCACATAACGCAGCACCATGTCGCTGACATGCCGCGACAATGTCTCCTGGCCCTTGTCCGTATAAAGGCTGTCGCCGAAGATGAACGAGAAGGTTGCAACATTCGAGACATTGAAAAAGGACAGCGCGCTGATCTGCCAGTGCAGTTCCAGTGCATCGATGCCCTCGCGAAAGACGCCGCTTTTCTGGCCGCGCAGCAGCACGCTTTCGAGCGCGTCGATCGCCGGGCGGTTCAGCTGACGGATCGTTTCGGACGACTGCATATGCCGGCCATGGTGGATGTTCTCAATCATCACCATGCGGATGAAAGCCGGATTGCGCCTGTGGTGATCGAAGGTGAACCGACAGAGCTTGTCGAGCGCCGCCGCCGGCTCCAGATCGTCCAGCTCCAGATCGCTTTCGCCGCCGCGCACCTTGGCATAGGCCTCTTCAAGCACACGCTGATAAAGGCTCTGCTTGTCGGTGAAATAATAATAAATCATGCGCTTGGAGGTTCGCGTGCGCGCCGCGATCTCATCGATACGCGCGCCGGAAAGTCCGTTTTGCGAAAACTCCTCCATCGCGACCGAAAGAATGTCGCGGCGCACCCCTTCCGGGTCGCGTTTCGCCTGCCGGGTATCGCGGGCGCCGCTCAAGGTCGTGCTTTTGCTCATGCTTCATTCCCTGGACGGGGCTGCCATCCGGCGGCGGCCCCTTTATTAACCAATCAGTACATAATGCTGAAAAGGAAGGCAATATGGCGAGCTATGACACAATAAGACACGGCATGCCAATGCGCACATCCATTGCAACCGTATCGATCAGCGGCGAATTCCCCGAAAAGCTGGCGGCCATCGCCAAGGCGGGCTTTTCCGGCGTTGAGATTTTCGAAAACGATTTCCTGACTTACGACGCCTCGCCGCGCGAGGTGAAGGCCTTGGCCGCCGATCACGGGCTGGATATCACCCTTTTCCAGCCGTTCCGCGATTTCGAGGGCATGCCGGAACCGCACCGCGCCCGGGCCCTCGAGAGGGCTGAGCGCAAATTCGACATCATGGGCGAACTCGGCACCGATCTGATGCTGATCTGCTCGAATGTCTCGCCGGTCTCGCTCGGCGGCATCGACCGCGCCGCCGCCGATTTCCATCAGCTCGGTGAATTGGCAGCAAAACATGGCGTGCGCGTCGGTTACGAGGCCCTGGCCTGGGGCCGCCATATCAGCGATCACCGCGATGCCTGGGAGGTGGTGCGCCGCGCCGATCACGCCAATGTCGGCATCATTCTCGATAGTTTCCACACGCTGTCGCGCAAGATCGACCCCAATTCGATCCGCTCCATTCCCGGCGACAAGATTTTCATCGTGCAGCTTGCCGATGCGCCGCTGATCGACATGGACCTGCTCTACTGGAGCCGCCACTTCCGCAACATGCCGGGCGAAGGCGATCTGCCGGTGGTGGATTTCATGCGCGCCGTCGCCGCAACCGGTTACAGCGGCCCGCTGTCGCTCGAAATCTTCAACGACCAGTTCCGCGGCGGCTCGGCCCGGCTGCTTGCCGAAGACGGCCACCGCTCGCTCATCAATCTCATGGACCAGGTCCGGCGTCTCGAACCCGACATCCGCATCGATGTGCCATCAATGCCGGAACGAGTGGAGACGGACGGCGTGGAATTCGTCGAATTCACCACGGCACCGGAAGAAAAACCCAATCTGGAAGCCCTTCTCGCCACGCTCGGCTTTGAAAACACCGCCCGGCACCGCAATCGCGATGTCGATCTTTATACGCAGGGCGATATTCGCATTGTCATCAATACCAGCGATGGCGGCGACAGTTTCGCGGGCGCGTCCTATTCCATCCACGGCACCAATGCCTATGCCTTCGGGCTGAAGGTGGATGATGCCGCAGCAGCCCTTGCCCGGGCAGAAGCGCTCGGCGCGCCCACCTTCGCCGAGCCGCGCAAGTCAGGCGAAGTCGCCGTTCCCGCCATTCAGGGCGTGGGCAACGGCGTCATCTATTTCCTCGACGGCTCACCAGAGCTTTCCTCCATCTGGGACAAGGAATTTGCGCCCACCGACAACCAAGAACAGGCGGGCGACGCAGGACTGAAGCGGATCGATCACCTTGCGCAAACAACGCATTACGATGAAATGCTGACCTGGCTTCTGTTTTATACCTCGCTGTTTTCCACCCGGCGCACGCCGATGGTCGATGTGGTGGATCCCGGCGGGCTGGTGCGCAGCCAGGCGATCGAAAGCGTGCCCTCGCCGCATTTCCGCCTGACCATGAACGGTGCCGACAATCGCAAGACCTTCGCCGGCAAATTTCTGGCCGAGGGCTTCGGCACCAGCATCCAGCACATCGCATTTGCCACCGACGACATCTTCGCCACAGCAAAAGCACTGCAGGCGCGCGGGTTCCACGCCCTGCCGATCTCGCGCAATTATTACGACGATCTGGAAGCCCGCTTCGGGCTGGAACCGGAATTTTCCGATGCGCTCAGGGCGGCAAGCATTCTTTATGACCGCGACGACAATGGCGAATATTTCCAGATATACAGCCGCACCTTCGGGGAAGGTTTCTTCTTCGAAATCATCGAAAGGCGCGGAGCCTATGGCGGTTATGGCGCGATGAACGCCCCCTTCCGCATCGCCGCGCAAAGACGGCTTGCGCCGCCGGTCGGCATGCCGAAGGAATAAATCCCGGCACCGAAATACGATCGGGGAAATCCGGACAAGCCGCGGACAGCAGGAATGCCGCTGCGGCCTGTTTTCATTCATGCCAATGTCGTTATCTCATAGTCGCGCGGAATGGCGGAGGTCGCCCTGAACCACTCGGACGCCCGCGTCCGCTCCTGATGAAAATCGAAGGCAGCACGGTCGAAAAAAAGCTCCTCCACCTGCCAGATCAGGGGATCGTCCGTCTCGGACACTTCGAAGGAAAGACAGCCGGGTTCCTCTCTGGTCAGGCGAAGATGTTCGGGAAGGCGGCGCCGGACCAGTTCGACATCGTCCTTCGACAAGCACCGTAAAAATCCGCTCAGCCTGACTGCGCCCGCCTGGTCGTTCATGGCCGGGACTCCATTCCTCATCATTCGTCTCAAAGGTTCTATCGACGATCATTTCGAAATACGCGCATCATTGCGAAGCATTCTTCCAGAACCCGCGCTCAAAATCGGTGCAGCTGCGTATTTGTAGAGCAGTACATAAAAATTGTTCAACACTCTGGACATGATTGTTCGGTTTTGTTAGCTTTTTCGGCAAAACAAGGGTGGGGAATTAGAGTTACATGCGCATCGTCGAATCTGCGTCCTACGCAAATCGTCCGGCCAGCGCCGCTGAGGTTGCCTGCGGCGCTTTGGGGGCATCGAATGTGCCGTTTCAGCGGGCGGCGGCCAACCGGCATTTTGCCGGCAAAGCGGCCTGAAACATGCGACTTTTCGTTGCCTTCTCTGCCTTCAGTGCGGTGTCGCCCAGCAGGCGTGCCCGAGACATTTCCCCTTGCTCATTTTCATATGGCCACGCCAGCCTTGCCGCGTGCGCCACGCCGGAGACGCTGACATGACTGCCGCACACGCAAACGCCCTCCTCTCGGTCGAAGGCCTGAGCGTCGAATTTGGCAACAGCCGCGTCGTGGACGATATCTCCTTCCGCGTCGAGCCCGGCCGCACGGTCGCGGTCGTCGGCGAATCCGGATCAGGAAAATCGGTCACCTCGCTTTCCACCATGCGACTTGCGGACATGATGGGCGCGACCTACCCCACCGGCAAAATCCTGTTTGAAGGCAAGGACTTGCTGAAGGCGTCGCAGAAAGAAATGCGCTCGATCCGCGGCAAGGAGATCGCCATGATCTTCCAGGAGCCGATGACCTCGCTCAACCCTGTCTTCACCATCGGCGACCAGATATGCGAAGTGCTTGTGCTGCATGAGAAAATGGGCAAACAGGCGGCGATGGCGCGGGCGCAGGAGCTTCTCGAAATGGTGCGCCTGCCCGATGCGGCAGAACTTCTGAAACGGTATCCACACCAGCTTTCCGGCGGCATGCGCCAGCGCGTGATGATCGCCATGGCGCTCGCCTGCCGGCCGAAGCTTTTGATCGCCGACGAGCCGACGACAGCGCTTGACGTCACCATTCAGGCGCAGATCCTCAACATCATGCGCGACCTGCAAAAGAAGCTCGGCATGGGCATGGTCTTCATCACCCACGATATGGGCGTGGTGGCGGAAATGGCCGATGACGTGGTCGTCATGTGGAAGGGCAAGAAGGTGGAGGAAGGTCCGGTCAAGGATATATTCGCCAATCCGCAGCACCCTTACACGCGCGCCCTGCTCTCCGCCGTTCCGCGTCTCGGCAGCATGGAAGGCGAAGAGTTTCCCAAGCGCCTGCCGCTCACGGTGTTGCAAGATGGCCAGCCGGTCGTGGTTGGTGAAGAGCGCGTGCAAAACACTGCGAAATATGACGCGAAGCCGCTGCTGTCGGTGAAGGACCTGTTCGTGCGTTTCGATATCCGCAAGAACCTGTTCGGCAAGGCGACCCATCGCCTCAGCGCAGTGCAGAAGGTCAGCTTCGATATTCACGCCGGCGAAACGCTGGCACTGGTGGGCGAATCCGGTTCCGGCAAATCCACCATCGGCCGCACCATCCAGCAGCTGCAGACGGCGCTATCGGGCGAAATTGCCTTCAATGGCCGCAGCTATTCTGAAATGTCGGCGGCGGAGCGCTTTCGCATGCGCCAGGAAGTGCAATATATCTTCCAGGACCCCTTCGCCTCGCTCGATCCGCGCAAGACGGTCGGTTTTTCGATTGCCGAGCCGATCAACACCCATGGCTTGATCAACGATCAGAAGGCCGTAAAGCGGCGGGTGGATGAATTGCTGGAGCGTGTGGGCCTCTCCTCCGAACATGCCGCGCGTTATCCGCACGAGTTTTCCGGCGGCCAGCGCCAGCGCGTCTGCATTGCCCGCGCACTGGCTTCCGATCCCAAGCTCATCATTGCAGACGAAGCGCTGTCGGCGCTCGACGTCTCCATTCAGGCGCAGATCATCAATCTGTTCATGGATTTGCAGGCCGAGCGTGGTCTCGCCTATCTCTTCATCAGCCATGACATGGCTGTCGTGGAAAAGATGAGCCACCGCGTCGCGGTGCTTTATCTCGGCCAGATCATGGAAATGGGCAGCCGCCGTCAGGTGTTCGAAACGCCGACGCATGATTATACGCGCCGCCTGCTTTCGGCCGTGCCAGTCGCCGATCCGACCATCGAGCGCCGCATCGCCATGATCGAGGGCGAAATCCCCAATCCCGTGCGCCGTGTCGGTGATGAGCCGGCCATTCTCGCCCATGAGGAAATCAATCCGGGCCACTTCATCGCGAAGAGCGCCTGAATAACAACCAGAACCGCAACCATCTGAAGAGGAACAGGTAGATGACAATAATCAAGAAGGGGATGACGACAACGTTCGTCGCGCTTGCCATGGCCGCATCGGCCTTGACCGCCGCACCGGCTCTTGCCGCCGGCAAGATGACCATTTCCAGCCCGCAGGACCCGGGCAGCTGGGATCCGATCGACACTTTCCTCGTGCAATGGGCTGCCGTCGCCACCAACATCTTCGACGGCCTGACCTATCGCGGCCCGGACCTGAAACTCGTGCCCGGCCTTGCCGAATCCTGGGAAGAGCTGGATGAGGGCAAGCGCATCCGCTTCAAGCTGCGCCAGAACGTCAAGTTCCACAATGGCGAGCCCTTCAACGCCGCCGCGGTCAAGTTCACCTTCGAGCGCCTTCTCGGCGAACAGGGTGCCAAGGGCCCCCAGCGCTCCAACTATGTCGCCATCGAAAGCGTCGATGTCATCGATGACTACACGGTGGACATGAAGCTGAAGGCGCCGGATCCGGTGCTGCTGACCAAGCTTGCCGGTTATGGCGGCATGATCGTTCCGCCGAAGTACATTCAGGAAAAGGGCGAGGACAACTTCAACCTCAACCCGGTTGGCACCGGCGCGTTCAAATTCGTTTCCTACGCACCGAAGACCAACATCAAGCTGGAGGCCAACGCCGACTATTGGGGCGGTGCGCCAAAACTTTCCGAACTGGAATATCGCTTCATTTCCGAGCCGGCGACCGCCGTGGCCGAGTTGCAGGCCGGCCGCGTCGATCTCGTCATTCCGCCCACCATTCCGATCGGGATGATCCCGGTCATCGAAGGCGATTCCAAGCTGGAGATTGTCAGCGTGCCCGGCCCGACGGTCGATGCGCTGCGTTTCAACACCCGTGATGGCATCACCGCCGATCCGAAGGTGCGCAAGGCCATCATCATGGCCGTCGACCGTGGCACCATCGTCAAGTCGATCCTCGCCGGTCAGGCCTCCGAGATTGCAAGCTTCCAGAGCGCGCTGTCCTTCGGTTACGATCCGGAGCTGAAGCCGCTGCCCTACGATCCGGAAGGTGCAAAGAAGCTTCTTGCGGAAGCCGGCGTCAAGCCCGGTGCGGCGCTCCAGATCGATATCCGTGGCAATGACGCGACGATGAACGAGGTGGCGCAGGTCATTTCCAGCTATCTGTCCATGGTCGGCATCACCGCCACCATCAAGCCCTATGAGACCAACGTTCTCCTGAACGACATCATCCCGCAGGGCAAGACCGGCGCGATGTTCCAGCAAAAATGGGGCGGCTGGACCTTCGATTACGACAACACGGCCTATTCCATGTATCACTCCGGTGAAAAGTGGAACCCTTACGACAAGGACGAGAAGCTGGACAAAATGCTGGAATCCCAGCGGCCGCTGACCGACCGTGCCGAGCGCGAAAAGATTCTCAAGGAAATCGGCAGCTATACCGCCGAACGCGCGCTGGAAATCCCGCTTTACAACACCAATGCCATTTACGGCATCAACAAGCGGGTCAAGGGTTTTGTGGCACCGCCGGATAACCGCCTGAAGCTGACCGACGTCACCGTCGAATAATCAGGCTGGTTTTTCTGATCAACACACCTTGCCCGCCGCAATGCGGGCAAGGTCGGGTCTCTCTTCAAGGTAAAAAACGTGGCCGGTTTCCTCATCAAGCGATTGCTGCAGGCGATTTTTGTCGTCATCGCCATCACCCTTCTCGTTTCCTTCGCCATCCGCCTCACCGGTGACCCCGCCGTCACCATGTTCCAGGGCGGTGGCAGCATGACGGAAGACGATCTGGCGCGCATCCGCGCAGCGCTCGGCACCGACCGGCCATTCTTCGTGCAATATTTCAGCTTCCTGAAGGGTCTCGTGACGCTCGATTTCGGCCGCAGCTTCACCGGCAGCACGCCCGTCTCGCGCCTGATCGCGGATGCCCTACCCGCAACGCTTCTCCTCGCCTTCATCTCCATGGCGGTCTCGATTGCGCTGTCGATCCCGCTCGGCATCAAGGCCGCAACCTCGCGCGGCAAGACGGCCGATCAGGTGATCCGCATCTTCTCGCTCGTCGGCCTGTCCTTCCCGAATTTCTGGCTGGCCACCATGCTGGTGCTCTTGTTCTCCATCACGCTCGGCTGGCTGCCGCCAAGCGGTATGGGCGGTTTTGCCAGCTACATCATGCCCGCCGTCACCATGGGCGTCATCCTGACGGCTACCAATGTGCGGCTGGTGCGCACGGCCATGCTGGATACGCTGCGCTCGCAATATGTCATGGTGGCGCGCGCAAAGGGGCTGAGCGAAAATAAGGTTCTCTACAAGCACGCGCTGCGCAATTGCGCCATTCCGCTCATCACCTATTTTGGCCTGCAATTCGGCGGGCTGCTCGGCGGCATCGTCGTCATTGAGCGCGTCTTCAACTGGCCGGGCCTCGGCACGCTGGCCTTCGACGCCGTCGGCGCGCGTGATTATCCCGTGCTTCAGGCCGTCATCACCGTGCTGTCGCTGATGATCGTCGGCATTAACCTTCTGGTCGATATCGCCTATGGCCTTGTCGATCCGCGCATCCGCACGGAGTAAGTGACGATGGCTGCCAAAACCTCGCGTCTTTCGCGCTTCACCAATCTCGAATTCGTCCTCGGCGCGTCGCTGACGACAATCATCTGCCTTGCCGTCATCTTTTCCGACGTGCTGTTTCCGGGCGGGGCCGACAAGATCGACCTCATGGCGCGCCTTGCCAAGCCGTTTGCCAATGCCGCCCATCCGCTCGGCACCGATCCGCTGGGGCGTGACGTGCTCGCGCGCGTCGTCGCCGGCGGCAAGATCTCGCTGCTGGTCGGCTTCACCTCCGTCATCGGCGCTGTCATCTTCGGCGTCGCGGTCGGACTGGTGGCCGGTTATTATCGCGGCTTCTGGGACATGCTGGTCATGCGCTTTGCCGATATCCAGCTCGCCATGCCCTTCATCCTGCTCGCCATCACCTTCATCGCCATTGTCGGCGGCAGCCTCACCAACACCATCATCCTCCTGATCGTCTCGCAATGGGTGCAATATGCCCGCCTCGTGCGCGGCTCGGTGCTGACGCTTCGGGAGCGGGAATTTATCCTTTCCGCCCGCGCTATCGGCGTGAAGGACTGGCGCATCATTCTCCAGCACCTGCTGCCGAACCTGATCGGCCCTGTCATCGTGCTGATGACGCTCAATGTCGCCAACAACATCCTGCTCGAAAGCAGCCTCACCTTCCTCGGTCTCGGCGTCGATCCGACCATTCCGAGCTGGGGCGGCATGCTGGCGGATGGACGGACCTATCTGCAAACCGCATGGTGGGTCAGCGTCTTCCCGGGTCTTGCTATCCTTCTGACGGTGCTTGGCCTCAACCTTCTCGGTGACTGGCTGCGCGACAGCCTCGACCCCACCGGCAGAACCTCGAGGTAACAGCGATGAGCCAGATTTTCGACCAGACTTTCGAACGCACGCTGGATACGCTTCTTGCCAATGCCGAACCCGGCCAGTCCTTCGAGGCATGGAGCTTCGATGACGCCAAAAGCCGTCGCGAAGCCGAAAACCGGCTGAAGAAAAAAGGTGTCAGCGCCCGCATCCGCAGCGCTTACAAGCCGCTTCTCTTCACCTTTCTGGAAGAGATCAGCCTCGATGGCGTCGACACCATCGAGGTGCGTTACCCGGTGCACGCCAGCGCGCCGGCCAACCGTTTCCGGTTGGAGGCCTATCCCCTGGCGGCGCTGGTGGGCGATACGAAGATCGACTTCATCGCCCGAAAAGACGACGAGTTCCATTATGATGTTACCCTGAGCCGCAACGGCAAGACGGAAACCCTGAAGGTTCTGGCGCCGAACCGGGTTCACACCGATATCGTCGGCGAAACCAACGTCTCTCCCACCGGCTGGTTCCGGCCTGCCGGCAACGCTTCAGGTGAGCGGCTGGAGACGGATTTCGAACGGCTTTTCGAAGCGGCGATCCAAGCCGTCGCCGACCATGGCTGGGGTGACAACGAGCCCTATTTCGAAGAACTGAACATTCGCGTCACGCATCCGGCCGAAGATCTGCCGCTGGCGGTTGGCGACGAAGTCGTCAGCCTGCGCGAAGCCCTGCATGAAGATTTCTATTTCTCGCTCTTGGAGTTCTTCCAGAAAAAATCCGGCCGCCCGCTTGGCGACCGGGGACTGAAGCCCGGCCAGATCGTACCGGAAATCGTCAAAAGCGAGGGCGAAGTCTCCGTCCGCATCGAGGCTCGCAGGCTCACCACCGTCTTTCTCGATGGTCGCGAACAGGAGATCGATACAGCCAGCGAACCGGTTGCGGCAGGCCAGCTCACGAAGCTGCTTGAAGAAATCGGCGGCGAGGCATTCGAGGCGCGCTCTCGTTCCGGCCGTATTCTTGCCGCTCGGTATGTCGCCGGCAGCGATGCCGCCGTGATGATCAGCGGCGGTCAGCACCCTAACGAGACCACAGGCATTGTCGGCGCCATCCGGGCCGCCCGCAGGCTCGCCGGACGCAAGGGCGCGCATTTCACCATTTCGCCGCTGGAAAATCCGGATGGTTACGCCCTGCATCAACGGCTGAGAGCCGACAATCCGCGCCACATGCATCACGCAGCCCGTTACACGGCGCTCGGCGACGATCTCGAATATCGCACGCTGGAAAATTCAGGCAGCCATATCAACGAGAAGGAAATCCGCTTCAAGGCGCAGGACATCAGCGGTGCCAGCCTGCATGTGAACCTGCACGGTTATCCATCTCACGAATGGACCCGACCGCTTTCCGGTTATGTACCGCGCAATTTCGCCATGTGGACGCTACCGAAGGGTTTCTTCCTCATCATCCGCCACCATGCGGACTGGGAAAGGCAGGCCGAGGCCCTGCTCGACCGGGTGACCCGCCATCTTGGCGCCATTCCCGGCCTGCTCGACTACAACAACCGACAAATCGCACTTTATGAAATCCACGCCGGTGAAACCGGTTTTCGCATCATCAACGGCTTCCCGTGCCTGTCGTCCGTCGATGACCGCCACACCGTACCGATGACGCTGATCACCGAATATCCCGATGAAACCATCTATGGCAATGATTTCATCACCGGCCATACCGCGCAAATGGAAACGGTTCTCTCGGCCTATGACGCCTGGCAGGAAATCCTGTCACCACAGGTCGCCTGATAGAGCCAGTCGGAGGCGGCGGGAGCAAAAGCGGCGGGAAAAGGCGATAACAAGTCAAACCCGATCAAGCAGGAAGCGGAGCGGTTTTGCATGGTAAGGGCGTGAACCACAGGAGACCCCATGCCCGCTCTCGACAAGCTCATCTGGCAGATCGAAACCGATCTGCACAAGGACCTTACATTGACGGTCCTGTCCGATCGCTGCGCAATCAGTACACATCACATGTGCCGGTTGTTCCAGCTTTCCACCGGCCTGTCGATCATGTCCTACGTCCGGGCACGCCGCCTTTCCAAGGCGGCGGAAACCATCGCGCTGTGCGATGGCGACATCCTCACCGCAGCACTTGATGCGGGATACGGGTCCCATGAGGCGTTCACGCGAGCCTTTGCGAATTATTTCAATGCATTACCGAGCACTGTTCGCAAGGCCCGATCAACCTCGTCCCTTGATCTCATGGAGCCATTAAAAATGAAAACCGACATGTTCGTCGAAGTCCAGCCGCCGGAAATACGCCGTGCCGACGCCTTTATGGTTGTGGGTCTCAGTACCCCGTGCTCACTGGAGAATAACAGCACCATTCCCGCCCTCTGGCAGCGCTTCAATCTGCGCGAAAGCGAGGTCGAGGAGGTGGTATCCGGGGCCGCCTACGGAGTGTGCAGTGCCGCCGATGAAGCCGGCAACTGCACCTATCTCGCCGGCGTCCAGGCGCTGAAAACAACACCGGGCATGGATCATATCGAGTTGCCCGCACAATCCTACGCGGTCTTCACCCATAACGGACACATCTCGGATCTTCCACGAACGGTCTACACGATCTGGAACAAGGCGCTGCCCGATGCCGGACTGAAAACCGCCGACTCTCCCGATTTCGAACGTTATGACCGGCGCTTCAATCCTGAGACCGGGCGGGGAAGCGTGGAAATCTGGATACCCGTCATCGCCTGAAACAATGGCCTGTAAAGACCATATGCTCCAGCCAGCGTTGGGGCATATGGCGCATGGGCCGCCGCCCAACCGGAGACGGTCCGCCTATTTTGCCGACGCGGCGGTGGCGAGCTTCTGGTCCCGCTGCTTCTGCAGCAGCTTCTTGCCCTTGCTGAGAATATGCAAGTTGGCGGCATCCAGCTTGTTATAGGCAGCCTGGATGATATCGAGATCGGAGACATGCCCGACCGCTGCGAGCTTGTACATGACGTCTCCGACGGCGACGTCGATGGTCGGCGCAGGCGTGGTGGCGACGTCCCGCGCGGCGGCCTGAACACCCTCCGCCGTTCCGCCCATGCCGAGATAGAGCGTGAGCGCCTTGCGAAGAAACGCCTCGCGGCGTTCGATCTTGTTGTTGAGTATACTTTCGCCGACGCGATTACGCATCAGCTCAACGGCTCTGTTTTGATATTCGCTCATCAGACACCAAATAAAGTTCAGAAATATTCTTCGCGAGGCTACGAACAATCCCCTTAAAACTGGTTAAGGCGTGGCGTTCGCCTTCGCGTGAACACCATTGCGCACCGAGTTTACCCGAAGCTGTTTTCCCGCGTCTGAAACGACCGGCGACGGAACCGGTTTGAAAATCTTTCAGGCGGCGTTATTGTCCTTTCCGGTTTGGGGCGGGGCGCAACAAAGCCGTTATTGATAACCGTCAGGTTATTTATACCCCCCCTTATTTCATTTTACTTTGGCCGCCGCACTCATCAATCTGACAGCCTGGATCGGTGGACGGGAGCCACGGATCAATTGGGAGGAAGTCATGAAAATGCGGATCACCGCCGCCATCGCGGCCATTTGTTTTAGTTCCGTTGCCTATGCCGATACGATCAAGGTGGGTGTAGTCGGTCCGTTCTCCGGCCCCTTCGCGTTGCAGGGCAAGAACTTCAAGGCCGGCATCGACGCCTGGTTCGCCCTTCACGGCAACAAGGTCGGCGACGATACGGTTGAAATCGTCTATCGCGATGTTCCGCAGGCCGATCCGGCGCAGTCCAAGGCGCTGGCGCAGGAGCTGGTGGTCAAGGAAGGCGTGCAATATCTCGCCGGCTTTTATTTCACCCCCGACGCCATGGCGGTTACGCCGCTTCTGAAGCAGGGCAATGTGCCGATGGTCATCATGAATGCCGCCACTTCGGCCATCGTGACCAAGAGCCCCTATGTGGTGCGCACCTCGTTCACCACCTGGCAGACCTCCACCCCCATCGCCAAGGTGGCCTTTGACGGCGGCGTGAAGAAGGTCATTTCGCTGGTCAGCGATTACGGCCCGGGCGTCGACGCCGAAAACGCCTTCAAGGCAGCCTTCACCGCCGCCGGCGGCGAAGTGGTGGAAACCATCCGCATGCCGCTTTCCACCAATGATTTCAGCCCGATCATGCAGCGCGTGAAGGATTCCGGCGCTCAAGGCGTCTTCGCCTTCCTGCCGTCCGGCCCGACCACGCTCGGCTTCGTCAAGGCCTTCAACGATAACGGCCTGAAATCTTCAGGCGTCAAACTTTTCGCACCGGGTGATCTGACACAGGAATCCGATCTGCCGGCGCTCGGCGAGGCAGCACTCGGCATGCAGACGACCTTCCATTACGCTGTCTCACATGATTCCGCTGAGAACAAGACCTTCGTGGAAGCCGCCACCAAGGCGATCGGCAATCCGAAGGAACTGTCCTTCCCCTCCGTTGGCGCCTTTGACGGCATGTACGTCATCAGCAAGATGATCGAGGCCACCGGCGGCAAGCAGGATGCGGAAAAGGCGGTGGACGCGGTAAAGGGTCTTTCCTGGACAAGCCCGCGTGGCCCGGTCAGCATCGATCCGGAAAGCCGCCACATCACGCAGAACATCTATCTGCGCGAAGTGGCCAAGGGCGATGACGGCAATTATTACAACAAGGAAGTCCAGACCTTCGAAAAACAGGGTGATCCGGGCCTCGCCGCCGCGAAGTAAAGAACAGTTTTGACGACGTTGTCGGGTCGCCAATAGCGGCCCGTCTCCGGCCCGGATGGGCATTGCAGCACCGGGAGGAGCTTTTCAGCATGCAGACGGTCTTCAGCATCCTTGTCGATGCGCTTGCCTATGGCATGGTCCTGTTCATCATCTCCATCGGCCTTTCGGTCACGATGGGGCTGATGCGGGTGGTCAATCTGGCGCATGGCGCTTTCGCCATGATCGGCGGTTACCTCGCCTCCTATGCCGCCCACGGCCTCGGTCTCGGTTACGCCGTGGCGATCCTCGTCGCCATCGTCGGCACCATCGTCATCGCCATTCCGCTCGAACGTTTCCTCTATCGCCGCATCTATGGCGCGCCGGAGCTGACGCAGGTGCTAATGACCATCGGCATCACGTTTTGCATCATCGGCATCGCCAATTTCGTCTTTGGCCCAACGCTGAAGACCATTCCCTTGCCGCAGCAACTAGCCGGCCCCACCGATCTCGGCTTCCGCACCATCGCCACGCACCGCATCTTCGCCATTGCCTGTGGGCTGGCCGTGGCCGGCGCATTGTGGTTCACCTTCGAAAAGACGGCCTTCGGCATCAAGCTGCGCGCAGCCGTCGATAATGCCGCCATGGCAGCCGCACTCGGCGTGCGCACCGAAATCATCTACGCCGTCAGCTTTGCCATCGCCGTCGGCCTTGCCGCCATGGGCGGCGTCATCGGCGCGGAACTTTTGCCGGTCGAACCCTATTATGCGCTGCGCTACATGGTGACCTTCCTGGTGGTGGTCTCGGTTGGTGGCGCAGGCTCCATTCCCGGCGCGCTGATCGCCTGTCTTCTGCTCGGCGCGATCGACACGACCGGGCGGTATCTTGCTCCTGAATATGGCGAATTCTTCTTTTACCTGGCGGTCATCGTGATCATCACGCTGTTCCCGCGCGGCCTTCTTGGAAGGGCGAAATGAGATGGCGGTGCTCATGAACGACGTGACTGAAACGGCAGAGATCCCGAAGGCGCGCTCACCGCTGCGCACGCTTGCGGGACCGCTCCTCATCATTATGGCCGCGATTGCCGGTTATTATCTGTTTCCGGATAATCTGGCGCTTCTGACCCGCATCATCGCCATCGCGCTGCTGGTGCTGTCGATTGATCTTGTTACCGGTTATTGCGGCGTCGCGACACTTGGCCATGCCGCGCTCTTCGGCGCGGGCGCCTATGCCGCCGGCATTGCCGCGGCCCATTTCGAGATCACCGATCCGCTACTGATGACCTTGATCGGCGCAGGCGCGGGCGGCGTGGCCGGGTTGGTCTCCGGCACCGTTCTCTTGCGCGCCCACGGCCTGCCGCAGCTCGTTCTTTCCATCGCCGTCATTCACCTGTTCCACGAGGCCGCCAACAAAGCCTCCGGCTGGACCGGCGGCAGCGACGGGCTATCGGGCGTCTCTCCCGACGCCCTGTTCGGCACTTTCGAATTCGATCTTTTTGGCCGCACCGCCTATATCTATGGCGTCTGTCTGCTGCTCCTCGTGTTCCTCGCCCTCAAGGTGGTGGTCAATTCGCCCTTCGGCATGTTGTGCCGCGGCGTCAAGCAGGACAGCATCCGCATCCAGGCCATGGGCGGTTCGGTCAATGGCACTATTTTGAAGATGTTCGTCATATCGGGCATCGTCGCCGGCATTGGCGGCGCGCTGAACGCCATCTCCACCCAGGTCGTCGGTCTCGACAGCCTCAGCTTCACGCTTTCAGCCGAAGGGCTGGTCATGCTGGTGCTCGGTGGCGCAGGTTCGCTTTACGGGGCGCTGATCGGCACCGTCACATTCATGTGGTTCGAGGATGTGGTTTCCGCCGCCAACCCGTTCCACTGGCTCACCATTGTCGGCCTGCTGCTGATTGCCGTCGTGCTGTTTGCGCCGCGCGGGCTTTATGGCGCGGGTGAAGACATCATTGCGCGCATTCGTGGAGGTCGCAAATGAGCGCCATTTTCGAAGTCTCCGGCCTCAAGAAAAATTTCGGCGGCCTCGTCGTTACCAATAATGTGTCGATGTCGCTTTCGCCGGGAGACCGCACGGTGCTGATCGGCCCCAATGGCGCCGGCAAGACCACCTTCGTCAATCTTGTCACCGGCAATATCAAGCCCTCGGCCGGAACGGTGCGCATCGCCGGCGAGGATGTGACCGGCCTCAGCGCCAGCCAGCGGGTGAAGCGCGGCCTCGTCCGTTCGTTCCAGGTCACAAGGTTGTTTCAGGACATGACGCCGGAGGAACATGTGGCGCTTGCCATTCTCCAGCGCGAAGGCAAGACGGGCCGGATTTTCGGCCGATACCGCGCCATGCCCTCGGTCATGAGCGAAGCCCGCGACATTCTCGGCACGCTCGGCCTTCTGGCGCTTGCCGAAACTCGGGTGCGCGAAATCGCCTATGGCCAGCAGCGTCTGATCGAGATCGCGCTGGCCATGGCGCTTCGCCCGAAAATCCTGCTGCTCGACGAACCCGCCGCCGGCGTGCCTTCCACGGAAACGGCGCGCATCGAACAGGCGCTCGACCGGCTGCCGGCTGATCTCGCCATATTGATGATCGAACACGACATGGATCTGGTTTTCCGGTTTGCCAAACGTGTGGTGGTGCTCGCCGCAGGCGCCGTCATCTTCGACGGCTCGCCGGAAGACGTCACCAGCAATGCGGAAGTCCGCCAAGCCTATCTGGGAAGTTACGCCGATGCCCGCAGCGCCGCTTGAAATCACCAACCTCACCGCCGGTTACGGCCCGACAAGGGTCATCGAGGGCCTGTCGCTTTCCGTGCCGTCGGGCTCGCGATTTGCCGTGCTCGGCCGCAATGGCGTCGGCAAGACCAGCCTCTTCGCCACACTGGCCGGCCAGACGAAACGCTTCGCCGGCGATATCCGCATCGGCGGGCAGGACATCGCCGCTTTGCCGAGTGCCGCCCGCGCCAAAGCCGGCCTCGGTTACGTGCCGCAGACGCGGGATGTATTCCCGACGCTTACCGTCGAGGAGAACCTGTTTGTCGGCCTCAAGGCTCGGCCAAAATCGGCCATCGAGGAAGCCTACACGCTGTTTCCGCGTCTCAAAGAGCGCCGCCGCAATCTCGGCTCGCAGCTCTCCGGCGGCGAACAGCAGATGCTTTCCACGGCCCGCAGCATTCTTGGCCAGCCGCGCGTGCTGCTGCTCGACGAACCGCTCGAAGGTCTCGCTCCCGTCATCTGCGAGGAGCTGATGGCAGCCTTCTCCAAGCTCGCCCAATCCGGCGAAATGACCATCCTCCTCGTCGAACAGCGCATCCAGATGGCCATCGACTTCGCCGACCACGCCATCATCATGGAACGCGGCCGCATCGTCTGGGAAGGGCCATCCAGCGATCTTGCGGAAAACCCGGATATTATCGATACGCATCTCGGAGTTGGCGGGCTGCACTAATTTGAAACGCAATTCACCCTCAGCCCGTCATTCCGGCTTTGCGTCGGAATGACGGAAGCAATGCCACGCGAGCACCACCCGACCTCATTTACCGTTTCCTAAAAAACCCAATGGAATAAAAATTCCACTGCAGTTAAAGTGCACACGATTTCAGTCCGCACGAAGGAACGACAATGACGGCAATCGAGGCGCCAGAATCCGTAAAGGCTTTTGAGGAGCGGCTGCTCCAGGTCGCGGAGGGTTTGCCGAAACGATTGCGGCAATGCGCCGATTATGTCGCCTCCAATCAGGATCGCATCGCCGTTTCCACCGTCGCCGAAATGGCGGAAGGGGCGGGCGTGCAGCCTTCAGCCTTCATGCGGTTTTGCCAGATCATGGGCTTTTCCGGCTTTTCTGAAATGCAACGGCTGTTCCGTGATTCCTATGTCGGCGGTTGGCCGGATTACGCCACACGGCTCGACCATCTGCGTGAAAAGGGCGATGAAAGCGCTTCCGGCCTGCTGGCGGAATTCGTGGAGGCCGGCCGTTCCTCGCTGGAAATGCTGCTCAAATCGGTCGACACGAAGCAGCTTGATGAGGCGGTTTCAGCGCTCTCCCAGGCGCGCACCGTGCATATCATCGGTTTGCGCCGCTCCTTCCCCATCGCCAGCTATCTGGCCTATGCGTTCGAGAAGATGAAGGTGCCGGCGGTTCTGCACAGTGCGGTTGGCGGGCTCGGCAACATCAGCGCCATTTCCCGCGACGACGCGCTGATCGCCATCACCTTCTCGCCCTATTCCACTGAGACGCTGGAGCTTGCGGAAAACGCCCGCGCCAACGGTATTCCGGTCGTGGCGCTTTCCGATTCCGCGGTCAATCCGCTCCGGAAATCCGGTGCAACACTTCTGACGGTGACGGAAATCGATTTCGGCGCATTCCGATCGCTTTCGGCCACGCTCTGTCTCGCCATCACGCTGGCGGTTGCTGTCGGAACACGCAAGACCGCCTGAATATTTTTATTGAAAATGGAAAAAATAGAATTTATGATCCAAATCCATGAAACGGGCATTCCACGACTGTCCGTCTCGTGACGGGACAAGTGAGCGGAGGAGGCTCACCCGAGCGGGATGGCGACAACTGGCGGCATGGTTGCCTGATCCGCTCGACACATATGAGGCAGACCGCGCCAGCGTGCGGTGCTAAGGAGGAACCTTTTGAAAAAACTTGATCTTATCACGATCGGGCGCTCGTCTGTCGACCTTTACGGTTCGCAGGTCGGCGGCCGTCTGGAGGACATGGCCTCCTTTGCCAAATATATCGGCGGCTCTCCCACCAACATTGCAGCCGGTGCTGCACGCCTTGGATTGAACAGCGCGGTCATTACGCGTGTGGGTGACGAACATATGGGCCGTTTCATCCGCGAACAGCTGGTGCGCGAAGGCGTCGATGTGCGCGGCGTGAAGACGGACCCGGAGCGGCTGACGGCGCTCGTGCTGCTCGGCATTCGCGACCAGAACCAGTTTCCGCTGATTTTCTATCGTGAGAACTGTGCCGACATGGCGCTTAGCGAAGACGACATCGATCCCGCCTTCATTGCCGAGGCTGGCTGCATCTGCGCCACCGGCACGCATCTGTCGCATCCGAAGACGGAAGCAGCCGTGCTGAAGGCGCTGAAACTTGCCCGCGAAAACGGTGCGAAAACAGCGCTCGACATCGATTACCGACCCAACCTCTGGGGTGTTGCCGGCCATGGCGATGGCGAAAGCCGCTTTGTGGAATCGCAGAAGGTCACCGCCAAGCTGCAATCCACCCTACATCTCTTCGATCTGATCGTCGGCACCGAGGAAGAATTCCACATTGCCGGCGGTTCCACCGATACGCTGACCGCGCTGAACGCCGTGCGCAAGGTTTCGAATGCGACGCTGGTGTGCAAGCGCGGCCCGATGGGCGCCGTTGTCTTCACCGGCGATATTCCCGCAAGCCTGGACGATGGCGAGACGGGCGAAGGTTTTCCGATCGAGGTCTTTAACGTTCTCGGCGCGGGCGATGGTTTCATGGCCGGGCTGTTCCGCGGCTGGCTGCGCGGCGAGGATTGGCCGACGACGCTGAAATACGCCAATGCCTGTGGCGCCTTTGCCGTTTCCCGCCACGGCTGCACGCCCGCCTATCCGAGCTGGGAAGAGCTGCAATATTTCTTCAAGGCCGGCATTCGCAACAAGGCGCTGCGCAAGGACGAGGCGCTGGAGCAGGTGCATTGGTCCACCAACCGCAAGGGCGACTGGGACACGATGCGCGTCTTCGCCTTCGATCACCGCATGCAACTGGAAGCCATAGCCGACGAGCTTGGCGTCAAGCACGAGCAGATCGGCGCTTTCAAGAAGCTATGCCTTCAGGCCGCGCAGCAGGTTGCCGGCGACAGGCCGGGTTACGGCATTCTCTGCGACGGACGTCTTGGCCGCGACGCCCTGTTTGCCGCCAGCGGCTCCGGCCTGTGGATCGGTCGCCCGGTGGAATGGCCGGGTTCGCGCCCGCTGACGCTGGAACCCGAACTCGGCAAGGATTTCGGCGGTCTTTCCGAATGGCCGCTGGAAAATGTCGTCAAGGTTCTGTGCTTCTATCATCCGGATGATACCGACGAGATGCGTGCCGCGCAGGAGGAGACGGTAATGCGTCTGTTCCAGGCGACCCGCCGCAACCGGTTGGAAATGCTGCTCGAGGTCATTCCCTCCAAGGTCGGCCCGACAGATGATCTGACCGCCGCGCGCATCATCGAACGCTTCTACGAAATCGGCGTTTATCCCGACTGGTGGAAACTGGAGCCGATGAAGACTCGCGCGGCATGGAAAAATGCCTGCGACGCCGTGCACAGCAACGATCCTTACGTGCGGGGCATCGTCGTTCTTGGTCTAGACGCACCGCAAAGCGAGTTGGAGGAGAGCTTCCGCCTTGCCGCCGGTTTCGATTTGGTCAAGGGTTTCGCCGTTGGCCGCACGATTTTCGCCGACGCCGCGCGGGGTTGGCTCGGTGGCAAGATCACCGATGAGGAAGCGGTGAAGGACATGGCGCAGCGCTATACCAGCCTGTGCCGTATATGGGATGAGGCGCGCGCCAAAAAGGGAGAGGCAGCGTGAAGACAATCAGATTGACGGCTGCGCAGGCTATGGTTCGTTACCTCGCCGCGCAGATGAATGAGCATGGCGAGACCTATATTGCCGGTGTCTGGGCCATCTTCGGCCATGGCAATGTCGCCGGCATCGGCGAGGCGCTTTATGGCATTCGCGAAGAACTGCCGACCTATCGCGGCCAGAACGAGCAATCCATGGCGCATGCGGCGATTGCCTATTCCAAGCAGCTGCGTCGCCGGCGCGCCATGGCGGTCACCTCCTCCATCGGCCCCGGCGCTGCCAACATGGTAACGGCAGCAGCGCTTGCGCATGTCAACCGCCTGCCGGTTCTGCTGATCCCCGGCGATGTTTTCGCCAATCGCGGTCCCGATCCGGTCTTGCAACAGCTCGAAGATTTCGGCGACGGCACGATGACGGTGAATGACTGCTTCCGCCCGGTCAGCCGTTATTTCGACCGCATCATGCGCCCGGAACAGTTGCTGACGGCGCTTCCCCGCGCCATGCGCACCATGACGGACCCGGCCGATTGCGGCCCCGTCACGCTCGCGTTCTGCCAAGATGTGCAGGCGGAAGCCTATGATTACCCTGTCAGCTTCTTCGAAAAGCGAGTCTGGCGTCAGCGCCGCCCCGAGCCGGATATGGTGGAATTCGAAGAGGCCGTCGCCGCGCTGAGGGCCGCGAAGAACCCGATCATCGTTGCCGGCGGCGGCGTGCATTTTGCCGGCGCAACCGACACGTTGAAGCGCTTTGCCGAAACCCACTCCATTCCTGTCGTCGAAACGCAGGCCGGTAAATCGGCATTGGCGTGGGATCACGATCTCAATTTCGGTCCCGTCGGCGTGACCGGTGCGGAAAGCGCTAATATAATCAGCGAAAAAGCCGATCTGGTCTTTGGCGTCGGAACGCGTTTTCAGGATTTCACCACCGGCTCCTGGGCGCTGTTCAAAAACCCGCACCGCAAGATCCTGGCACTCAACGTTCAGCCCTATGACAGCGCCAAGCACGATGCGATCAGCCTGACGGCCGATGCCAAAATCGGGCTTGAAAAACTCTCCGCAGCGCTCGGTAGCCATCGTTTTGCGGCGACCGATGCGGGCCTCAAGGCAGCATGGTTCGAAAAGGCCGATGCCGATACGGCGGCACCGGGCGAGGAGCATGTGAACAGCCTGCCCACCGACATGCAGGTGATCGGCGCTGTCCAGCGCCAGTCGCGTGACAATACCGTCGTCATGTGCGCGGCCGGCACCATGCCGGGCGAGCTGCACCAACTGTGGAAATCCAAGCTGCCGCTTTCCTATCACATGGAATACGGCTTCTCCTGCATGGGTTACGAGGTGGCTGGCGGCCTCGGCATCAAGATGGCGGAACCGGACCGCGATGTGATCGTCATGGTCGGCGACGGCTCCTATATGATGATGAATTCCGAGCTTGCGACATCGGTTGCGATGGGCGTCAAGATCACGCTCGTCATCACCGACAACAGGGGCTATGGCTGCATCAACCGCCTGCAGATGGAAACCGGCGGCGCGGAGTTCAACAATCTCTACGCCCACAGCAACGTCAATCCCATCGCCATCGATTTTGCCGCCCATGCCGGCTCGATGGGAGCGGATGCGCGCAAGGTTTCCACCATCGCGGAGCTGGAAGACGCGCTCGCAGCCGCGCGCGCCTCCACCCACACGACTGTCATCGTCATCGATACCGACCCCTATCCGACCCCGCAGGCCGGCGGTCACTGGTGGGATGTGGCGGTGCCCGAAGTCTCCGACCGCGCCGAAATCGGCCCGGCCCGCGTCCGTTATGAAACCCATGTCAAGGAAAGACAGTAAGATGATCCGTTACGGAACCAACCCGATTGCCTGGTCCAATGACGACGACCGGACGCTGGGTGCGCATATCAGCCTGGAACAATGCCTCGATGAAACCGCCAAGATCGGTTTCGACGGTATCGAGAAGGGGCACAAATTCCCGACCGACCCGGAAGGCCTGAAGGGCGTGCTTTCGCCGCGCGGCCTCTCCTTCGTCTCCGGCTGGCATTCGCTGAACCTCCTGACCGACGACATCGAATCCGAAAAGAAGGCCATGCAGCCGGCGCTCGATCTCCTGAAGGCCATGGGCTCGAAGGTCATCATCGTCTGCGAAACCTCCAACGCCATCCACGGCGCCGATGACACGGCGCTGGTCGACCGTCCGCGCCTTGCGGCCGAGGACTGGGCAAAGTTCGGCGCAGGTGTCGAGGCGCTGGCCACCTTTGCCGCGGAACAGGGCATCACCCTCGTTTATCATCACCATATGGGAACGGTGGTCGAGAGCGAAGAGGAGATCGATCTCCTGATGAAGCATACCGGTCCGAAGACCCATCTGCTGCTCGATACCGGCCATTGCCTGTTCGGCGGCGGCGACCCCGTCCGCGTCGCGCAGAAATACATGGGCCGCGTCGGCCATATCCACGCCAAGAACGTGCGCCCAGTCATTGCCGAGCAGGTTCGGAACGAGCGGCTTTCCTTCCTCGAAGGCGTTCGCCGCGGCGTATTCACCGTGCCAGGTGACAGCGAGGGCGGCGTGAACTTCTCAGCCGTGCTGAAAATTGCCGCCGAGCACAATTACAGCGGCTGGCTGGTGATCGAGGCCGAACAGGACCCTGATGTGCGCAACCCGTTTGAATATCAGAGCCTTGGGCTGAAATCGCTGAAGGCTTTTGCGCGCGAAGCGGGGCTGGACAAGGCTGAGGCTGCTTGAAGCCTTTTCTCCCTCGTTCCTGTGCTCGTCACCGGGATGAGGGAAACGCGGGAATAGCCGCCCGATGAATTGAACGACTGACCAAAAAAGGGAACACCACCATGACCTCACTTCTGCGCAAGCCGGTCGCGACCAGCGGCAAGGTGCACGATATCACGCCCCAAAGCGCGGATTGGGGTTATGTCGGTTTCGGCCTTTACCGCCTGAAGCCGGGCGAAACGGCGGCGGAAAACACCGGCGATACGGAAGTCATCCTCGTGCTGGTCGAAGGCAAGGCGACGATTTCCGCAGGCGGTAAGGACTTCGGTGAACTCGGCGACCGCATGAATGTATTCGAGCGCAAGCCGCCGCACTGCGTTTATGTTCCCGCCGGCTCCGAATGGTCGCTGACCGCCACGACGGACTGCACAATCGGTGTCTGCACCGCGCCCGGCGAAAAAGGCAACCGCGAGGCGCAGCAGATTGGCCCCAATGGCGTGCAGCTGACCGAGCGCGGCAAGGGCGCCAACACGCGTTACATTTTCCCCATCGCCATGGAAGAGCGCGATGTGGCCGACAGCCTGCTGGTGACGGAAGTTTTCACCCCGTCGGGCAACTGGTCGTCCTATCCGCCGCACCGGCATGATGAGGATAATTACCCCGACATGACCTATCTGGAAGAAACCTATTATCACCGGCTCAACCCGGCGCAGGGTTTCGGCTTCCAGCGCGTCTTCACCGAAGACGGCTCGCTGGACGAGACCATGGCGGTATCGGACGGGGATGTCGTGCTGGTGCCGAAGGGTCACCACCCCTGCGGCGCGCCCTATGGGTACGATATGTATTATCTGAACGTGATGGCCGGGCCGATGCGCAAATGGCGGTTCAAGAACCATCCCGATCATGACTGGATTTTCAAGCGCGATAATCCCTGACCGCTATTTTCACTTTAAATTTTGGGAGGAATGACCATGGCCGCTCTTGGCGTGGGCCTTATCGGCACCGGTTACATGGGCAAATGCCACGCGCTTGCGTGGAACAACGTCACCAGCGTCTTCGGCGATGTGGAACGCCCCCGCCTCGTGACGCTCGCGGAAGTCAACCCGGAGCTTGCTGCCAAAAAAGCGGCGGAGTTCGGTTTCGTCCGTTCCACGGGCAACTGGCGCGATCTGCTGGCAGACCCGGAGATCGACGTCATCTCCGTCACCACACCAAATGCCTTTCACCCGGAAATGGCGATTGCCGCACTTGAGGCCGGTAAGCACGTCTGGTGCGAAAAGCCGATGGCGCCTGCCTTTACTGACGCGGTGAAGATGCGCGATGCGGCCCGCCGATCCGGCAAGGCAGCGGCGATGGGTTACAACTACATCCAGAACCCCGTCATCCGCCATATCCGCCGCCTGATCGACGAAGGCGCCATCGGCAAGGTCTATCACGTCCGGGCCGAAATGGACGAGGACTTCATGGCAGACGCGACCCAGACCTTCTACTGGAAGAGCGAGGCATCCTCCGGTTACGGTGCGCTGGATGATTTCGCCGTGCATCCGTTGTCACTGCTCTTCGCCCTGTTCGGCCACGCGCAAAGCGCCATCACCGACATGGTCAAACCTTACGAAACCCGCCCGCTTGCCGGCGGTGGCGAACGTGCGGTCGAGACGCATGATCTTGCCAGCGTTCTCTTGAAGCTGGAAGGCGGCATTTCCGCCGTGCTGATCGCCAATCGTTCCGCCTGGGGCCGCAAGGGCCGCATCGCCATCCAGATATATGGCTCCACCGGCTCCATCCTGTTCGATCAGGAGCGAATGAACGAATTCCAGCTCTACACCACGGACGGACGCCCGGAAGAACAGGGCTTTAGAACCATTCTCACCGCCCCCCACCACAAGCCCTACGACCGCTTCATCCCAGCCCCCGGCCACGGCCTCGGCTTCAACGATCTGAAAGTGATCGAATGCCGGGAACTGATAGCGTCCATGGAAGGCAAGAAGGCCCATATCATCGATTTCGACGAAGGGCTGAAGATCGAGCGCAGCATTCACGCCATGGCCCGGTCATTTGCAGAAGGGCGCTGGGTGGCGACGGAGGAAATTGCGGAATAGGGACAGATAGGGGGTGAGCGCCACGCTCACCTCCTTTGTCATGCTCAAGCCTGTCCCGAGCATCTGCAAACGATTGCTCTAACGCGACGTGTTTGGATCCTCGGGACAAAAGCCCGAGGACGGAGGAAAGGCCTCAGCCCTTGACCGGCGTCTCCGGCACCGGCGTCAGCACCTTGCGGTCCCTGAACCAGCCGAGAATATTATCGGCCACCAGATCGGCCATGGCGTTGCGGGTGGGAACCGAGGCGGAGGCGACATGCGGCAGCAGGGAGACATTCGGCAGCGACAGGAAAGCTTCCGGCACCTTCGGCTCGGCATAGAACACGTCGAGACCGGCAGCCCCCAAAGCGCCACTTTTAAGCGCCTCAAGCAGTGCGTCCTCATCGACGCTGGAGCCGCGGCCTACATTGATGAACACGCCCTCAGGCCCGAGCGCGGTCAGCACGTCGGCATTGATCGCCTTGTGTGTCTCTGGTGTGCCCGGCACGATACAGATCAGCGTATCGACGGTCTCTGCCATTTCCTTCAGCGAGCCATAATAGGTGTAGGAGAGTTCGTCGCGCTTGCTGCGGGTGTGATAGCCGATCTCCACCTTGAAGGGTTCAAGCCGCTTGGCGATTTCCTGGCCGATGCGGCCCATGCCGAACAGGCCGACCTTGCGGCCGCGCAGCGAAAACGGCGACAGTGCGAACGGGCCTTCGCCAACCCATTTGCCATCCCGCAGCCAGGTCTCGGCCTGATAAAGACGGCGCACGGTGTTAATCAACAGCGCAATCGTCGTATCGGCCACTTCGTCATTCAGCACATCAGGCGTATTCGTCACCACGACGCCACGGGTGGCGGCGTGTTTGGCGTCGACACCATCATAACCCACGCCGAAATTGGCGATGATCTCGAGCTTCGGCAGCGCATCGATCCATTTGGCGTTGACGGCGCCAGAAACAGCAATCGCATTGACGCGTCCGGCCGCGCCCTCCGGCAAAACCGGCTCGGCACCGGCAGGCACTGCCACAATCTCGACCTTGCCTTCGAGGCGTTCGAGAACGCGCGGGTTTATCTTGCCGGGAATGAGAACGACGGCCTTTTTGCCAGACATGAGCGGATATTCCTCCAGATAACATTCCGATATCAGGAGTGGTCGTCAAGCGAACCGCTTGCCATCCCACTCCTCATGGCGGCGATCTTTTCAAACAACGACCGCCGTGAAAAGGCCAATAAGGGGATGTTGTGGAGGCAGACGGAGGTTTCATGCCGATTTTTTGGCGGCGCCTCGCACCGTCGTGCCGGGCTGTTTCATCGCTGCAGGGTGTGACCTTCTAAAAGGAGCACACATCACGGCATTGAGCGCGATGGATACAGCTTTTCGCAACGTCACCCTTGGGCTTGTCCAAGGGTCTAACCATGCCAACAAAATCAATAGGTTGCGGATCCTCGGGACAGGCCCGAGGATTGACCTCGGCGCGGCTGGCGTCGCCAAGACCACTTCCTGCCGTGGGGTTAAGCTCACACCCGCGGCCGCACCGGCCCAGTCGATTGCCGGATGCGCATTTCCGGTTTGATGAGGTGAATACCATCAGGTTCATGGCTGCCCGCCAGCCTGTCCAGCAGCGCGCGGGCCGCCAAGCGCCCCACCTCGGCCTGGCCGTTGGAAACGGTGGTCAGCGCCGGGGTGGCGATGGCAGCTTCCTCCAGATCGTCGTAGCCCGTTACTGAAATATCGACACCCGGCACCAGACCGGCGCGGGAAATGCCGTTCATGAGACCGATGGCGACGAGATCGTTCCAGCACACGGCGGCGGTCGGCTTCTGCGGCAGCGAGAGGAAATGCACCGCCGCCTCGAAGCCGCCCTGTTTGGAGCGCGGGCCGGGAATGCGCAGGTTCGGATCGACCTCGATGCCCGCCTTGCGCAGCGCATTGACATAACCCTGATAACGGTCACGCCCCGTCGAGGTCTGGTCGGTACCGCCAACCATGGCGATGGTGCGGTGGCCGAGGCTGATGAGGTGGTTGGTGGCGAGCGAAATGCCGTAGCTGTCATCGCCGCGATAGGTTGGCATGTCGACGCCGTCCATGGAGCGGGCCACCAGAATGGCGGGCATGCCGTTTTCTTCGGCGAGCGTCATGTCCTCGACCGGCGTGCCAATGGCCGGAGACATGATGATGCCGTCAGAGCCGAGCTGCAGCAGCGTTTCAATGAAGGTGCGCTGTTTTTCCACCGAATCGTAGTGGTTGGACAGGATGAACGTCTGTCGGCTGCGGTCCAGCTCGCTTTCAATGGCTTTCAGGATTTCGCCATAGAAGGGGTTCATCACATCGTGGAACACCACGCCGACAATACCGGAGCGGGAGGTGCGCAGGCTGGCGGCGCGGCGGTTATAGATATAACCCAGCGCCCGCGCCTGTTCCTTGATCTTTTCCCGCGTATCGGCGGCGACCAGCGGGCTATCGCGCAATGCAAGAGAAATGGTGGCGGTCGAAAGTCCGAGGCTTTCGGCAATCGTGGACAATTTGACCTTTTGGGCCACGGCATTCCTCCCCAAACGCACGTCGATGACGGATAGCTCCGTTTAAATTGCAATTAAACAATTTAAACAAAATCCGCAACCCGTTTAAGGAATACCCACAAAACAGATGGTTCTTTTAAAAATTTCAGCAAAAATTATTGAAGATTGGCGTCTATCGCCTTCAAGAGTTTAACGATGTTACGCACATCCTTGGCCGAAAGCCCCTCGACGGCTCTTGCGCCGCAATTGGCGATGGAAACATTGATGTGTTCGACGCTTTTCAGACCCGCTTCCGTCAGCTTCACCAGCGTCACACGGCCATCCTCGTCGTCACCGCTGCGCTCCACGAAGCCCTGGGCTTCCATGCGGCCGATCGTGCGCGTCATGGTGGGCGCCTTGACGCCGAGTTTCTGGGCGATCTGCCCGGGTGTCAGGCTGCCTTCCTGCGCCAGCGCCAGGATAACGCCGTCCTGTCCGGCATAAAGGCCGCTTTCGGCAAGACTGTGGCTCAGCGCCGTGCGCATGGAGCGGGCGGCCTGAGTGATGGATTGCGCCAGTTCCTCGGGGTTGAAATTCTCATCCCTTTTTTTGGCGTCCTTGGCCTTCTTGCCGCCCTTTTCCTTCTTGGCGCTTTTGTCCTTGTTCCCGGATTTGTCCTTGCTCATATGCGAGTGCCTTTTACCCTGTGGCGGAACCGATATATGTTGCTGGAAATCCTTATCGAATGCACGCGCGGACTGCCAGATGCCAAACTCATACACGCATTATCACGACGAAAACGTAACAGAGCCTCATCTTCGCGCAACAGGAGCAATCTCCGTCCTGCCGCTCGGTGCGCACGAGCAGCATGGTCCGCACCTGCCCTTCGAGACCGATACGCTGATTGCCGAAGGCATCGTCTCCCGCCTCGCCGCCGTTTTGCCGGCCCATCTGCCGGTCTCGTTCCTGCCGGTCGAGCCGGTCGGTTATTCCATCGAACACATGGACGTGCCGGGCACGAAGACACTGCGTTACGATGAAGCCATCGAGCGCTGGCTCGGCATCGCCGAGGCGGAATATAAAAAGGGCGTGCGCAAATTCGTGATGCTGAACGCTCATGGCGGCAATTCACCGCTGATGACCGTCGTCGCCACCGAGGCCCGCGCCCGTTTCGGTATGCTGGCGGTCGCCACAAGCTGGACCCGTTTCGGCGTGCCTGCCGATATCGTGAAGCCGCAGGACAAGGCGGTCGACATCCACGGCGGCGATATCGAGACATCCGTCATGCTCGCGCTTCACCCCGAACGTGTGGCGATGGAAAAAGCCGAGAATTTCCCCTCGCGCCAAAGCGACTTCGCACAGCGCTTCAGACATCTGCGCGCCTATGGCCCCCACGCCTTCGGCTGGCTGATGAGCGACCTGAATCCCGATGGCGTTGCCGGAAACGCGGCAGTCGCCTCGGCCGAAAAGGGCGAAAGGCTGATTTCCCATGCTGTATCGGGCCTCGTCGAACTGCTTGAAGATGTCCACGCTTTTGACATAACGTTATTTCATAACAAAATTTGAAAAACTCAGCCGAAACCGGCCAGAATCCCTTTGAACTGCCGGAACGTCGCGCCTATATGGACGACGACACTTATTCCTTAAGGCCGCGACCGGCCTTGCTCCACACGAGGTTTCCATGACCGAAACAGCTATAGCCAAGCCCATTCCAGTCACCGTCCTGACGGGATATCTCGGCGCCGGCAAAACGACGCTTCTCAACCGCATTCTCTCCGAGAACCACGGCAAGAAATACGCTGTCATCGTCAATGAATTCGGCGAGATCGGCATCGACAACGATCTGATCGTCGAATCCGACGAGGAAATCTACGAAATGAACAATGGTTGCGTGTGCTGCACGGTGCGTGGCGACCTTATCCGCGTCGTGGAAGGCCTGATGCGCCGTCCGGGCCGTTTCGACGGTATCATCGTCGAGACCACAGGTCTTGCCGACCCCGTTCCTGTCGCCCAGACCTTCTTCATGGATGACGACGTGCGCGCCAAGACCGAGCTAGATGCTGTCGTTGCCCTCGTTGACGCCAAGCATCTGCCGCTGCGCCTGAAGGACAGCCGCGAGGCCGAAGACCAGATCGCCTTTGCCGACGTCGTTGTCGTCAACAAGACCGATCTCGTTTCGCCGGAGGAAGTCGCCCGCATCGAAGATATCGTGCGCGCCATCAATCCTTCCGCCCGTATCTACAAGACCACCCGTTCCGGCGTCGATCTCGCCCGGGTTCTCGATCAGGGCGCCTTCAACCTGGAACGCGCGCTGGAAAACGACCCGCATTTCCTCGAGCACGGCCATGACGACCACGTTTGCGGCCCCGATTGCGATCATCATCATCACGACCACGGCCATGATCACCATCATCATGACCACGATCACGGGCATCATCACCACGATCATGACCATGCGCACGACCATGGCCACGATCACCACCATGGCGCGGTCTCCCCGATCCATGACGTGACGGTACAGTCGGTTTCGCTGCGCGGCGGCGAGATGAACCCCGAGCGGTTCTTCCCGTGGATCCAGAAAGTCACCCAGACAGACGGCCCGAACATCCTGCGCCTCAAGGGCATCATCGCCTTCAAGGGCGATGCGGAACGTTACGTGGTGCAGGGCGTGCACATGATCATCGAGGGCGATCACCAGCGCCCGTGGAAGGAAGACGAAAAGCGCGAAAGCCGCCTCGTCTTCATCGGCCGCGAACTGGACCGCGAGAAGCTGGAAAAGAGTTTTAACGCCTGCCTCGCGACGGCCTGAGGTTTTCAAGGGAAGGCACCGAGACGCTCATGCTCGGTGCCTCCCCACGCTCGACGTCATCCTCGGGCTTGACCCGAGGACCCATTGCCGCCAGCATGTGGATGGCCGGGTCAAGCCCGACCATGACGCAACGGGTTGAAACCGCACCAACGGGTCTTCCCGACCTTTGTCAGCGACCGAAATCCACCAAACAAAAAACACTGATACGAAAGACCGATGCCCCATGCCGACTGTTGCCCCGCTTGATATCGAAGGCCACGTGGTCTCGACCCATTTTCTCGGCGACATTCCTCTGTTTGCCACCGCCGCCGGCACCATTCACCGGCTGGATGGCGGCGAGAAGGTGACCGAGGCGCATGACGGTCTTTTGACCTGCATTCGTGACCCCTATAGCGCCACGCTGCTTTCCGGCGGCGAAGACGGGCGCGTGCTGCGCATCGGCCATGATGGCAGCATCAGCGAGATCGCCAATGTACCGCGCAAATGGGTGGGCGTCGTTGCCGGCGGCCCGCAGAAGGCGGTCGCTTATGGCGTCGGCAAATCCAGCTTCGTGCGGCTGTCGGACGGCACGGTCAAGGAATTCAAGGAAGAACGCACGGTGGAGGCAATCGCCTTTGCCCCCAAGGGCCTGCGCATCGCGGTGGCGCGTTATAACGGCGTGACACTGCACTGGGTGGGAACATCGGGCGATCCCGTCGATCTGGAATGGAAGGGTGCGCATACCGGCGTCACCTTCTCGCCCGATGGCAAGTTCCTTGTGACCACCATGCAGGAAAACGCCCTGCACGGCTGGAAGATGGAAGCCACCAAGGGCGGCATGGAAGCCCGCCACATGCGCATGACGGGTTATCCCGCCAAGGTCAAATCCGTGTCATGGTCGGCAAAGGGCAAGTGGCTCGCCTCATCGGGCGCCCCCGCCGCAATCGTCTGGCCCTTCTCCGGCAAGGATGGCCCGATGGGCAAGGCCCCGGAAGAACTCGGTAGCCGCGCCAATATCATGGCCACCAATGTCGCCTTCCATCCGGTGGAAGATGTACTCGCCATCGGCTTCATCGACGGCATGATCCTCGGCGTGCGCCTCGCCGACGGCAAGGAAGCCCTGCTGCGCCGCCCCGGCAAGGGCGCTATTACGTCCATGGACTGGAGCGCTACCGGCAAACTGCTCGCCTTTGCGTCCGAAGCGGGCGATTGCGGGATCATCGATATTTCGGCTTGAGGGATGGCGTAATGGGTTGCTCCGCACTTTCGCCGGAACGCCCTATTCCGCCACTTGCCGCCGCGTCAGAAACAGCAGCAGCAGCGCCGCACCCGCCCCGACTGAAGCAAGGCGAATAGAGGTGCCGAAGCTGGCATATTGCGATACGAACCCCATTAGCGGCACCGCAAACAGCGCGGCGAGAAAAATCGAATTCATATAGAGCGCCGTCGCCCGGGCCGTGCGTCCGCGGGCAAAGCCCTGCACGAAGGTGAGGCAGGTGCCGGCAAAAAGGCCGTAATATGCACCCTCCATCGCAGCGCCCAGCAGCATTGCGGGCAGGGTCGTGACGGAAGCGATGATGTTGAAGGCGATGATCGCCGTTATCGCCGCGCCGCTCAGCAGCAGCCGTGCGCTGATCAGGCGCATGATGCGCGGCGCAAGAAGAATGAGCAGGACTTCCATGGCGCATTTGACGCTGAGCGAAAGGCCCGGCGCATAGTCCGGCAAGCCCACCTCACGCACCAGAAACACCGGCAGGGCCGAGGCGCAAAGAGCGTGGGCGAAAGACATGCAGAAACTCGCTGCCGCCGCCATCAATAGCGGCAAGTTGCGCCCCGTATCGACCCCGCCTTCATCTCGCCGCTCCATCGGGCAGGTCTGGCCACGCGGCACGATTGTAAACGCAAGCGCTCCCCAGGTGGCCGCCATCAGCATCGCGTTCACGAAGACGGCCTTTGCACCGGCGAGATCGACAATCAGAAAGGCGGCAGCCGGCAACAACATCCATGCCAGCGATACCATCATCCTGAGGAAAGCATTATAAGAGATGGTATCGAGCGCCTCGATCCGGCCATGATAACGGCCGTAACTGAAGACAAGTGTGGTGGCCGCGTTGGAAAGCCCCATGCCTGTCGCCGTGACCGCCACCAGCAGCGCCAGATGCCCGAAACTCGCCGCCGCCGCCGCCACGAAAGCCCCGGCGACGGAAAGCAGCAGCAACGGCCTCACCCGCACACCGGCATCCACCCGCTCGCCATAGATACGGCTGGCGATGATGGAGGCAAGCGCTGCCGTCACGCTGTAAAGGCCGAGCGTTGCCGGCGGATGGCCAAGCACCTGGATGATGTAGAAACCGATAAACGGCACAATGGCAGCATTGGTGCTGCCGGCGATGAAAACCAGCAGCGCGATCATATAGGCCTGACGATCGAAAGCGCCCGGCAAAGTGCTTTTCTGTGGCATGGGAATCGAGTGAAGGCTGGGAGGCGGCACGGGATGACGGCGACCACCATCACACCAAAATGCTCTGTGGTTCAAGCCCGTCCGAAGGAACGAATGCGGTTTCGCTTCTCGAAGAAAACAAGTCGTCTTCCCCATCCGGTACACCGGCTCGGTTTCAATGTTGTGAAGAAACCGGACAAAAAAGAGGGCCGCGAGGCCCTCTTCCAGTCATGCGATGCGCCGTTTGTTCTTGCCGGAAACGCCATGCGTCAAACACACGCAACTCGAGGATCGTTGCCGGCTTATGTGCTGCGCGCATCGTCTGCGTCGGAAATCCCTGATGATTTTCGAGCTGTTCCGTTGGAGCGGGATGGGGAAAAGCCCGATGGTTTCGCCATCCCGTTCCACGTTTCAGTTAGTGCCGGCGCTTTTTGCCGCCGCCGTTCTTGTTGTCGATGACATCGACGGACGTCTTGTTGCCGTTCAGCACACCGTTCAGAATGCCGGTCTTGTTGCCATTCAGAATCCCGTTATTGGACAGGATGCCGTTGACACCGAGATCGATGCTGGGCGAGACGACGACAAGGGCGCCGCCCTTGTTGCTGTTGCCGGACAGGATGCCTCCCAGAAGACCGCCCGCATTGGCCTGACCAACGGAAGCGACAGTAAGAATAGCGGCTACACAAGCGAACTTTGCAATCATTTCTCTCTCCTCTTTTGCTTGATCACGCCATCTGGCGTAACTGAACTGTATATTTAGAGGATTCTAATTCAAGCAAATGCTAATATTACAATGAAAAATTAACTTTAATACTGGTGATTTTAATAGAATTTTACACATCATCTTTTCGAGCTCACCATCTCTATTTCGGCATAGACGCCATGAATTTCGGCTCCGAACGTAAAACGGTGCGGGAGACTTTATTAACCATCCAAATATAAGATATTGCTTAATTAGCGACCGGAGATGCGAATGCGGCTGGGGGGATATATCGCGCTTGTTCTTGGGCTTGCCTGCGCCTGCGGCGCGCAGGCGCAGCAAAAGGCCGAGGAGCACAATGTCACCTATAAATCCGGCATTGCTTATGACAGCAATTATTTCGCCGACACCAACCGGCTGAGCGCGATATCGCTGCGCACCGGCTTCGGGCTCAATGGCAAGATAACGCTGGAGGGGGCGGAGCTGCGTTATTCGCTCGAGCAGGAAGAGGTTCGCCTACCCCGCTATCGTTTCGCCAATGAACATAACACCATCGCTACACTGGGTCTGACGAAGCGCTTTTCCGACAAGCTGGAATGGGCTGTTGAGCTGCGCGGTACCCGCAGCGATGCCGGCGATATTTTCCTGCATCTGCCGGAAGAAGACATTGGTTACCGACAGCTGGATCACAAGCTGGAGGCGTCTTCCCAGCTCGGCATCCTCGCCCTTGGCGGCAAGAACACCTTGACGGCAAGCATCGCCAGCCTGATGAAAGGCAAGGCGCGGTTCCGCCCGGCCTATTTCCTGCCCACCCGACTGGAAGCCAACGAGGCGCTTTTATCGCTGAAGGCCGAACATGCACGATCGCTCGGCGGTGGCGAGGCGGGGCTGACGCTTGTTTACGACCGTATCGCCGTGCCTGAGGGGCAGCAGGAAAAATATGAACGTTTCCCGGCCCAAACGCTGCGCGGCTCTCTGGCCTATGGTTACAGGTTCTCCGACCGTTTCGCGGTTCTGGCCGAAGCGGGTTTCACATCCATTTCCGGCGATGAGATCAGCGACAAGGTAAAGCACACCCGCCCCTATCTGCGGGCCGAGGCCGAGGTGAAGGCCACCGATCGCATCGCCTTCGGCGTCGGCTTTTCGCAGGACTATGCGCTTTTCGATCCGGATGATCCGATTGCGGAATTCCATCGCCGCTTTCAATTCGTCATGAAAAGCAGGCTCACCGAAAAGGTGGGGCTCGATCTTGCGCTGCATCGCGTCCACAAGGACTGGATCTATTATAATTACGATACCAGCGAGCGCAGGCTGGTCGCAACGCTGTCCTTCGATACCGGCAAGAACAGCAAGCTTGAGCTGGAGTTCAACCGCCTGCTGCATGGCGAGCGCGATACCGATCTTGCCTATAGCGGCTCCAGCATCACCTCGCGCTTCAGCGGCACCTTCTGAAATTCCTTGGCGGCCCGCGCGAAGGATCAAACCCATCAGGTCGAAATTCGGTCCCAATTTCTGCTAGAGTCGGGCCTTCAAGATTCGAAGGCAGGACAGACCGGATAATGAACAGACGCTTTTTGCTCCTCGCGGCCGGCCTCGCCTGCGTTCCCGTCGCGGCGGTTGCGCATCCGCATATCTTTGCCGAAGCCCGCATGGAAATCGTCGAGGGGCCGAACGGCACCGTTCAGGAAGTGCGCAACATCTGGCGTTTCGACGAGATGTTTTCCGCAAGCGTGGTGATGGATTACGACAAGAACAGCGATCTGAAGCTCGACAAGGACGAGCTGGCGGAAATCGGCAATACGGTCAAGGAATCGCTTGCCGAATATTCCTACTACACCTTCATCACCGCCAATGGAAAACCGGTGGAGTTTGGGAAGCCCGACGCCATTCACGTGGACTATAAGGACAACCAGATCCTGATGTTCTTCTCCGTGAAGCCAACCAAACCGCTCGCAGTCAAGGGCAAGCTGTCCTTCGGCGCCTGGGATCCGACCATGTACACGGCGATCGATTTCGCAAAGGACGGCGATATAGCAACGCAGGGCAAGGACCTGAATGCCTGCAAGCATCATGTCGTCCGACCCGATCCGGACGAGGTGATCTCGCAAAACCAGAGTTCGCTGACCGATGCCTTCTTCAACGATCCGACCGGAACCGACATGACCAAACTCTTCGCCACCCGGCTGGAGATATCATGCTGAGCCGCAGGGCAAGCCTCGTCGCTGTCGCCATCGGCCTCGTTGCCGTGGCCGGTGCGGCCCATGCGCAGTCGCCGCTCGGCATCGGCTCGGCCGAGCCTTCCTTTTCCGTTGGCGGCCCCTTCGCGCCGCTGATGCAATGGATCAACGTGCACCAGCAGATGTTCTACCGTGCGCTGACCGGCGCGTTGAAGGCCATGCGCGAGGATGGCTGGGCGCTCAGCTCGCTGATCGGCCTCTCCTTTGCTTATGGCGTTTTTCATGCCGCCGGCCCCGGCCACGGCAAGGCGGTCATTTCGTCCTACATGATCGCCAATGAAACGCAGTTGAAACGCGGCATTCTCATTTCTTTCGTTTCGGCGCTCATTCAGGGTTTGATGGCCATCGGCCTTGTCGGTGCGGCCTGGCTGGTGCTGCGTGGCACCTCCATCACCATGACGAAGGCCACGCAGGCGATGGAAATCGCCAGCTTCGCCATGGTGGCGCTGTTCGGCGCCTGGCTGCTTGTGCGAAAGCTCTGGTCGCTGCGCATCCGGCGCGAACCCGTTCCCGTTTTCGCCACGGCAGGTGAAACCGCCATGCCGCGAACGACCGGCATGGGCACGGGCCTGCGCTTCCAGGGTAAGCCGGTTTTCGCAGATCATGAGCATAATGGCGCGGGCGACCTGTGCACCGCCTGCGGCAAATCCCACGCGCCCGACCCGATGTTGCTGAAGGGCAAGAACTTCAGCCTGCACGAGGCGTGGTCCGCCATTATCGCAGTCGGGCTCAGACCCTGCTCGGGCGCGATCATCGTCATGAGCTTTGCACTTCTGAACGGGCTTTATCTCGGCGGCGTGCTCTCCGTGCTCGCCATGTCGCTCGGCACGGCCATAACGGTATCGGCTCTCGCCATCATGGCCGTCTCGGCAAAGGGCCTCGCCGTGCGTTTCGCCGGCCCCGGCAGCCGCAGGGCGGCCGGCATCAGCCATGCGATAGAGATCGCCGGTGCGCTGTTCGTGCTGATCATGGGACTGCTGCTGCTCGGTGCGTCGCTTCAGCTCTAACCGTCACGGCGGCGCTGGTAACGGGCGCGCAGCCAAAATAGCAGGAAGAAACACAGCACAGCCACCGAACCGAAGGCAGCGGCGAGCCAGGGCGAATAATCGCCCAGCCACAGCATGATCTTCGGCATGACGAAGAAGACCAGCCCGAAACCGACGATGATGAGGGCGGCGGCGAGGGCCGGAGACCAATCCTTCTTACCGTGGCTCGGCTTTTCAGGCGCCGGGTTTTCAGGGGCCTGGTTTTCAGGCAATGGCATCGGCAAACTCCGCGCGGATATCCTCAAGCTTGCGTTTCTGCGCGCCATCGGCCGCAAAATTCTCCGGCGAAAGCCAGGCTTCGAAGGCCTTGCCGATCAGCGGCCATTCGCCGTCGATCATGGAAAACCACGCCGTATCGCGGTTCTGGCCCTTCGAGACCATATGCTGGCGGAAAACGCCCTCGAAGGTGAAGCCATAACGCTTCGCCGTTATCTTGGAGGGCTCGTTTTCATTGTGGCATTTCCACTCGTAACGGCGATACCCCAGATCCTCGAAAACATGTTTCGCCATCAGGTAATGCGCCTCGGTGGAAAGAGGCGAGCGTTTCATCTTCGCGCCATGGGCGACGGAGCCGACCTCGACCACGCCATTGGCGGGATCGGGCCGCATATAGCTCGCCATGCCGACGATATCGCCGGTGGCGTTTTCAACGAAGACCAGCGTGACCCAGTTAAGCTTCTGCCCTGCGCCGACAAGCCAGTCGCCGAAAGCGCTGGCATCGGGAAAGGCGCTTTGCGGGAAATATTTGAGCAGCGCATTCACGCCCTCGCCGCCAAGGGCGGTCCAGAGTTTTTCCAGATGCTTTTCGCGGTCGAACGGCTCGGCGGTCACATAACGACCCTTCAACACCACCGGCTGCGGCGGCGGACATCCCTTGAAATCACTCAGATCGCGCATTCTCTTCCCCATTTGCTGGGAGAAGGATTAGGGCAAGCGGGGCGGGATGACAACAGGGGATGTGGGGCGGGATGCGGTGGCGTTGGTGGGTGTGGTTCACCCCCCTCTGCCCTGCCGGGCATCTCCCCCTCAAGGGGGGAGATCGGCAGGAGGCACAAACACCACTTCATTCGCAAACGTCGTGATAGGCGAGACCTATCCGCGAGTCGATCTCCCCCCTTGAGGGGGAGATGCCCGGCAGGGCAGAGGGGGGTGAACCGCGCCGGCCGAGGCCAAACGCTTACCTCAAACCTTCGCCGCCACCACCGTCGCCTCGATATGATCCACCAGCGCATCCGGCAACCCAAGCCGCCCGGCAAGAAGATCGAGATAGCCCCGCTCCGCCCGCGTGTCGGCCTCGATGGCAAGCCGCGAGGCGGTGTAAAGCTCCACTTTCTGCTCTTCCGTGCGGGCGGCTGCCACCAGCGCGTCGATGTCGAGAGGATCGGCCAGTTCCTTTTCGAGGAACCGCTCGGCTTCGCTATCGAGGCCGGAGACCTGCACCTTGTCCATGATATTGGCGCGCTCCTTCTCATCGATATGACCGTCAGCCTTGGCGGCGGCGATCATCGCCTGGATGAGCTTCAGCGCAAAATCATTGGAAAGGGCGGGAGATTGCGGATGGAAGGCGGAATCGGCGGGCGGTGCGAGCAGCTCCGGCTCGGGTTTCGGCGCGACTTCAGGCGCCTGGCCGGACTTGTAATTCTTGTAGGCAAGGTACCCGAGACCGGCGATGGCGGCCACGCCGCCGATGGTGGCGACATTGCCGGCGAGCTTGCGGCCGGTCTTGGTGCCCAGAATGGCGGCGGCGAGCGCACCGGCTTTCAGGGGATTGTTCCTGGCGATATCGGCGGCCTGCCCGGCTCTGTCACGGACGCTTCCCGAAAGGCCTGGCACCTGCGAGCCGAGGAATTGTTCAAGAAGCTTCTTGGCGTCGAACATCAAAATCTCCTGTAGAGGTCAAATCTACAGGGGAGATAGGGAGCCGTGACCCGAATACAAATGTCAAACCCGCTCACGCCTTCGTGAACGGGTTTGACAGATTGCAAATCAGGCGCGCAATGCGGCGGCTTCGGCCGCAAGCCTGGTGATACCCGCCCAGTCGCCGGTCGCCACCAGCTCGCGCGGGGCGACCCAAGAGCCGCCGACGCAAACCACGTTCGGCAGGGAAAGGTAATCATTGGCGTTCTTGAGCGACACGCTGCCCGTCGGGCAGAAGACGGTGCCGGCGAGCGGCGAGGACAGCGCCTTGAGATAGGGTGCGCCGCCGGCCTGTTCGGCGGGGAAGAACTTCAGCACCTTGTAACCCTCGTCACGCAGCGCCATGACTTCACTGGCGGTGGCAGCACCCGGAAGCAGCGGCACCTTTGAACCGCGCGCGGCTTCCAGCACGCTTTTGTTGATGCCGGGGCTGACGATGAAGGTGGAGCCGGCTTCCGCCGCCGCTTCGAAATCCTTGGCATTGAGAATGGTGCCGGCGCCGACATTGGCGCCTTCGACTTCCGCAGCAACGGCGCGGATGGCATCGAGAGCTGCCGGCGTGCGCATGGTGATCTCAATCGCCTTCAGGCCGCCTGCGACCAAAGCGCGCGCAAGCGGCACGGCGGAAGCGGCATCATCCACGATCAGCACCGGTACGACCGGCTGGAGCTTGAGGATGGAGAGCAGTTTTTCGGAGTCCTGGGCCAAGATGAGCCTCCTTTGCGCAATTGAAACGATTGAAATTCCGTCTACCGATTAGCCTGCCTCGGCATTTATGTCGAGGCGCGCCAGCCGCATTTTTATCCAGATACTTCAATCAATTCGCTTCATCACACTATCATATTGCGATACTCTAGCGCCCCAGTTCGCGGAGACAGCATGGCCAAGGAAATCGAACGGAAGTTTCTTGTTGCAGGCGGTGAATGGCGCAATGAGGTCACGCATAGCATGGCTTTCCGGCAGGCATATGTCGCCTCGATGGAAAACCGCTCGGTCCGGGTCAGGATCGTCGATGAGCGCGATGCGACCCTGACCATCAAGATCGGCGCAAGCGCGCTTGTCCGCGACGAATATGAATATTCCATACCCCTCAAGGACGCTGAAGAGCTGATGGCAAGCGCGCCGGGCGTGGTCATCGAAAAAACCCGCCACACCGTCGATCATGGCGGCTTCACCTGGGAAGTGGATGTTTTCGAAGGGAAATATCACGGGCTGGTGGTGGCGGAAGTGGAAATGAACGACGAAAATGCCGACCCCGATCTGCCGTCTTGGCTGGGTCGGGAAGTCACCGGAGACAAGCGCTTCTCCAACCAGTCACTCGCCATGGACTGTCCGAGCGGAGACCTGTCGGATGCCCTTCAGAATTGACCCGAAAAAGCCCTTCGACGATGAAATCCGCCGGGCCGGGCTGGAGCTGATCGACGATACAGTCACAATCCTTCGCGACCAGCCGTCCGGATCGCACGAGGCCGTGCACGACGCCCGCAAGCGGTTCAAGCGGTTGCGCGCCCTCTATCGCCTCATCCGCCAGGCGGTGCCGGATTTCGGCCGCGGGGAAAACGCCCGTATTCGCGATATCGCCCGCTCCCTCGCCTTTGCGCGGGATGCAACGGCGCTTGTGGAGACGGCGGAATATCTCGAGGCCTTCGCCCGTTCCGATGTGCAGGGAGAAGCGCTGCGGTCGATCACCGCGATGCTGCGCGCGCGCCGCGACGACGCCATAGAACACGAGGCCGGTCTCGATGAGGCCATTGCCGCCGCCATTACCGGCTGCGGGGAAGCGCGCAGGGCGCTTGAGACCCTGTCGCTGCCGGATGCGTTGAAGGACACGGCGCGGCTGCTGAAAAGCGCCTGGGCGAAACAGAGAAAAAGGGCGCGCAAGGCGCTCGCCGATTGCCACGAGCAGGCCGACGTCGAACATTTCCATGAATTGCGCAAGTCCGGGCAGGCCTATTGGATGCATCTTGGCCTGATGCGCCGGCTCTGGCCTTCCGCCATGCGCGCCAAGCGCGCCGATACCAAGCGGCTGGTGGATATTCTCGGCCACGAGCACGATCTATCGGTTCTCGCCGCCGTCGCCGACCGCGAGCCGGACCGTTTCGGCAATGGCGAGCGGCTGGCCCTGCTGCTCGACGCCATTATCGAAAGGCAGCAGGCGCTGCGTGCCGAAGCCCTTGCGCTGGCAAACGAGGTATTTTCCGAATCCGCTCGAACCGAAAGCCGCATCGTCGACCTGTTGTGGCGGCAGGCGGCGAAATAGGTGGGATGACGAAAGAAAGGTCTTGCGGTCGCGCCAAGGCCGGTTTTGTAGCACGAACCTCTTCGCCTTTTGCGCCCTTCTGTCAGATATTTGACGATTTGCAAAATACACGGAACCGCCGATAAATATTGCTTTGCGACCGCCGTCCCTGTATTTCAGCGCCCATGACCGACACGACCATTCTCCCCCGCCCGGAAGTCTCTGGTGATTTCCTTGTGGCCGCGCTTTATCATTTCGCCCGCCTGCCGCGGTTCGAGAGCCTGCGCGAGCCGTTGTTCGCGCTCTGCCAGGAAAACGGGGTCAAGGGCACGCTGCTTCTGGCCGCCGAAGGCATCAACGGCACCATTGCCGGGCCGGATGCAGGCATTCACGCCGTGCTCTCCTTCCTGCGCGCCCAGCCGGAATTTACCGCGCTGGAGCACAAGGAAAGCCGTGCCTCGCACATGCCTTTCGTACGCCTGAAGGTGAAGCTCAAGAAAGAGATCGTCACCATGGGCGTGCCGGATATCGACCCGAACCGCATCGTCGGCACCTATGTCGAGGCGCGCGACTGGAACGAGCTGATCTCCGATCCGGATACAATCGTCATCGACACCCGCAACGATTACGAGACGGCCATCGGCGTCTTCAAGGGTGCAGTCGATCCGCAGACGAAAACCTTCCGCGAATTTCCCGACTGGGTGAAGAACAATCCCGGCCTGCACAACAAGCCGAAGATCGCCATGTATTGCACCGGCGGCATTCGCTGCGAAAAGGCCACCGCCTTCATGAAGGAACAGGGTTTCGACGAGGTCTATCACCTCAAGGGCGGCATCCTGAAATATCTGGAAGAGGTCCCGGAAGAAGAGAGCCTGTGGGAAGGCGCCTGTTTCGTGTTCGATGAGCGCGTCTCCGTGGTGCACGGCCTTGCCGAAGGCGACCACCAACTCTGCCACGCCTGCCGCAACCCGATTACACCGGAAGTGCGCCTGTCTCCTAAATTCGAGGAAGGCGTGTCCTGCCCGAGCTGTTACGACGAGCGCAGCGAAGAGGACCGCCAACGGTTTCGCGACCGGCAGCAGCAGATCGAACTGGCAAAGAAGCGCGGCGAGCGGCATCTGGGGCGGTAATACCGGCCGGCTATCGGACTGCATAACGGTTGGGGTTTGTTTGAGCGGGTGCCGCGTGTTTCTTCTCCCCGCCGGGGAGAAGTCCGCGGCAGCGGGGTGAGGGGGCAAGGGCGGTGAGATACGGCAACGGTGCCCCCTCATCCGACCCTTCGGGCCACCTTCTCCCCGGCGGGGAGAAGAAATGGGCCGCACCTTCAGGTGATCAAGAATGGGTGGAAGTAATCAGCCTCACGCCCCTGCCCGCAACGCAAAAAGCGGCGCGTCCTGCCCGTCCAGCAGGGCGGTGATCTCTTCCGCCGCGACCGGTTTCGAGAACAGGTAACCCTGCAATTCATCGCAGCCGCACAGATGCAGGATGGCCGCCTGCTCTTCCGTTTCCACGCCTTCGGCCGTCACCGGAATATCGAGCGATTTTGCCAGCGCCACGGTGGCCTGCAGCATTTCCAGCGACCGGCCGCCCTTATCGAGCGCGATGATCAGCGAACGGTCGATCTTCATGCGGTCGAAACCGAAACGGCGCAGATACCCGACGCTGGCGAAACCGGCGCCGAAATCGTCGAGCGCTATGTGCAGGCCAAGCTGTTTCAGCTTGTCGATGGCCGCACTCGCCCGTTCCGGATGCTGGATGAAATAACCTTCCGTCATTTCCAGCCGCAGCCTTTCAGGCGGCGTCTGCGTCATCTCGAGAATATCCGCCACATAGCCGGAGAAGGCCGGGTTGCGGAACTGCACGGGTGAGATATTCACCGAGAGCTTGATGGACGGCCATTGCTGGGCCGTCTCGCAGGCCTTGTGCAGGACGAGAAGGCCTAGCCGGTCGATTAGGCCGCTGGTTTCGGCAGCCGCAATGAAGATATCCGGCGGCACAAAGCCATATCCCGGCCGCTGCCAGCGGGCCAGCGCCTCCACCCCGGTAATACATCGTGTGGCGGCGCTGACGACCGGCTGATAAACCACCTGTATCTCATCGTTCACGATGGCGGAGCGAAGATCGGCTTCGAGTTGCAGCTTTTCCTCGCGCAATTCATCCATCTTCAGTTCATAGGACACGTAACGCCCGCGTCCGTTTTCCTTGGCCTGATACATGGCCATATCGGCGCGCCGCAGGAGCTCCTCGCCACTGATGTCGCCGGCGCGGGAAACAGAAGTGCCGATGCTGCAACCGATGCTCGCCACCCTTTCACCGATGCTGAAAGGCTCGGTAAAGAGTTCCAGCAGCGCCAGACAGAGCTTGCGGCCTTCGGCCCATACGTCATTGCCCTGAATGGCGATAGCAAATTCGTCACCGCCGAGCCGCGCCAGAACAGCGCCTTCCGGCGCCAGCACCCGGAGCGCTGCTGCGACGCCCTTGATCAGCCGGTCGCCGGCGGCGTGGCCGTAGGAATCGTTGATTTCCTTGAAACCGTCGAGATCGAGATAGAGCAGCTTGATATCCGTCTTGTCATGGCGGCCTCTTTCGACCATGCGGTTCAGTCTGGCGAAGAGCCCGGCGCGGTTGCTGAGCCCGCTCAGACGGTCGCGCAGCGCCTCCTCCCGCGCGGCCGCCTCATCCGCCTTCAGGCGGTCGAGCGTGGCCGAACCGATGATGAGCAGCACCAGAAAAAACATGCCGGCGATACCGAGCGCGGTGAAGACCACCGGCCGCGCCTCATGAAAGCTGACGTCTCCCGGCAGGTGCGAGCGCCAGACAAGCCGGGCCAGCACCTCCCCCATCGGATTGACGATATCCACATGGTTGGCCGCAGGCGTGTCGCCATATTGCAGCTCGAGACCATCGATGACGTAATTGCGGGCAAGCTTGTCAACCGTCGCCTGCTTGAGATGGCGGGCAAAAACCAGGTAACGCCGCTCCTCACCGACCGGCGGCAGTGCGCCGGATTTCATCCGCACGAGCGCGACACCCGCGGCGGCGATACCATCGGCGGTTTTGGCAAAACCGGTCACCTGCGAAGTGATGCCCGGGCGCATGGACCGCACGCGCTCGATCATTTCCCTGAGACCGCCGGCAAAATAGGCCTCCGGCTTCCACTTTACAGGCTTGCCGTCCTGATAGGCCATGCGGACGTTGCCATCCTCATCGATGACCACGGCCGTATCGAAGAGATCGTTATTGACTGTCATCTCACCATAATTGCTTGCCACCCAGTCAAAACGATCAGGGGCATAAACATATTCGGCAGCGTCGTCCCAGGCGGCGTAGTCGTTCAGGGTCGCGCCAAGCTGTTCTCGAAAAGTGACAAGGGCGCCCGCCGTCGTCTCGCGCGAACGGGCGTTGTCGAGCAGGTTCGCCTTTTCGCGGACCTGGCTCAAGGCGGACAAAACCAGCGCGGTGACGATGACAAGCACCAGCGCGAAGGTGGACAAGACCACGCCCACGGCGGTTCTGCGCCCGACCGGCAAATAGTCCCCAATGTTGCGCGGCGCAATCCGCATAAAATCCCCTTCGAAAGCATCATCTTCCGCAGGAAACATTCAGAAGCCGTTAAGCCGCCTTGTGGCCTTACCCCAAAAAACCACGGGTATAAAACGACAGTCTGACAAAGGTCCTGAAAAATTCTTCCCGAAAACGCCTGGGGTTTTTCAGGAAAGGCGGATGCGCCCGCCTTCAAAACAAAAAACCTCCCCCGCGAGCGGGAGAGGTCGTTATTTTCGCCATATGGCGGTCTCTTACCAGGACGGGATGACCGTGCCGTTGTACTTTTCCAGAATGAAGGCCTTCACTTCCGGGCTCTGGTAGGATTCAACCAGCGTCTTTACCCACGGCTTGTCCTTGTCCTGCGTACGAACGGCAATGACGTTCGCGTAAGGGGATTTTTCGCTTTCGATGGCGATGGCGTCCTTCTTCGGGTTGAGGCCGGCAGCCGTCGCATAGTTGGTGTTGATGACAGACGCGTCGGTGTCGTCAAGCGAGCGCGGCAGCTGGGCGGCGTCGAGTTCGACGATCTGGATGTTCTTCGGGTTTTCGGTGATGTCGGCAGGAGTCACTTTGAGGCCGGCCTCTTCCTTGACCTTGATCACGCCTTTGGAAGCGAGAACCAGCAGCGCGCGGCCGCCATTGGTCGGGTCGTTCGGAATGCCGACGGTTGCGCCGTCCTTCAGCTCGTCAAGGTTCTTCACCTTCTTCGAATAAACACCCATCGGGGTGGTGATGGTGGTGCCGACGCTGACGAGATCGAACTTGCGGTCAGCGATCTGGTTGTCGAGATAAGGCTGGTGCTGGAAGGAGTTGGCCTGCAGCTCGCCATCGGCCAGCGCCTGGTTCGGCACGACATAGTCGGAGAACTCGACGATATCGATATCAAGACCCTTGGCGGCCGCGATCTTCTTCACCTGTTCCATGATCTGCGCATGCTCGGCAGGGGTGACGCCGATCTTGATGGTCTCGGCCAGCGCCTGACCGGCGGTGAAGAGAGCGGCGAGCGAAGCCGCGAGAATGAGTTTCTTCATGGGTGTCTCCTTGGGTTGTTATTATAAAGGCAGTTAATTCTTGCGGGTCCGTTTGTCGAAGCTGCGGGCCAGCCTGTCGCCCGCGCTCTGCACCAGCTGCACCAGCACGATGAGCACCAGAACCACGGCCAGCATCACATCCGGCATGAAGCGCTGGTAACCGTAACGGATGCCGAGATCGCCCAACCCGCCGCCGCCGACCGCGCCGACCATGGCCGAATAACCGATGAGGCTGACCAGCGTGAGCGTGAGCGCCAGCGTGATGCCGGGCTTCGCCTCCGCCAGCAGAACTTTCGTGACGATCTGCAACGGCGTGGCGCCCATGGCGCGGGCAGCCTCGATCAGCCCCTTGTCCACTTCGCGGATCGCCGCTTCCACCAGCCTTGCGATGAAGGGAACGGTGGCGACCGTCAGCGGCACGATCGCCGCGCTGGTGCCGATGGAGGTGCCGGCGACGAGGCGGGTGAAGGGAATGATCGCCACCACCAGAATGATGAAGGGCGTGGAGCGCGCGGCGTTCACAACGAGGCCGAGAATGCGGTTGGTCATCGGCGCGGAAAACAGCTCGCCCTTGCCGCTGGTGGCAAGGAAAACGCCCATTGGCACGCCGATCAGCGAACCGACGATACCGGCAACGGCGACCATGTGAAGGGTTTGCAGCAGGCCCTTCAGCAGAAGGTTGAAGATCATATCAGGCGACATAACCGAGCACCTCCGTGTGAAGACCGGTCTCAGCATAAAAGCGATTGGCGCGGGCGGTGACATCCGCAGACGCCGGATAGGAGACGACCAGCGAGCCGAAGGGCTGGCCGGAGATTTCCTCGATTGTGCCGGCAAGGATGTTCACGTCCGGGCCGATTTCAGCGACGAGACGAGCCGTCAGCGGCTGGAAGGCCGTCTCGCCGAAAAACACGAGACGCACCAGGACACGGTCGCCTTCCGCCGCCTGCGGTTTCAGGCCCGAAGTGACCCAATGCGGCAGCTTCACACCAACAGAGGATGACAGCAGGCTGCGGGTCGTCTCGTGTTTCGGCGCAGTGAAGATATCGAACGTCGTGCCTTCCTCAACGATCAGCCCCCTGTCGATGACGGCCACCTGCGAGGCGATGGTCTTCACCACTTCCATCTCATGGGTGATGAGCAGCACGGTCAGGCCCAGTTCGGCATTGATGCGCTTCAACAATTCGAGAATGGATTGCGTCGTTTCCGGATCGAGCGCCGATGTCGCCTCGTCGGAAAGGAGCAGCTTCGGCTGGGTGGCGAGCGCACGGGCAATGCCGACACGCTGCTTCTGGCCGCCGGAGAGTTCCGCCGGATAACGCTTCGCCTTGTCGGAAAGGCCGACGAGATCGAGCAGCGGCGCAACGCGGCTTTCGATCTCCTTTTTGCCCATGCCTGATATTTCGAGCGGCAGAGCCACATTGTCGAAAGCGGTGCGCGACGACAAAAGATTGAAGTGCTGGAAGATCATGCCGACGGAACGGCGCAGCGTGCGCAGGCTCTTTTCATCGAGCGCCGCGACATCGACGCCGTCGACGACCACACGGCCGGTCGAGGGCTTTTCAAGGCCGTTGGCGAGGCGGATGAGCGTGGACTTGCCGGCGCCGGAGCGGCCGATGATGCCGGTGATGGAGCCTTTCGGCACGGCGTAGTCGATACCGGCAAGGGCTGCGAAGCCGGGCTTGCCGCCCGTGCCGCCAAAGGTCTTGGTCACGCCTTCAAACGTGACCATAGGCTCCTTTGCCGACCCTTCAGGGACCGCCTGTTCTTGGCGTGCGGGGGATGCCGCACTGGATGGAAAACTCATTGTAAACTCTGGGAATGCGTGACGGATCGGGTCTCAAAAAATCCTGTTGCGGTGCTGAACCGCTCTCTTCATGCAGCCTTCGGGCACATTCGATGACAGCTGATTTTCCGGGTCATTTCGTCAGGCTTTCACTCAGAAATGCCGGGTATCGGCAATTCGATGGCGCATACTTGCCCGCACACGCCACCTTTTAACAGGGATGTTTTTTCAATTATCTGAAAAGAGAGAAAAAATCTACCGCAAAGCCGCCACGGCGGCCCTGCGGCAGTCAAGATTTCGCGACGATATGAAAATCAGACGCGGCTGACGAATTCTTCCGCCGGACGGCGCACCTTCTTCAGGTTCACCAGCCAGTCGCCTTCCGGCTGGCGATAGCCAAGCGGCAGGATGGTGACCGAGCGTAGGCCCTTCTCGCGCAGGCCGAGGATTTCATCGAGCTTTGCCGGATCGAAACCTTCCATCGGGGTGGAATCCACGCCCTCGAAAGCGGCCTGCGCCACGGCCATGCCGAAGCCGATATAGGCCTGACGGGCGGCGTGCTCAAAATTCACCTGCTGATCGCGCTGCGGATAGGTGGAAAGCAACATCTGGCGATAGGCTTCCCAGCCTTCATTCTTGATGCCGCGTTCCTCGTTGACAAGATCGAACATGTGGTTGATCCGCTCTTCGGTGTAATTGTCCCACGCCGCAAAGACCAAAAGATGCGAGCCTTCGGTCACCTGCGCCTGGTTCCAGGCGATCTCCTGAATTTTTGCACGGACTTCAGGATCGGTGACGACGATGACTTCAAAGGGCTGAAGACCGCTGGAGGTGGGGGCAAGCCGCGCCGCCTCGACAATGCGCTCGACCTTGTCTTCGGACACCGTCTTGGAAGGGTCCATTTTCTTGGTGGCGTAACGCCAGTTGAGTTTTTCGATAAGCATGTTCGTTTTCCCTGGGAGGACCAACCCGCCCTGCCCCTTGACGGCAGAATGGGCGCTACGCTTCGTAGCCCGTCTGACATAGGGGGCGGCACAGCGGGCGCAAGCAGGCACCACGGGGTAACCGACAAAAAAGTTTGGAAAACTGATAATAAGGTGGGAGAACTTTATTGTGTGACCGCCGTGCATCCTCTCAACGTCATCCTCGGCCCTGTGCCGAGGATCTAATCACGTCGAATAAAATCAATCGGTTGCAGATCCTCGGGACAAGCCCGAGGATGACGGTGGAGAGGTATCACCCCTTCACCAAACCGTGATTGCCCGTGGGAAAGCCCGAAGCCAGCGCGCTGTACCATTTGCCGCTGTTCTTCAGCGTGCGCACCTGCGTATCATAATCCACATGCACAAGACCGAAGCGCATGCGATAGCCCTCGGCCCATTCGAAATTATCCATCAGGCTCCAGGCGAAATAACCGCGCATCGGATAACCGTCGCGGATGAGATCGGCGACGATGCCGAGATGTTCGGCGTAATAATCGAGACGCGGCTGGTCATCCACCTCGCCGTTTTCGACGCCCATATTATAGCAGGCACCGTTTTCGGTGATGTAGCATTCCGGCAGGTCGTAACGTTTATAGAGCGTTTCCACCAGCGACTGGAGCGCCGGGGCATAGACCTCCCAGCCGATATCGGTCTTCACATCGCTGACGGCCGGGGCGGGTGCAGTGGCGGGGAATTCTGCGCCTGGTGACGCATCGTCGGCGACGCGCATCGGCGTGTAATAATTCAGGCCCCACCAGTCCAGCTTCTGGCTGATGATGGAAAGGTCTTCCGCCTCCACGACGGGCATACGATCACCCAGGGCTTCCATCATCTCGACCGGATATTCACCCTTGAAGACCGGATCGAAAAACGCGCCATTGTGGAACTGGAAGGCCCGTTCGGCGGCCTTGAGATCGGCCTCGCTGTCGGTAGCCGGGATGACGGAATGGGCATTCAGCACCAGCCCCACTGGCACCTTCGGTGCGACATGGCGGGAGGCTTCCACGCCGAAACCATGGGCGAGATTGATGTGATGCATGGCGGCAAGGGCCGCCTCCATGTTGCGCTCACCCGGCGCATGAATGCCATACAGATGGCTGAGCCACACCGCGCACCAGGGTTCGTTGAAGGTCGCCACCGCATCCAGCCGGTCGCCGAGGCGGGCCATGACGGTCTTGGCATATCGCTGGAAGGCGTGCGCGGTGGAGCGCGAGGCCCAGCCGCCATCGCCCATCAGAGTCAGCGGCAAATCCCAGTGGTAAAGCGTCGCATAGGTCTTGATGCCGCGCGCCTTGCAGCCATCCACGAGGCGGTCGTAGAAATCCAGCCCCTTCTCGTTGATCGGCCCGAAACCATCGGGGATGATGCGCGGCCAGGCGATGGAGAAACGATAGGCTTCGACACCCATTTCCTTGATGAGATCGAGGTCCTCTTCCCAGCGATTATAGTGGTCGCAGGCAATATCGCCATTGTGCCGCCCGAAGACGTGACCCGGCATGTTGCAGAAGGCATCCCATATGGATGGCTTGCGGCCGTCCGCCCGGGTGGCGCCTTCGATCTGGAACGAGGCGGTCGCGACGCCGAACAGGAAATCGCCGGGGAAACGGGCGGCTAGCATTTTGGGATCGGTCATCTGCGAGGCCCTTCTCTGTCCGTCGAGCTTGAAAAGATCAGCAGCGGTTTAGACCATGTCGGCCGGCAGGTACAGTCGTGGGCGGCAGGAATCTACAACGTTTCAGGACAGGCCACTTACAAGTTCAAAGCGCTTTGCATGGGGGATTGCCGCCGCAGCGGTTTGCCGGCGGCGCAAGGCATCGACCCGGCGAATGCGGGTGGGAGATTGGAGATGGCGGAGGTTGTTGCATTCACCGGGCCGTATCGTCAGGGCAGCCAGAGCAGCCCATAGGTTACAGCCTTTTCACGGCACCTATCTGATCGGTCCTTCCCGCCTCTGGCCCGGCGGAACGCCTTTCAAAAACACGGTCTGCCAGAACCATGCTTGTCGATGCCGGCCTCCGGTTCGCGAAAGGCGCCGCGCGTATCGCCCTTCCGTTCCGGTTGCGGGAGGAATGATGCGGCCAAAATGCGGTGATGAGGATGAGAGAGGAAGTATTTTTTCGGAAGTAACTGAAAAGGAAGGCGGGGCGGCGCCGAATTGTCCTCGCCATTCAGGCAGATCGCGAGCAGCCCCCCTCACCCGACCCTTCGGGCCGCCTTTTCCCCGAAGGGTAGAAGACAACAAGGGGCAACCGCTCGCTCCGCATCAGCCCTCAGCCTGAAGCCGACATTGCTCGATCAAGCCGCTTCCTGCACCAGATGCCCCGCCGAAACCTCGCGGTAACGCCGCTCAGGCGGGACATAGTCCACCGGCCGGATCGGGCTTTTGATCTCGTCCGTCGACATGTTGCGCCGGATCTGCCGGCGCGCCGGATCCGGCACCGGAACGGCGGACATGAGCTTTTTCGTGTAGGGATGCTGCGGATTGTCGAAAACCGCCGCACGCGGCCCGATTTCGACGATCTCCCCGAGATACATCACCGCCACACGATGGCTGACGCGCTCCACCACCGCCATGTCATGGCTGATGAACAGGAACGCGAGGTTGAGGCTCTGTTGCAGGTCGAGCAGCAGATTGCAGACCTGCGCCTTGATCGAAACATCGAGCGCCGAGACCGCCTCGTCGGCGACGATGACCTTGGGGTCGAGCATCAGCGAGCGGGCAATAGCGATGCGCTGGCGCTGGCCGCCTGAAAATTCATGCGGGAAGCGCCGCATCATATCCGGGCTCAAGCCCACCTTTTCCAGAAGATCGGCCGCCTTTTCACGGGCCTGCTGCTTGCTTCCAAGGCGATGCTCGATAAAGGGCTCCATGATCGCCGTGCCGATGCTCATGCGCGGATCGAGCGAGGCGAAAGGGTCCTGGAAGATCATCTGCACGCTGCGGCGCATGGTGCGCAACGTTGTCTTGTCTAGCTTCAGCACCTCGTAGCCGTCGAGCATGACATTGCCGGATGTCGGCTCGATCAGCCGGGTGATGGAGCGGCCCGTGGTGGACTTGCCGCACCCCGATTCGCCCACGAGAGAAAGAGTTTCGCCCTCGGCGAGATCGAAGGATACCTTTTCCACCGCATGCACGGCGCCGGATTTGCGGCCGAAAAGGCCGGATCGAATATCGAAACGGGTGGTGAGGTCCTTGACCGAAAGAATGGGCGTGCGGCCTCCGGAGACCGTGTCCTTCACCTCAGCGACAGGCTGGCTTTCGCCGGTCTTGATATCGATGATCGGGAACCGGGCCGGCAGCACGCGCTCCTTCATCGAGCCGAGCTTCGGCACCGCCGAAAGCAGCGCCCGCGTATAAGGGTGGCGGCCGCGATGGAAGATGTCGTCGGTGGCGCCGGTTTCCACCACATCGCCGCGGAACATGACGATGGTGCGGTCCGAAACTTCCGCCACAACACCCATATCATGGGTGATGAAGAGGACGGACATGCCCTCCTCTTCCTGCAATTGCTTGATCAGGTCGAGAATCTGGCCCTGAATTGTCACATCGAGCGCCGTTGTCGGCTCGTCGGCGATCAGCAGCTTCGGTTTGGAGGCGAGCGCCATGGCGATCATCACGCGTTGCCGCATGCCGCCGGAAAACTGGTGCGGATAATCGTCGAAACGGTTCTTCGCATTGGGAATACGGACCTTCTCCAGCAGGCGGATGACCTCTGCCTTCGCAGCGGATGAGGAAATATCCTGATGCACGGTCAGCGCCTCGGCGATCTGCTTGCCGATCGGGAAGATCGGGTTGAGGCTGGTCATCGGCTCCTGGAAGATCATTGAGATGTCCTTGCCGCGAACCTTGCGCATCTCCTCTTCCGGCAGCGCCAGCAGGTCGCGCCCGCCGAGCATGACGTTGCCTTCGATACGGCTCGTCTTTTTATCGAGGAGCCGCATGATGGAGAGCGAAGTGACGCTTTTGCCCGACCCGCTCTCGCCGACGATCGCCACCGTTTCGCGCGGCGCGATCTCGAAACTCATGTTGCGGACCACCGATTTCCAGCCGCCATCGACGCGGAAGGATGTGGTGAGATTTTGAACCGATAAAACCGGGCTTACCGAACCGCCGGTCTGTTCCATGGACGTCGCCGCCAAAAGCATGCCAATCTCCTGAAAAGCAGAAGGCGGCCATGAAGGCCGCCGGGTGTCTTACGCAGCAAGCGCGGTTTCGGCCATCGAAACCCAGTAGCTGATGCCGTAAGGCAGCGCATCGTCGTTGAAATCATAGGCCGCATTGTGCAGCCCGGCGGTATCGCCGTTGCCGATGAAGATGAAGGCGCCAGGACGCGCTTCCAGCATGTAGGAAAAATCCTCCGCCCCCATATGCGGGTTGGGGTTGGTGTTGACGGCGTTCGCACCGGCCACGCCCATCGCCACGCCGGTCGCGAATTCGGTTTCGTCACTGTGGTTGAAGGTGACGGGATAACCGCGATGATATTTCACTTCGACGGTCGCGCCATGTGCCATGGCGGTGGCGGTCGCCACTTCCTTCAGGCGCTTTTCGGCGAAATCGCGGGTTTCCGGCAACAGCGTGCGCACCGTTCCCGTCAACGTAACGGCGCCTGGAATGACATTGACGGCCGTGCCGCCATGGGTGGTGGCGACGGTGACGACCAGCGATTTCAAAGGGTCCGTCTCCCGCGAAACGATGGATTGCAGGGCGATGATGACATGCGCCGAGGTCAAAACCGGATCGATGGAAAGATGCGGCGCGGCCGCATGGCTGCCCTTGCCGGTGATGACGATTTCGAAACTATCCGCCGCCGCCATGGTCGACCCCTTGCGGATGGCGAATTGCCCGACCGGAATGCCCGGCTCGTTATGCATGCCATAGACCTGCGAAATGCCGAATTTCTCCATCATTCCGTCGTTCAGCATGGCGAGCGCGCCCGCGCCGCCCTCTTCCGCCGGCTGGAAGATCACCGCCACGGAGCCCTTGAAATTGCGGGTCTCTGCCAGATATTGCGCCGCACCCAAAAGCATGGCGGTATGCCCGTCATGACCGCAGGAATGGGCCTTGCCGGGCGTCTTCGAAGCCCAGGGCTTTCCGCTCGTCTCGAGGATCGGCAGTGCGTCCATGTCGGAGCGGAAACCGATGGTCGGGCCATCCCCGTGCCGGCCCTTGATGATGCCGACCACGCCGGTCTGGCCGATGCCGGTCTCGACCACGTCGCAGCCGAAGGATTTCAGCTTTTCCGCCACGAATTTCGATGTTTCGAAGACATCGTAGAGGAGTTCCGGGTGTTCATGCAGATGGCGCCTCCAGCCGGCAACTTCTTCCTGCATTTCAGCCACACGGTTCAATATCGGCATTCTCTTTTTCCCTTTTTTTGTTCCCCGCCGGGTTGTCGGACGCCATATTGCGTTTGGAATTTCTCGTTTTGCAAGCATGAAATTTGCTGCATGAGCGAAAAATAGGCCCAAAACTGAATGGCTCAAAATTTGTTCACCAAAGAGACATTGGGACTTGCATTTCAAAAAAACTGACAATAGCATCGTCGGGAATGGAGGAATATTCCTTAGCAAAGTCAAATAGTTAGAAAAACAGACCTTGCGTGCGACGACGGGAAAAGCGTCAAACATTCAAACAGATAAAATCCAAAAAGGGGAAAACCACAATGAAGAAGCGCAGCGTTCTCTTTGCCAGCACGGTGGTGGCCATGGCCTTTGCAGGCTCTGTCGCCCATGCCGAGCGCGGCAGTGACGGCGAACTGAAAATCCTGTTCTGGCAGGCCGTATCGACACTTAACCCTTATCTTTCCGGTGGCACGAAGGAAGTCTACAGCTCGTCCATGGTGATTGAGCCGCTGGCGCGTTACGACGAAAAGGGCGAGCTGGTGCCGATGCTGGTCACCGAAATTCCGACGATCGAAAATGGCGGCGTCGCGAAGGATCTGCTCAGCATGACCTGGAAGCTGAAGAGCGATGTGAAATGGTCGGATGGCACGCCGTTCACCGCCGAGGACGTCATTTTCACCTGGAAATATTGCACCGCACCGGATGGCGGCTGCGCGCAGGCGGCGCAATATGAGGGCGTGAAGAATGTCGAGGCCGTCGACGACCACACCGTCAAGGTCAGCTTCACCGAACCGAAACCTTACCCCTACTCCGCATTCGTGGGCGCGCAGTCGCCGGTCATCCAGAAAAAGCAGTTCGAAAACTGCGTCGGCGCCGCAGCCCCCGGCTGCACATCCGCCAATTTCGGCCCCATCGGCACCGGACCCTTCGTGGTCAAGGATTTCAAGCCGAATGACGTGATCAGCTTCGTCGCCAACACCAATTACCGCGACCCCGCCAAGCCCGCCTTCGCCACAGCGACCCTGAAGGGCGGCGGTGACGCCGCTTCCGCCGCACGCGCCGTGCTTGAAACCGGCGAATTCGATTATGCCTGGAACATGCAGGTGGAGCCGGAAATCCTCGCCACCATGGTGGCCGCCGGCAAGGGCAAGCTGGAGACCGCCTTCGGCACCCAGGTCGAGCGTATCAATCTCAACTGGTACAATGCCGATCCTTCGCTGGGCGACAAGCGCTCCACCAAGCAGGCCGGCCCGCACCCAGCCCTTTCCGATCCCGCCGTGCGCCGTGCGCTTTCGCTCGCCATCGACCGCGATATCATCGACGAAGCGGGTTATGGCGAAGCGGGCAAGCCGACCTGCAACATCGTACCGGCTCCGGAAGCCGTCGCTTCCACCAAGAATGACAGCTGGTGCCTGAAGCAGGATGTGGAAGGCGCAAACAAGCTGCTCGACGACGCCGGCTGGGTAAAGGGCGCAGACGGCATCCGCGCCAAGGATGGCGTGAAGCTTTCTTTCCTCTACCAGACCTCCACCAACTCGGTTCGCCAGGCCACGCAGGAACTGGTGAAGGATATGTGGTCGCAGATCGGCGTCGCTGCGGAACTGCGCAATGTCAGCGCCTCGGTCTTCTTCGGCGGTGACCCGGCAAGCCCGGACACCTTCCAAAAATTTTATGCCGATGTCGAAATGTACACCAACAATTTCGACGGCACGGACCCGGAAAAATATCTGGCGGAATGGCTGTGCGACAAGATCCCGGCCCCGGAAAACGGCTGGCAGGGCCAGAATATTCCGCGTTATTGCAACCCGGAATTCGACAAGCTGGTGGGCGAACTCTCCAAGACCGCCGAGCTTGACAAGCGCGCCGAGCTTTCCAAGCAGCTGAACGACATGCTGACGGAAGAAGGCGCGCATATTCCGCTCATTCACCGCGGCAGCGTTTCCTCGCATTCGCTGACGCTGGAAGGCGTTCGCATGAATGCCTGGGACTCGGAACTCTGGAACGTCGCGGACTGGTCCCGCAAGAAGTAACACGCGGATGCGCCGGCTTCTCCCCCGGGAGAGGCCGGCCTTCTGCATGCCCCAGGACCATGATCTGAAGACACATTTGCCGCGTTCATGGCGAAAACGATCCCGGTTTTCGTCGCGCCGCGCTCTGGGTCTGGAGAGTTTCAGATGTTTACCTTTACGCTCCGGCGGCTGGCCTTTGCCGTCCCGACGCTGCTTGTCATCAGCTTCGTCATCTTCGCGCTACTCGATCTTGCGCCGAACGATCCGACCGGCGACCTGCCGCTCACCATCCCGCCGGAAGTGCGCGAACAGATCCGCGCCTCGCTCGGCCTCGATCAGCCTTTCTTCATCCGCTATCTGATGTGGCTGCAGCAATTCTTCATCAACGAACCGCTGAACCTCCTGGAAAAGCTGACCGGCTGGCAGATCGGCGATGGCAGCCGCATGCGGGTGCTCTCCTGGGCGACACGCAGCCCGGTGGTCGATCTCGTCATTCAGCGCATGCCGCAGACGCTGTGGGTGGTGGGCCTCGCCTATCTTTTCGGTGCGCTGCTGGCGATCCCGATCGGCGTCGTCTCCGCCTACAAGCAATATTCGATCTTCGACCAGATCGGCACCTTCGTTTCCATGGTCGGTTATTCGGTGCCGACCTTCTTTACCGGCGTGCTGCTGGTCGTCATCTTCAGCTCCTACCTGCAATGGTTCCCGTCGGTCTACGACACCAATCTGCAAGTCAGGGACTGGGCGAGCTTCGTGGCACAGGTGAAGCAGATGTTCCTGCCGGTGCTGGTGCTGACGCTCTATAATGTCTCGCAGATCAGCCGCTTCGTGCGCGCCTCCATGCTCGACAATCTGCATCAGGATTATGTGCGCACCGCACGCGCCAAGGGCGTGAAGGAAAAATCCGTGCTGCTCATCCACGTGCTGCGCAACAGCCTGATTCCGGTTGTGACGGTGATTGCGCTCGGTGTGCCGACCATTTTTTCGGGCGCCATCATCACCGAGCAGATATTTCGCGTGAACGGGCTTGGCCAGTTGCTGATCACCGCGGTTCAGGGCGCAGATATTCCGCTGGTGCAAACGCTGACCTTCATTTTCGCGGTGCTGATCGTGCTCTTCAACCTGATTGCCGACGTGCTGTACGGCATTCTCGACCCGAGGATCCGCTATGACTGACGCCACTATAGAAGGCCCGACGGTTGCGGCCACCCCCACACAATCCGCCCTTGCCGACATGTGGAAACAGTTCCGCGTTCACAAGGGCGGGGTGGCGGGCCTCTTCGTCTTCATCTTCATCCTGCTGGCGGTCTATGTCGGCCCCTATATCCACACCGTTGCGCCCAACGCCATCAATGTGAAGGCGCGCAACCAGTGGCCGTCGCTCGCACATCCTTTCGGCACCGATAATCTCGGCAAGGACATGCTGGCGCAGGTTCTGGCCGGCGGGCGTATCTCGCTTGCCGTCGGCATCACCGCCATGCTGCTGGCGCTGTTCCTCGGCACGCTGGTAGGTGTTCTATCGGGTTACTTCCGCAGGCTGGACGGCCCCTTGATGCGGCTGACCGACCTGTTCCTGGCCCTGCCGCTTTTGCCGCTGCTGCTTGTCATCCTGATGCTGTTTCGCGATACGCTGCGCGCGGCCTTCGGGCCGGAAACAGGCATCTTCATCCTGATCGTGTTCGTGATCGGGATAACCAGCTGGATGCATACGGCCCGTATCGTGCGCGGCGATGTGCTGACGATCAAAAGCCAGGAATTCATCATCGCGGCGAAATCGAGCGGCATGCGCGAATACCGCATCATTCTCAGGCATATATTGCCGAATGTGCTGAGTTCGATCATGGTCTCGGCCACGCTCGGCATTGCCGCCGCCATCATCACGGAATCGGCGCTGTCCTTCCTCGGCCTCGGCTTCCCCTCCGATTTCCCGACCTGGGGACGGCTGCTATTCGATGGCGCGAACTTCCTGCAATTGACGCCCTCGCGCGTGCTGTGGCCGGGCCTGGCGATTTCGCTGACTGTTCTGAGTGTCAACTATATCGGTGATGCGGTGCGCGATGCGCTCGACCCGCGCTCGCTGAAGAGCTGAGGGGAATCGTCTAACCATTACCACGTCATCCTCGGGCTTGTCCCGAGGATCTAATCACGTCGAAAAAAACGATACGTCGGCAGATCCTCGGGACAAGCCCGAGGATGACGTCGAGTGTACTGTGACCAACTAGTGATAATTCACCTGCTCCGCCTCAAGGATGCTGTCGGCATCCAGTGCCGCAATCGGAACATCTGTCCGTGCCGGAATATCGCCGGAAAGCTGAAGCGCCAGATAACGCCCGCAGCAGACCCGCAGGAACGAGGTGAAGTTGCCGAGATCGTGCCCGGCATCGATCGATTCATTATAAAGCTTGGCGATGAGCTGCACGCTGTTCATGTCGTCACGCCGCGCGATCTCGTCCAGCGTCGCCCAGAAGAAATTCTCGAGCCGCACGCTGGTGACCATGCCATCGATCCTGAGCGACCGCGTATGGCTCTCCCAAAGCGCCGGGTCTGCCTTGATGAAAAGCTTACACATGGTTTCCTCCCTCACAACGCTTGAAAGATAGGCGGAAAACGGGACCGGAAAAAGCCCCGTCTCCCCGTTCTCATTTGCCAAGCACGGCCATGAATTGCGAAAGCCAGGCCGGATGCGCCGGCCATGCGGGCGCCGTCACCAGTTTGCCGTCGGTAACGGCCGCATCGATGGCGATATCGGCATAGGTGCCGCCCGCCAGTTCCACTTCGGGGCGGCAGGCGGGATAGGCCGAACAGGTGCGGCCCTTCAGGACGTCGGCGGCCGCGAGCAATTGCGCGCCATGGCAGACGGCGGCCACCGGCTTGTCGGCCTCGAAGAAATGTTTCACCGCCGAAAGCACATCCGCATTGAGCCGCAGATATTCCGGCGCACGGCCGCCCGGAATGACCAGCGCATCGTAATCCGCAACCTTGATATCGGCGAAGGTGGCGTTGAGCGCAAAATTATGGCCGCGTTTTTCCGAATAGGTCTGGTCGCCCTCGAAATCATGGATGGCCGTGGCGATGGTCTGGCCCGCCTTCTTGCCGGGGCAGACGGCGTGCACCGTGTGGCCGACCGCCAGCAGCGTCTGGAACGGAACCATCGTCTCATAATCCTCGGCGAAATCGCCGGCGATCATCAAAATCTTCTTCGGCATGTCTTTTCCTCCCGTTTTCGAATGCCTTTGAGCACCCTAACAGGCGGGATCGAGATGTGGGTATTATGGCAATACTACAGGACCGATAAAGCTGGGATCAGCGGACCTGCGGCGGCTGTGGCCAGCGCCGCACGCCGCCGCCCCAATTCTCGAAGGCTTTTGAAAGCTTCAGCACGAACAAATCCTCGTAACGCGGCCCGACGATCTGCAAGCCGATGGGCATGCCCGATCTGGAGAAGCCGCAATTGATCGAGGATGCCGGCTGTTCCGACATGTTCCACGGGACCGTGAAGGCGATATGTTCGAAGGGCCGTTGGGGATCGTTGGTGGGCGAGGCCCAGTCGGCCGGATAGGACACAATAGGATTGACCGGTGAAATCACCGCATCCACCTGCTGCATCAACCGCCCGCACGCCTTACGCATTTCCATGGTCTGGTTGAAACCGAAAACGGCGCGCGCGCCGGAGACATCCGCGCCCTTCTGCGCCCATTCATGAATATAGGGAAGGATAGCGGCGCGACGGTCGGCGCTCAGCGCCGCCATGTCGCCCCAGAACTTCGCCCGCCAGAAATCGTCCAGCCCGTCCAGCATCTCGCGTGTCAGCACCGGCTCGACCGGGATGACGATGGCGCCCGCCGCCTCGAACAGTTTCGCGGCGGAAAGCACGGCGTCGCGCACCTCATTTTCCAGCGGCAGGCCGCAGCCGGCATCCAGCATCAGGCCGATTTTCCGGCCCTTCACATTAATATCGAGGTTCATCCAGTCGATATCGTTGGGCGGCAGCGCCGTGCCGTCGCGCCAGTCGGGCCGCGAAAGCGTCGCCATGGCGTAGGCGGCGTCGGCAACGCTGCGGGTCATCGGCCCGGCGCAGCGGCCGGTATAAAAGGGATCGACCGGGATACGGCCCTGGCTCGGCTTGAAACCGAAGAGGCCGGTCCACCCCGCCGGCAGCCGCACCGAGCCGCCAATATCCGTGCCGATATGCAGCGTGCCGTACCCCGCAGCCCCGGCCGAGGCCGCACCGGCGCTGGAACCGCCGGGGTTCTGGGTGGGGTCCCACGGATTGCGGCTGAGCTTGTGGAAACTGGAAAGGCCGGAGGAAAGCATGCCGTAATCCGGGCAGGTCGTCTTGGCGTAAATAATCGCGCCATCCTCACGGCAGCGGGCGGCCACCGGCGCGTCCTCAACCGCCGGCACCAGTTCCACCGCTTTGGTGCCAAGCGGCACGGGATGGCCTTTCGTGGCGATCAATTCCTTGAGCGAGACCGGAATGCCATCGAGGGCCCCGAGCGTTTCGCCCTTTTGCCAGCGCTCCGTCGAGGCCAGCGCCTGCCTTCGTGCATCCTCTGGATCATAGGCGTAAAGCGCGTTCACCACCGGTTCGAAAGCATCGATACGCGCTTCCACCGCCTGCCAATATTCGGATGGCGAAAGCTTCTTATCCGAGTAAAGCGCCAGGATTTCGAGCGTGTTGAGGTCTATGAGATCGGTCATGGCATCGTCTCGTCAGAAAACAGGAAATAGGGGCGATATCGGCTTGAAACGGTCAGCTTGTATCGCGCGGGTCCAGCAGGTCGCGCAGGCCATCGCCGAGAAGATTGAGGCCGAAGACGGCGAGCGCAATCGCAAGGCCGGGCATGATGGCAAGCCAGGGTGCTGTTCCGAGATAGGTCTGGGCATCGGCCAGCATCCTCCCCCAGGTAGCGGCGGGCGGCGGCATGCCGAGACCGAGGAAAGAAAGGCCGGCTTCCGTCAATATCGCAAGACCGAGCTGGATCGTCACCTGCACGATGATCTGGTTGGAAATATTTGGCACGATATGGAAAAGCGTGATCTTGGCGCGGTTCTGGCCGATGCTGGTGGCGGCGGTGACATATTCCCGCGACCATATCTGCAACGCCGCCCCCAGCGTCAGCCGGGCAAACACAGGCACCATGAAGGTGGCGATGGCGATGATGGCGGTGAAACGGCCCGTGCCGATGAAAGCGCCGAGCATCATCGCCGACAGGATGGGCGGCACGGCGAAGATGATGTCGCAGATGCGCATGACCACGGTTTCGGTGAAACCGCGCAGCGCCGCAACCGCAACGCCGATGGTCGTGCCGATAAATGCGCCGATGGCGACGGCGGCGATGGAGGTGGACAGCGAGTTCCACGCACCGGCCATCAGCATCGACAACACGTCGCGGCCGAAATGATCCGTGCCGAGCCCCCCATAAACGAAGGGCGATTTCAGCTTCTGAACGATCTGCATCTTTGTGGGGGACACCGGCGTCCAGACCAGCGACAGCAGGGCGACTGCGACCAGAAAGACCGTGACGGCGATGCCGACGGCAAAGGCGGGGCGGCGGCGGATCAATCGCATCATCGCGCACCTGCCCGCAGTCTCGGATCGATGAAGAGATAGGCGATATCGACCACGAAATTCATGACGATCACCAACGCCGAGAAGAACAGCACGACGGATTGCATGACGACGATGTCGCGCTGGGTCAGCGCCTGATAGGCAAGCCGCCCGAGGCCCGGCAGGTTGAAGACATTCTCCACCAGCACCGCGCCGGCAATGAGGAAGGTGAATTGCAGGCCGATCATGGTGACGACAGGGATCATTGCATTCGGCACCGCATGCCGCCACAGCGCCACCCGCTCGCTCAGGCCCTTGGCGCGTGCGGTGCGCACGAAATCCTCATTCATCACTTCCAGCACGGCGGAGCGGCACACACGGGTGAGAACCCCGGCCTGCGACAGCGCCAGCGCGACCGCCGGAAGGATGAGCGCCGTGAGACCCGCTGAAAAGTTCGGCGTCCAGCCGGGAAAACCGCCGGCCGGCATCCAGCCGAGCGTGGTGGAAAAGACGATGATGAGCAGCAGCCCGACCCAGAAACCGGGCACGGCAATGCCCACATGCGAAAATAGCCCGGCCGCAAAATCCAGCGCCCCGTTGCGGCTCCTCGCCGCCGCCACGCCGAGCGGAATGGCGATGGCCACCGAAAGGCAGACGGCCAGCAGCGCAAGCGGCAGGGTAACGGCCAGTCGCTCCAGGATCAGCCCCGCAACCGGCACGCCATAGGTATAGGATTGCCCGAGATCGCCATGAAACACGCCGGCCAGCCAGTGGAGATAACGCAGCGGCAGCGGCTGATCGAGGCCCATCTGCTTCTGCAGCGCCGCGAGCGTATCGGGGCTCGCCGAGGTTCCGAGCATGATGGCCGCCGGATCGCCCGGCAGCAGGCCCATGACGATATAGATGATGAGGGAAACGGCAAACAGCGTGATGACGAGGCTTAAAAGACGCCGGATGAGGACGGCTAACATCTGGCATCTTCTCCTTGCTTGGTTTTGTAGCCGGATATCGTGGAGAGATTTGCTGTCATCTCGCGCATTCTTCCCTCATCCCTGTTCCCCGGAACATGCCCGAGGATGTCACAGGGATACAGTCGACGCGCGTCCGCGCGGCGGAAAAACTCACCTCAGCCCAAGGACTTGGGCTGGCTGGATTCCTGTGACGAGCACAGGAATGAGGTGGAGGAGAGGAGTGCGCCCCGCCATTCACGACAAAAGTCACTCTTCCCAATGCACATCCGTCAGCACATTCGAGGGAATCGGCTCGTTTTCCCAAAGCCCCTTCACCTTCTTGTCCCAGACGCCGAGTTTCGGCATGACGAAAAGAAAAAGAGCGGGTACATCTTCCGCGAGGATTTTCTGGGCTTCGCCATAGAGCTTCTCCTGCTCGCCGGCATCCGCCGTCTTTTCGACATTCGCCACGACCTCATTGAAGCCCGGGTTCTTGTAATTGAAGTAGTACGGGTCGCGCGCGTAGATATCGATATCCATCGGCTCCGCATGGGCAACAATGGTCATGTCGTAATCCGCGCCTTTGAGAACATCCGCAACCCATTTCGCCGGAAATTCGGTGGTCTCGATGGTCATGGTCACGCCGATTTCGGCAAACATAGCCTGCAGGATCTGCGAGGTGCGCTGGGCATAGGCCATTTGCGGCGCCTTGATGGTGAAGTTGAAGCCATCCGGATAACCGGCTTCGGCAAGCAACGCCCTGGCCTTGTCGATATCGTAGGGATGTACCCCGGTCGTATCGATATAGCCGCGATCATTCGGCGTGTAATGGCTGCCGATGGCAGTGCCGAAGCCGGACCAGGCGCCTTCGATCACCGTGCCGCGATCCACCGCCATCATCAGCGCCTGACGCACGCGCTTGTCGTCGAACGGCTTGCGGGCATTGTTCATGCCCGCCACGACCTTGAGTTCGGTATTGCCGACGAAGGTGCCAAGGCGCGCATCGCCATCGAAGGAGGTCATCAGTTCCGGTGCGCCGAATTCCGGGAAGGCATCGATATCGCCGGACTTCAGTGCCGCGGCCTGCGCCTGCGGGTCGGAGACGAAACGGAAGGTCGCTTTCTCCAGCTTCACCGCCACGGCCTTGTCCCAATAGGCGTCGTTCTTCTGCAACTCGACCTTGTCGCCCTTGGCCCAGTTCACGAATTTGAACGGGCCGGTGCCGACCGGCGTGGTGCGGTTATTCTCGGCGCTTTTCGGCGCCACCATCACGGAGGCCGGCCAGCCGAGCCAGTAGAGAAGGCTACCGGCCGGCTGCTTCAGCTTCAGCACCAGCGTTGCGGCATCCGGCGTCTCGATACTGTCAATGGCAGCGAAGAAGCGTTTCTGCGGATTGACCGAGCTTTCGCCACGCGCCCGATCCAGTGAAAATTTCGCGACAGAGGAATCGAAAGCCTCGCCATCATGGAAGGTAACGCCCTTGCGCAGCTTGAACGTATAGGTCTTGCCATCAGGGGAAATTTCCCAGCTTTCGGCAAGCTGAGGCCTCACCTTGCCTTCGCGGTCGATCTTCACCAGACCTTCAAAGACATTCTGCCAGGTGACCTGGCCGATGGCCACGGGCGCGGCGGTGGTCGGATCGAGGCCGGCCGGCTCGACGGCCATGCCAAGCGTCAGCGTGGTTTTTGGCGCGGCTTCGGCCACCGTTACCGAAAGCGGCAGCCAGAGCGCCGTGCCTAATGCGAGGGTCAGCGCGGCGCGGCGCGAAAGCGTTGCCGCCTGCGAAAGATAAGTGCGTGGCATCATTGTCCCCTGTCTGGCGGCCGGGGCATTTTTGCCCTTCCGAAGACCGCCCGTTGCAAAAAGAGTGTCATGTTGCAGGCGCACACACAATCTCGATTTTTGTGTGCTCCGTGTAGCTGAAATGGCTACACGCAAATGCGGATGGAAATCAACCTTGGTGGGCAATTCTCCATGCTGGCTAATTCCTCTCCCCGGCGGGGAGAAGAAACTACCCTGCCGTCGCCTCGCGCATGAAGCGCTCAATGAAGTCCGCAAGCTTGGAGGCGGCGAAGGACAATTGCCGGTCCGGCGCAACACAGAGATCGATCTGGGTGTGGATACCTTTCTTGCCGGAGAGCGGAACGGCGACCATCTGTCCGCTGCGGATTTCACGCGCCACCGAAAGCGCCGGCAAAAGCGTGGCGGCGGCGTGGCCCAGCACCAGTTCCTTCAGCATTTCCAAAGAGCTGGTGATGAAGACGGGATCAAGCTCGATGCCGGCATCGGCAAACATCGTGTCGAAGGCCTGACGCGCAGCGAAACTCTTGTCCGGCAGGGCGAGCGGCAGCCCGACCAGCTCTTTGAGCGAAACTTCCGCCTGCCCGGCAAGCGCATGACCGGCGGGAAAGATCGCGTCATAGCTGATACGGGTGCGCGAGCGCACTTTCACACCGGAGACTTTCGGCGCGAACAGGCTGACGACCAGGTCCGCTTCCGCCGCCCCCAGCGCCTCCATTGCCTGGCGGGCGCTGGTAATATGCACCTCGAAGCGCAGCTTCGGATATTTCAGGCTGAACTGCGCCAGCACCGGCGCCAGAAGGTTCGCCACCGTCGCACCATTGGCATAGACCGTGACCCGGCCGCGTTGCAGGCCTTTCAGATCGTCTATCAGTTGGTGCACATGGTCGAGTTCCCGCAGCGTCTTGCCGGCGCGGGCGGCGAGCAGCTCCCCCGCAGCGGTCAGCTTCACGCCACGGCTGGAACGCTCCACCAGAGGCGAGCCGAAATAATATTCGAGGTTCTCTATCTGCCGGCTCACCGCTGTCGGCGCCACATTCAGGTTTTCCGCCGCGGCGCGCATGGAATTGGTGCGGACCAGTTCGTCGAAATACATCAGTGCGCGCAATTGCATGGGGTGGGTACCTTTTTCGGGTGGGTCGGCGTTGGCGGCCAGCATACCACCGCGGCGGGGAGAGAGAATACATCGGCCGGGACGTTGACGGCGCATAAGAAGCGAGAGGTTGCAGGTCGTTTCTTCTCCCCGCCGGGGAGAAGGTGGCGCGTAGCGCCGGATGAGGGGGCGACGGCAGAGAGATGCAGAGAGCTGGCCCCCTCATCTGCCCCTTCGGGGCATTTTCTCCCCGGGCGGGGAGAAGAAAGGGAGGCAACGCCTCGCCAATCAAACGCGCTTGAAACCCTCGCTCGCCACAAGCAGCTGGCGGGTATAATCCGCGCTGAATTCCCGGCTTTCCAGCGCCTCAGCCTCCAGCATTTCCACCACCTTGCCACTTTTCATCACAGCAAGGCGATCGCACATGTGGCTGATGACGCCGAGATCGTGGCTGACCATGACGAAGGTGAGATTGCGGTCCTTGCGGGCCTGTTCCAACAGGTTAAGAATTTCCGCCTGAATGGAGGCGTCGAGCGCCGAAGTCGGCTCGTCCAAAAGCAGGATTTTCGGCTCGACGATCAGCGCACGCGCAATGGCGATGCGCTGGCGCTGGCCGCCGGAAAGCTGGTGCGAATACCGAAAGCGGAAGCCGGAACCGAGCCCCACCTCGTCCAGTGCGCGGGCAATGCGCTGTTCGCGATTGTCGAGACCGTGGATGACCAGCGGTTCGAGCAGCAGCGCATCCACCGTCTGGCGCGGGTGCAGCGAACCATAGGGGTCCTGGAATACCATCTGCACATCGCTATAAAAGCTCTTGTCGCGGTGCTTGCCGGCATAGGAGCGCCCTGCCACCATCAGCGAGCCTTCGTCGAAATGGTTTAGGCCGGCAATGGCGCGCAGCAGGGTCGACTTGCCGGAGCCGGACTCGCCGACGATGCCGAAGGATTCACCCTCGGCCACATCGATGCTGACGCTGTCGAGCGCGATGTAACCGTCGAAATCGACCACCATGTCTCTGATAGAAAGAACCGTGCTCATGCGCGCCACTCCGGCTTACGTTCCAGAACCGGCAGCGGATGCCGGTGACCGCCAATTTCCGGCAGGCAGTTCAGCAGGCCCTGCGTATAGGGATGTTTCGCTTCCTTCAGATTGGCGGAGGACAGTTCTTCCACAACCTTGCCGGCATACATGACGAGAACACGGTCGCAGAACGAAGAGACGAGGCGCAGATCGTGGCTGACGAAAATCAGTCCCATGCCGCGATCCCGCACCAGTTTGTCAAGGATATCGAGCACTTCCAGCTGCACCGTTACGTCCAGCGCCGACGTGGGTTCGTCGGCGATCAGAAGCTCCGGGCCACAGACCAGCATCATGGCGATCATGACACGCTGGCCCATGCCGCCGGAAACCTCGTGCGGGTAAAGATCGAAGACGCGCTCGGGATCGCGTATCTGCACCGCTTCGAGCATGGCAAGCGTGCGCTGGCGCGCCTCGCTGCCGCCGATCTTTTCGTGGGTGCGCAGCGTTTCCATGATCTGGCGACCAATGGTCATGACCGGGTTCAGCGAATATTTCGGGTCTTGCAGGATCATGGCCATGCGCTTGCCGCGCATGATCCTTCGCTCTTTTGCAGAGGCCTTGAGCAGATCGATATCGCCGAAGCGAAGGGCGTCCGCCTCGATACGCGCGTTTTTCGGGGTCAACCCCATGATGGCGCGGCCGGTCTGCGATTTGCCCGAGCCGGATTCGCCGACGATGCCGAGACGCTCGCGGCCGAGCGTGAAGGAAACCCCGCGCACAGCCTCCACCAGCCCGGTGCGGGTGGGGAAGGATACGCGCAGGTTCTCAACGGTCAGAAGCGGCGCGCTCATTGGTTCGCCTCCTTGGGATCCAGCGCATCGCGCAGGCCGTCGCCCAGAAGGTTGAAACCGAGGCTGACGATGAGGATCGCGATACCCGGCATGGCAGCAACCCACCATTGATCGAGAATGAACCGGCGGCCGGCGGCGATCATCGCGCCCCATTCCGGCAACGGCGGCTGGGCACCGAGGCCAAGGAAGCCGAGACCGGCTGCGGTGAGGATGATGCCGGCCATATCCAGTGTCACGCGCACGATCAGCGACGACATGCACAGCGGCATGACATGTTTTAGCACGATACGGAACGGCGACGCGCCCATGAGTTTGACCGCCGCGATGAAATCGGAATTGCGGAAGGTCATGGTTTCGGCGCGCGCGATGCGCGCATAGGGCGGCCATGAGGTGACCGCGATGGCGAGCACCGCATTTTCAATGCCCGGCCCGAGGGCCGCGACCAGCGCCAGCGCCAGAACGAGCTTCGGGAAGGCGAGGAAAATATCGGTGATGCGCATCAGAACCGCATCCACCCATCCCCCGGCATAACCCGAAACGGTGCCGACGATCAGTCCGATAGGAGCGGCGATGATGGCAACCAAGAGCACAACGAACAGGGTCAGCCGCGAACCGTGGATGAGGCGCGAAAGAATATCACGCCCCTGATCATCGGTGCCAAGCAGATAACCGGCCGTGCCGGGTGGCAGAAGCCGGGAATTACGCAGGTCCCCCTGCACCGGGTTATGCGGGGCCAGAACATCGGCAAACAGCGCCACGAATAGCAGCGCGATGATGATGCCGAGCCCGAGCAGCGCCAGCCGGTTTTCTGAAAAGCGCCGCCAGATGACATAGGCGCGCCCAAGCCGCGCCTGCCTGCGCGAGGCCGGCCGGTCAGAGAGCAGCCATTCGCGGCTATAGGGTTTGATCGTATCGGTCGAAAGGGTCATCGGCTGCGCGTCCTTGGATCGAGCGTCCGGTAAAGCAGATCGGAGAAGAGATTGATGCCGACGAAGATGGCGCCGATCACGATCGTGCCGCCGAGAACAGCATTCATATCCGCATTCTGCAGAGAATTGGTGATGTAGAGGCCGAGCCCCGGCCAGGCGAAGATGGTTTCGGTCAGCACCGAACCTTCCAGCAGACCGGCATAGGAGAGCGCAATCACCGTCACCAGCGGAACGGCGGCATTGCGCAGCGCGTGGAACCAGATGATGCGCGTTTCCGAAAGCCCCTTGGCGCGTGCCGCGACGATATATTCCTGGGCAAGCTCGTTCAGCATGAAGGAACGCGTCATGCGGCTTATGTAGGCCAGCGAGAAATAACCGAGCAGAGAGGCCGGCAGGATGATGTGGCGGAAGAGATCCCACAACACGTCCCATTGCCGCTGCCAGATGGCGTCGATCAGGAAGAAGCCCGTGACCGGCGTGAAGGTGAATTCATAGACAATGTCCATTCGCCCGGGATAAGCCACCCATTGCAGCCGGGCGTAAAACACCAACAGCGCCAGAAGGCCAAGCCAGAAGATCGGCACGGAATAACCGATAAGGCCGATGACGCGCACCACCTGATCGGCAAAGCTGCCGCGTTTCACGGCGGCAAGCACGCCAAGCGGAATACCGAAGACGGCGCCGATGATCGTGCCGATGGTGGCAAGCTCTATCGTCGCCGGGAACACCCGCTTGATGTCCTCCATGACAGGATTGGTGGTGAGGACAGAGGTGCCGAAATCACCGGACAACGCCTGCTTCAGATAAAGGAAGAACTGCTGCCAGAGCGGCAGGTTGAGGCCGAGCTGCTCACGCACGCGCTCGACCACATGCGCGGGAGCACGGTCGCCGACGATCGCCAGCGCGGGATCGATCGGCACCACACGGCCAATGAAAAATGTGACCGCCATCAACCCCAGGAAGGTGGTGATGACGGTGACGGCGAAGCCGAGAACGGCTTTCACGCGGGCGTTGGCACGGCGTTTGCCCTGCCTCGCCCGGCTGTTTGCTTCAACGATGCTCAAGAGCCCGATCCTTCCGGATCATTCCTTGGAGATGTTGTAGACATAGTTGGTGTCGAAGCTCGGACCGAGCTTCAGGCCTTTGAGCTTTGCGGAATAACCGGCAACTTCCGTCTGCTGGAAGATGATGACGAAGGGACCCTTCGCCAGGACTTCTTTCTGCAGGTTCTGGTAGATCGCCGCGCGTTTGGCACTGTCCTTCTCCAAAAGCGCCGATTGCGTTTCCTTGGTCAGCTCCGGAACGTCCCATGCATTACGCCAGGCAAGCGTCTTGTTCTTGCCTTCATCCGAATTGTCGTAGTTGATGGTGAAGGTTTCAGCATTCGAGTTCGGGTCGAAATAGTCCGAACCCCACTGACCGATATAGATATCATGCGTGCGGGCGCGGTATTTGGTCAGCGTCTGCTTGCCGTCGCCGGGAATGATTTCGAGCTTGATGCCGGCCTGCGCCAGCGTCTGCTGCACGCTTTCGGCAATGCCCGTCACCGGCTGGGTGTTGCGCACATCCATGGTAACGGTGAAACCATCCTTCAGGCCGGCCTTGGCGAGAAGCTCCTTTGCCTTGGCGACGTCGAGCTTGTAGGGGTTCTCGTCAAGCGCACCCAACTGCCCCTTCGGCAGGAAGGTCTGATGAATTTCGCCGATGCCCTTGATGATCGTCGCGCCGATGGCGTCGTAATCGACCAGATATTTGAAGGCTTCGATGACCTCGGGTTTCTTCAGGTTTTCGTTTTTCTGGTTGAGGCTGAAATAATAGACGGTGCCTTTGGGTGCGGAGGTGACGGCAAGCCCTTCCTTCTTGGAGACGGCTTCCATGTCGCCTGGCTCAAGGTTGCGGGCCACGTCGATATCGCCGTTTTCAAGCGCCAGACGCTGGCCGGAGCTTTCCTTCATATGGCGGTAGACGACACGCTTGAGCTTCGGCTTTTCACCGTAATAATTCGGATTGGCTTCCATGATCACGGCCTCATTGGCCTTCCAGCCGAGGATCTTGTAAGGGCCGGAACCGGCATAACCGGTCTTCAGGTAGTCGTTGCCAAAATCCGTATCATATTTGTAATCGGCGCTCGGGGTTACGGATTTCGCCTTCTCCATGACCAGTTTCTTATCGACCACCGAAGCGACGGTCGCGGTCAGCACGTTCAGCACGAAGCTCGGCGCATAGGGCTTGTCGACCGTCAGAACGAAGGTATTCGCATCTGCAGCTTTCGCCTTCTCGGTGACGTTATCACCGCTGAGGCCGAACTGCGTCAGTAGGAATGCCGGCGACTTGTCGAGCTTCACGGCGCGTTCGAAAGAGAAAGCCACATCATCGGCAGTGACCGGATTGCCGGAGGCGAATTTCAGGTCGGATTTCAGCTTGAACGTATAGGTCAGGCCATCGTCGGATGTCGTCCAGCTTTCGGCCAGATCGCCGACAACCTTGGATGTGTCATTTATATCGATGGAAACCAGCTTGCTGTAGGTATTGCCGGTGACTTCGGCGGCGGAGAGTTCGAAAGCCTCACCCGGATCGAGCGTGATGATGTCGTCGATGGCAAAACCTTCGACCAGCGTATCGGCCGGCGTGGCGGCAAAGGCATGCGGTGCAGACAGCATCATCAGCGACAAGGCGGCACTGGTGCTGAGAATACGCATGGATTTGTTGAGCGATTTGATCATAGGATCTCCCCTTTTGTTATAAGATTGATTTGGTTCGCTTAAAACTGTTCTCAGGCCGCCTCGCGCCAGGCCTCAGACAAAACACGCAGCCAGTTTTCCCGGCATATTTTAGCAAGTTCTCCATCACCGTAGCCCGCCGATTTCAGCGCCGCAACCAGATTGTGGTTGCCGCTGGCATCCGCAATACCAACGGGTACAGTCGCGCCGTCGAAGTCCGATCCAAGCGCGACGCAGTCGATGCCCATACGTTCCACCATGTAATCGATATGGCGCACCATGTCGGAGAGCGGCGTATCGGCAATGTCACGCCCATCGGGCCTGAGCATTGTCACGGCATAGTTGAGGCCGACCAGACCGCCGCTTTCCCTGATAGCGTCCATCTGCCTGTCGGTGAGATTGCGGGCGACGGGAGTGAGCGCATGTGCGTTGGAGTGGCTGGCGATCAAAGGCTGGTTGGTGGTCTTCGCCACATCCCAGAAGCCTTTTTCGGTGATATGCGCGAGATCGATGAGAATGCCGAGCCTGTTACATTCCTTCACCAGCGCGAAACCGGCATCGGTGAGACCGGGCGCGGTATCGGGCGACATGGGATAAGAGAAAGGGACACCGTGGCCGAATATATTGTGCCGGCTCCAGACCGGGCCGAGCGAACGCAGGCCGGCGGCGTAAAAAACCTCCAGCGCGTCGAGATCGGCCCCGATAGCCTCGCAGCCCTCCATATGCAGCACGGCAGCGAAAATATCGTCGGCAAAGGCCTTGCGGATATCAGCCGTGGAGCGACAAAGCCGCCAGGCGCCGGCGCGGTCCAGCCTCAGCGCAATCGCCGCCTTTTCCATGGCGATATCGAGTGAGGGCTGGCGCTCCAGCGGTGAAGCGAGCGGCGTGTTGTAATGGCCGCTGTCGTCCGGTTCCTGAAGAATGAGATCGCCGGAGGGGATATAGATGGCGCAGATGCCGCCGCCAAGACCGCCTGCCCTTGCACGCGGACCGTCTATATGGCCTTCGCGTGTTCCGTTCTTGAATTCGGCCACCGGATCGGCGCCGGCCTTGCTGTTGCGCCACAACCGAAGCAGCACATCATTATGACCGTCGAACACTGCATGCATGGGAAGAAATTCCAGTAACCGGCAAGAACAAAGGGAGCGGGCAGACGCCGGGATGACACCGAGCGAAAGCAAACCGACGCACCATTCGCCGACCGCTATTGTCTGTCGGCGGTAATCTTAGGCCGATCTCACAAAGCTTCGCAAGACACAAATTAGGCAGCGGTGAAATTATCACCACTTGCCTTTTGGCGGAATTTGCGTTTCGTCAGGCGCGCCAGCCGCCTTCCGCTTTGGTGAGCAGCGGCGTTGAAAAAACACCCCTCACCCGCTCCGGCCACTCCGGCCCGAAAGCGGCGATTTTTTCCCGCCAGCGATCCGATTGCAGCATGGCTGCGCCAATGACGGCAGGCCGAATGCCGGAGGCGGCGAGAAGCGAAAGACCCGATATGATGGAACTGCCGCTGGAGATCACGTCATCCACCAGCGCCACGCGCCGGTTCTCGATGAGCGGCAGCATGCGCGGATCGATATAGAGCCGTTTTTCCTGCCTTGTGGTGATGGAGGACATGGGCACCGACAGTTCCTCCAGATACCAGAATTTGCGCGAGGTGCCGAGCGGCACGTAACGGGAATGGCCAAGATGCCTGGCGACAGCGGCGGCAAGCGTCAGCCCCAGCGTCGGCAGGCCGATGACGACATCGGGCTTGAAGGGAAGAAGTTTTGCAGCCAGATCGGCCGCCAGCACCTCCAGCACCTCAAAAGAAGCCTGATTGACGATGAGCGAGGCAAGCGCATGCTCGCCATCCGCCAGCGGCCTTATCGGCAGGCAGATCTGCCGGCCGTCATCCAGCTCCGCCGGAAAGAAGGTGGAATGCGGACCGGCCGTATCGACGGTGGCGGGCGGAAGTATATCCTGCCAGAACTCATGAGGCGCGGCGGGGGATGGGACGACGGGCGATGCGGATGACGGCATCGTTCTTTTCCTTTCAGGAGCGGGGCGGCGAAAAGCGCTCACATTTTTCAGCCACGCCAACCCGGTTCTTCACATCAGGCATTTTAACAACCGCAACATGCTGCGGGTTCATTTCATTGGCTTTTTCAGCTAGAAGGAAACAAAGCAACAGGCATTCGGACGAACCCACCTATGACGCGGGTTTTTCCCATATTCAAGGACAAGCCGCCCATGAGACTGCTGGACCGCATCGGCGAGGACCTGCCATTCCTGACGGAGCTTCGCCACGACCTGCACGCGCACCCGGAACTGGGCTTCGAAGAGGAAAGAACCAGCGCAATCGTCGCCGATCTTCTCGAAAGGGCCGGGTTGAAGGTGCATCGCGGTCTTGGCGGTACCGGCGTGGTCGGCACATTGCAGGTGGGCAACGGCACCCGCAGCATCGGCCTGCGCGCCGACATGGATGCCCTTGCCATGCCGGAAGTTCCCAACCGGCCCTACAAATCGAAATTTCCCGGCAAGATGCACGCCTGCGGGCATGACGGCCACACCGCCATGCTGCTGGGTGCGGCGCGTTACCTCGCAAAGACCCGTGATTTTTCCGGCGCCGTGCATTTCATTTTCCAGCCCGCCGAAGAAGGCCGCGGCGGCGCGAAGAAGATGGTGGAGGACGGGCTTTTCACCCTGTTTCCCTGCGATGCGGTCTATGGCCTGCACAACATGCCGGGGCTGGGCGTTGACGAAATGGCCGTGGTGGAAGGCCCGCAGCTCGCCTCTTCCGATAGCTGGCGCGTCACCTTCAAGGGCATCGGCACCCACGGCGCCAAGCCGCATCTCGGCCGCGACCCGGTAACGGCGGCCGGCGCCTTCCTCGCCTCGCTGCAAACCATCGTCGGCCGCGTCGTCGATCCGCTGCAGCCGGCCGTCGTCAGCGCCTGTTCGGTGCAGGCGGGTGACCCGAAGGCGCTCAACGTCATTCCCGATCTCGTCGAAATCGGCGGCACCGCGCGTGCTTATGCGGCTGATGTGCGCGACCAGCTCGAAGCGGAAATCGGCCGGCTGGCAAAGGGCACGGCGGCAATGTTCGGCATCGAGGCGCATTACGAATTCATCCGCCGTATTCCACCCGTCATCAACGAGGCGGACGCGACGAAACGGGCGCTGCGCGCCGCAAAAACCGTCTTCGGCAACAAGACCCGCACCGCCTTCCCGCCTTCGACCGCCGGCGACGACTTCGCCTTTTTCGCGGGCGAAGCCCCTGGCTGCTACGTCTGGCTCGGCAATGGCCCGGCCGTGGACGGCGCGCTGCACCACAACACTTCCTACGACTTCAACGATGCGGCCATCGTGCCGGGCGTGGCGTTCTGGGCGACGCTGGTGGAGCAGGAACTGGCGGCGGAGTGAGATTTGTTGAAATTCTCTCACGTCTTCTAGACCGTACCATTCGTCACGAATACATTGCTGGAAAGTTCGTGCTTTGGTCACAAATTTCATATAATAATCGGCCTGGCGCATGATCTGCGTTATCAGGTGGAAAAATGATACGTTTTAATTTCGACTGGCAAAAAACAGTTGATGCAATTGAGTTTCTGGCCCAGCAAAAGCCAGGAATGACGCAATATTACATCGGCAAGCTTCTGTTTTTTGCAGATCGCGAACACATCATGGATTATGGACGTCCCATAACTGGGGACAGATACGTAGCGATGGAACACGGTCCCGTTCCATCTGCCGTGCGTAATCTATTGAATGGCGAATATCCAGATGAAGTTGCAGATCGCCTAGAAGAGCGAGTCGTCATTGAAGTAAATGGCAACAAGCAGCATGTGTATCCTAAAGGAACAGAGCCGTCACCTCTACTATCTGGAAGTGATCGTGAATATCTTGCCGATGCAGTCAACAAATACGGCCATCTGTCTTTTGGCGAGCTTAAAGAAATTTCACACGAAGATCCCGCATATATCGAGGCTTGGGAACGGGTCGGCACAGCAGCGAACGAGATGAATGTGGAAATCTGGCTAAACGACCTAGACAATCCAGAAATCGCAAAAAAACACCTGATTGCAACTTCGAGTTGCACAGGTTGAGATATGCAGAAATGGGACGTTTTACGTATATATTGCGATTTTATACCCAATCCCCATGATAAGTTTTGCATATGCATTTGTCCGGCAACGAACCGGTTTTATTTTGTAAATAGTGAACCGCCTCAATTCCGCAAAGCGCGCGAACTCGCCGTATCTATTACGAATTTCGAAGCGCATTTTCTGAATCACACCTCGTTTGTTGACACAACGAATCTGTTGACAATCCGTTCGACGCTGGTGAGTGGAGCACTGTTAGATGAAGAGCGACATCATGGGAGTATCGCTCCGTCGCTACGACAGAGGATTAAAGACGCCGCTCAAAGCCATAACGTTTTGACATCCGATGATTTGGCACTTGTAGTTGATTAGGCTCCAAAATCAGCTTTGAAATCTAACTCGAACAGCCAAAAGGTCATCGCACCCGTATCACCGGACTCTCCATCACCCTGCCCGTCAACACATCGGCAATGCCCATATCCGTCTGGTGCGGGCCGATATTGCAGGCGAGCGTGGCGCCGAAGCAGGCCTTGAAGACAAGATAGGGTGGCTGCCATTCCACGACCCTGCCGACGGCTTCGCGCAATACTTCGAAAGCCTTTGCCACGTCTTCAAGCGGGGCGTCGGAAACGAGGCCTGAAAGCGGCAACGGGAGAACTGCGGTGACCTTGCCTTCGGAAGCGACAGCCATGCCGCCACCTGCCGTTATCACCGCATTGGCGGCGAGCGCCATGTCATCGGCATTGCCGCCGAAAACGGTGAGGTTGTGGCTGTCATGCGAGACGGTGGTGGCGAAGGCACCGTTCCAGTTTCCCCAGCCGGTGAGGAAGCCGGTTCTGGTGATCGGCTCGGCCATGCCGTGGCGATGGGTGACGGAAATCATCGTCGCGCCTTCGGGCGGAACGATGAAACCGTCCTTCACTTCGGCATCCGCCTCGCCCCACTGCGTAAAGCGCGGGCGGTCGATGGTGGCGAGGCGCACCTTTGCCCCTTCCGAGGCGACCCGGAAATCATCGGCCTTGCGCAGCAGCAGCTTCATCGAACCTTTGAGGGCTGTCGCATCGCAGGCCTGGACATCGGCGAGCATGTGGCCACCTGCCGCAACTGCTTGGCCATTGGCGAGAACATGACGGGCTGAAAAGCCGCTCAAATCCTCAAAGACGGCGATATCGGCACGGCGACCGGCGGCGATGAGGCCGAGATCGGGGCGGCCGAGCCGTTGGGCGGCATTGAGGCTGGCGGCACGCAGCGCCCATTCAGGCCTCAGCCCGTAACCGACAAGGCGGCGCACCACATCATCAAGCCCGCCGCCCTTCAGCAGATCGTCAGGGAAAACATCGTCGGTGCAGAGCGTCACCGTCTGCGGAAGATGGCCGAGCGCATTCAACGCTTCCACGAATTCCGGAAGCAGGTGATCGTGCGAGCCACGCAGCTCGATAGTCAGCCCTGCCCGCAGCTTCGCCAGAAGGTCTTCAGCGGAGACAAGCTCGTGATCGGAGGAGACGCCCGCCGCCATGAAGGCGTTGAGATCCGCATCTTTCAGGCCACGCGCATGGCCGCAGAGCAGCTTTTGCGAGACAAGCCCGGCCTGCACGATGCCGCTCATGCGCGGATCGCGCTCGATGACACCGCGCATGTTCATGATTTCCGCGACACCGCCGACCTGCGGCCATGTCAGGATATCGGCAAGAATGGCAGCATCGAAATCCGCCCCGCTACATTCCAGACCGGGCGCAGACGGCACTGAAGACGGGGCAAGCAGAATGGCGCGCAGCGGCAGGTTCTCGATTGATTTCACCGCCCAGCGCACGCCATCGACACCATGCACATTGCCAAATTCATGTGGGTCCCAGACGATGGTGGTAACGCCGCGGGCGACAACCGCCGCCGCATAGGCGGCCGGCGTGATCATCGAGCTTTCGATGTGCATATGTGTGTCGATGAGGCCGGGCGAGACATAGGCGCCTGCCGCATCGATGATCCGTGCGGCATCGCTCCGGCTTGCCCGCTCGTGCACGCTGGCGATCAGCGGGCCGACTATGCCGATATCGGCGGCGCGAAGCTCTCCCGTCACCACATCCACCAGAGTTCCACCGGTGACGAGAATGTCGAAAGGCGCATCACCGCGTGCGGCGGCGACCGCACGGGCGCGCAGCGTGTCGTCGTTGAGATCGGCAGGCTCGGTTGTCAAAGAGTTCGCACTCATCGGGCGGCCTCCCGGCGCAGCGCCTCGAGAACCGCCGTCTTCGTACCTTCGGCATCCACCGTCTCGGCGAAATGCGCGTTGAAGGCCTGAGCTTTCTGAGCGCGCGTCTCGACCACGGTTCGCCCGCGCGTCAGCGTCGCCTGAAGCTCGACATCAATCCGCGCATGACGCCAACCGATGAGACCGGAGGTAAAGCCGACGGCGGCCACGGGATCGTAAAGCGCCATGGCGGCTCTGCCACGGCTGGCGGCGATGCCGATGAAACCTTCCAGCAAATCGGCGATCAGCCCGGCATTCTTACCGCCGGCGTTACGGATCGGCGCTACATCGGCCGCTCCCGCGGTGACTTTGCGACAGGCGTCCAGATCGACCATGCGCAACGGCAGGCCGTGCGAAAGAACGATGGCCAGCGCTTCCGGATCGGCAAAGGCGTTGAATTCGGCCGAGGCCGTGTGGTTGCCGCTCGTCACGCCGCCGCCCATCCAGGTGAGTTCGGAAATTCTGGCGGCAAGATCCGGCCGGGCAAGGCACAGGGCGGCGATATTGGTGAGCGGGCCAAGCGCGAGAATACGCTTCTCGCCTGTCCCCTCCAGCCAGCCGCAGAGTGCTGCAAAGGCATCGCTTTTCGGCAGAGCCGGCGCCTCCGGCAGGCTTTGCCCGACGGTCGGAATGCCGCTTTCGCCCAGGATCGATTGCGCTGTTTCCAGCGCACCCAGAACCGGCATGGCGCGGCCCTGATGGAACGGCATCGACCAGCCGAAGGCCGCAACCGCACCCGCGGCATTGCCGGAGACCGCTTCCAGCGTGGCATTGCCGAAGACCAGCGAGATGCCGTCGATGGCAAGACCTGCCGACTGCACCACCATGATGGCAGCGATGTCGTCAAAGCCCATATCGGTATCGATCCACACACCCATGGTCAGCTGAACACCTTGAGGCTCGCCGCCTTGTCAACCGGCAGGTCGAAGGCGAGCGTATCGCCGATGGCGTGGGCGGCCAAGGCGGCGTCCGTTTCCGCCTTGATGGGGCCGAGCGGCGTATCGAGCAGATATTCGCGGCTGTTGCCGGCAAAGGAGGTGCCGCGCACGGTTCCCTGGAAAGGACCTGAACCGAGGGTGACCATGCGCGGCCGCCAGGCCAGTCCAGATGCTGAAGGGACTGGTCCGGTAAGCGGTGTTGTGCCGTTTGCGGTTTTCAACGCGCCGCCATCAAGCGCGAAGATGTTTTCAAAGCCGACGAAATCCGCCACGAAGGACGAAACCGGCGCGTTATAAATCTCTTCCGGCGTGCCGATCTGCTCAATCTTGCCGCCCTTCATGACGACAATACGGTCGGCAAGCGCGAGCGCCTCGATCTGGTCATGGGTGACGAAGATCATCGTCACGCCGGTTTCCTTCTGCACGCGCTGCAATTCGGTGCGCATTTCAAGGCGCAGGCGGGCATCGAGGTTGGAGAGCGGCTCATCGAGCAGAAGCACCTTTGGTTCCATGACCATGGAGCGCGCCAGCGCAACGCGCTGCTGCTGGCCACCGGAAAGCTCCGCCGGCTTGCGCGACGCGAAGCTGGACAAGCCCACCGATTTCAGGCCGGAGGCGACCTTGTCTTCCAGCGCCTTGCCGCTCATGCCCTTGAGTTTCAGGCCGAAGGCGACGTTTTCGTAAACCGTCAGATGCGGGAAGAGCGCATAGGACTGAAACACCAGCCCGACGGCGCGCTTGTTTGCGGCAACGCGAGTGATATCGGCGCCATCGAGATCGATGCGTCCGCCGGCCACCGGCATCAGCCCGGCAATGGCGCGCATCGTCGTGGTCTTGCCGCAGCCGGAAGGTCCCAGAAGCGCGAGCAGCTCGCCCTTGCGGATATCGAGATCGAGGTCCTTGACGGCGACATTGCCGCCATAGGCGAGCGAGACTTTTTGGAGCGAAAGGTAATTTGCGTCAGACATAACGGGAGAACCCCAGAAAACGTTCGGCCATGAAGACGATGCCGATGGAAAGGAAGGCGAGCAGCGAGGAGAGTGCGGCCACCGAAGGATCGAAGACGATTTCCATGTAACCGAGCATGTCGATGGGCAGCGTGCGCACACCGGGACCCGACAGGAACAGCGACACCGGCACCTGATTGAAACTCGTCACGAAACCGAGGATGAAAGCCGACAGGATACCACCGCGGATATTCGGCAGCACCACCCGGAAAAATGCTCCGAGCCGCGACGAGCCAAGCAGCACCGCCGCCTCCTCTATATCGGAGCGCAGATTGTTGAGGCTGGCCGATACCACCCGCACCGCATAAGGCAGGATGAGCGCTGTGTGGGCGAGAAACAGGGCAAGCGTGATGCCGATGCCGAAGGGCACGACGAAATAACGCAGCAGCGCCAGACCAACGATGATGCCGGGCACGATGATGGGCGCGGAAACGATGGTGCGCACGGTTTCAGCAAAAGGCAGCTTGTAGCGCGACATGGCGTAGGAGGCGGGAATGCCGAGGATGAGCGCCGCAAAGGTGCCGCCGATGGCAAGGAACATCGACATGGCGAAACTTTCGCGGAAGCTTTCGACGGTGAAGACCTTGGCGATCCATTTCAGCGAAAAGCCCTGCGGCGGAAAGGCGAGCGTATCGCCGGCCGAAAACGAGGCCGCAACGATGATGAGAAACGGCCCGATCAGGAAACCGACGACAAGAAGGAGCGTGAGCGGAATGAAGAGCTGCCGGGTCATTTCTTGTTCCTCGCGGTGGCGATGCGCTTCAAGAGGATATTGGCGGCAAAGCTCATGACGATCAGGATGAAGGCGATGACGCTGGCGGCAACGAAATTGTTGGAGACCGTCACCTGCTGGTAAAGCAGGGTCTCCAGCATCAGCACCTTGGAACCGCCGAGAATGGCGGGCGTGATATAGGCCGTCAGCGAACCGGTAAAGACCAGCGTACCGCCAACGACCAGCCCTTCCTTGGTGAGGGGCAGGATAACCTTCCAGAACACCTGAAACCAGTTCGCACCGAGAACGCGGGCGGCCGCGATCGTATCCTTCGGCATATTCTCCAGCGCGCTGATGAGCGAGATGATCATCAACGGCAGGAAGAGTTGCAGAAGGCCGATGAAGACAGCCGTTTCGGAAAACAGGATGCGGATCGGCGCATCGCTCAGCCCCACCGCCTGCAGCGCCTGATTGACGATGCCGGTTCTGCCGAGAATGACGATCCAGGCATAGGTGCGGGCGACCGGCGAGATCATCAGCGGCAGCACGACGAGATTGACCACATGGCCCTTCTTGCCCGACGACAGGTTGACGATGGCAAAAGCCGCCGCATAACCCACCACCGCCGACACGACGGTGACAAGCGCGCCGAGCTTCAGCGTGCGCAGGAAAACCGTCTGGTTCAGCGGATCGGAAAAGAAGGCGGCATAGGCCGACAATGTCCAGCCGTCAGTGGTGCGAAACCCCTCCGACAGCAGGATGAAGACCGGCACGAGAAAGACCGCCGCCGCGAAAATTGCGGCGGGCAAGGCAAGCGCCAGCGCTTCGGCCCGGTTCTGAAACATTGGTTTATTCCCTGAACGGCCTCAAAGCCGGTTGTTACGGCAGCCGGACGCACCGGCCTGAGAAATTGGAAGGTGGAAAAGCGGTCAGGGGACGACCGAACCGCTTTTCCGGGAATGGAGCCGCCCTTCCGGACGATGCCCCATTCCAAACGGTGAAGGCCTTACTGACCGACCTTCGCGTTCCACTCCGACAGCCACTTGTCGCGGTTATCGAGCGTTACGTCGGAAGGAATGAGCTGCAGGCTTTTTGCGGTTTCGTCGCCATAGGTGATGTTGTTCGCCACCTCTTCGGAAACCTTGACTTCCCTGTTGGTCGGGCTGTCCACCAGCTTTTCGGCCAGCGCCTTCTGAATATCGGTCGAGAGCCAGAAATCCATGAACTGCAACGCTAAATCTTCGTTCTTCGTGCCCTTCGGCACCACGAGCACATTCATGCCGCCGGTCTGGCCTTCCTTGGGTGTTGCCCAGGCAAGCGGCAGATCGAGCTTGGTGAAAGGCGCCCAGGAGAAGCGGCCGATGGGGGCTGCCCAGATTTCTTCCTGCTGCATCAGCTGCACGAGCTGCGACGACTTGACGTAGAAGGTGACGATATCGTCCTTCTTTTCACCCACGGCCTCGATAGCGCCGGAAAGATCGGCCGTATCCTTGCCGATGGCCTTGCCGAGCATATAGAGCGCCGGCGGGCCCTGGTTGGTGGTGACATTCGGGAAAGCGACGTGGTCGACGATACCGTCCTTCAAAAGATCGGCCCAGCTGTCGATCTTCATCTTGTCGGTGCGGTAAACGATTGACGTGGCGTAGAAATTGACGCCGACGCTCATGCCGTCGCCATTCGGATCCTTGGCGATGTCATAGAGCTTTTCGATATTCGGAACCTTGGACGCGTCGATCTTCTGGATCAGGTCCTTGCGGGCGGCCGACAGCGCATCCGCCATGGAAACGATGGCGAGATCGACCACCGGATTGGCCTTGTTGGCCTCCATCTTGGCCAGACGCTCGACGCTGTTGCCGGTCTCGACGACCAGCTTGCAGCCGCATTGCTTTTCGAACGGCGTATAGACCAGTTCCTTGAATTCGTCCTGCGCGAAGGCGTAGACGGAAATCGTCAGCGTCTTGTCCTGCGCCTGCGCGGCGCCCATCGTAAACATCAGGGCGGCGCCCGATGCAAAAATGATCTTTTTCATGGTGTGAGTTCTCCTGCTGTCGTTTTTTTGGCTTCAATCGCATCATGCTTTGCCTTGCCGGTGGAGCCGCGCATGATCAGCGCCATCGGTACTTTCGACATGTCCGCCGCCACATCGACGGCGACGCCGTTTTCGCCCGCGCCGTCGATCGCGCGCAGCAGCGCGCCGACAGCGAGATCGGCGATGCGGCCCATATCCATGCGCATGGTCGTGAGCGGCGGGGTGACAACGGCGGAAAAGATGAGATCGTCGAAGCCGGTGACACTGGCCTCTTCCGGCACCTCGATGCCCTCGCGCTGCAATTCGGTGAGCGCGCGCAGCGCATGCAGATCGGAGACGGCGGCAAAGGCGGTGAACCCTTCGGCAACCTTCTTTGCAAGACCAAGCCGGCAACCCGCACCGTCAGCCTTTTCAATAGCGTCCACCCAGAGCGTCTGCGTCACGCAAGCCTTGCCAAGACCATCGCGAATGCCGCCGAGACGGTCGTTCTGCACGTTGGAATCGCGGTTCTTGCCCACCAGCACCACCTTGCGATGGCCAAGCCCGGCCAGATAGTCGCCGACGTGCCGGCCGCCATCCCAATGGTCGGCGGCGACCGTGTTGCCGGGCGTCGAGGGGCTGTCGATCACCGCGACGGGGCAATCGACATCGGCAATGCGGGTGCCGCGGCGGGGAACGATAACCATGCCATCCACACCGCGTTCGACCAGCCGGTTGATCGCATCCGTCTGCATGGCGATTTCACCGCGCGAGTCGGCGATCAGCACACCGTAACCGGCAGTGACGGCCGCCTTTTCGATGGCCTGCGCGATCTGCGGAAAGAGAGGATTGGCAATATCCGGCAGCACCAGCCCCAGAACACCGCTTTTGCCGGTGCGAAGCGCCCTGCCCGCTGAACTCGGCACGTAGCCCAGCTCGCTTGCCGTCTTGCGAATGCGCTCCACCAACTCCGGCGAAACGCGGCCCTTGCCCGACAGCGCATTGGACACGGTTGCCGCCGACACGCCGAGTGCCGCTGCTATCGCGCTCAGATTGGTGGCAGGCCGTGACGACGCCATAATGTTCCGGAAAGGCTGATTAAACGTTTAATCACGATAATAGAGCAAGGCCGCCCTGTCGAGTCCGGTGGAGGACAAAATCGGCGAAAACCCGGGCATAAAGTCTAACTGCCCGAAAAAAGTGCGATTATTTTTGTGGGTCGTCGCTATTCGCCATGCGGTAAGCTTCCACCTGCCGCACCAGCCAGTCACGAAACAGCACGACCGGAACGTGATTGGCGCGCGAAAGCGGCGCCACCGCATAATAGGAGCTGGGGCTTCTGGCCTGATGATCGAAGGCTTTCACCAGTTGTTTCGATTTCAGCTCGTTATCGATCAGGAAAAGCGGCATCAGCGCCACGCCCAGTCCGGCGATACAGGCCTGCGCCACGCTGGAAAACTGTTCGAACCGCATGCCCTGCGGCAAGGCGAGTGACAGGCCGAGGCTTTCGAACCAGTGGCCCCATGCGCCCGGCCGCGAGGCCATGTGCAAAAGCGGCAGGGCGGCGATATCCTCTCCCTTTTCCACGGGATGGGCGCTGAGGAATTGCGGGCTGCACACCGGTGCGACCATTTCATGCATCAGAAAGGTGCTTTCCGCCCCCGGCCAGTCGGCCTGACCGATATGGATCGCCATATCCAGCTGCTCGCGCTCGAAGTCGAACTGGCCGATGCGTGTGGCGAAATTGATGGTGATTTCGGGGTGGCTCGTCACGAAATCCGGGATACGCGGCAAAAGCCAGCGGGTGCCGAAAGTGGGCAGCATGGCAAGATTCAGCGTATTGCCATGCGTTTTGGTCATGATGTGCAACGATGCGGAGCGTATCTCGCCAAGGGCTGCGGCAATCGATTTTGCGTAGGCGCGGCCCTCGGTCGTCAGTGCAACCCCGCGTGCGCCGCGTTCGAACAGGCGCACGCCAAGCTGTTCTTCCAGTGACATAACCTGCCGGCTGATCGCCCCTTGCGTCAGGGCAAGCTCATCGGCGGCGGCGGAAAAGCTGCCGAGCCGGGCCACGGAATCGAAGGCGGCGAGCGCGCTGGTGGAGGGCAGGAGTTTACGGCTGAGAGACGTCATGAGCCATTACTATATGTAATGCAAAAATGAGTAAACATGGCTTGTGCCGACTGGCTCGAATACCAATAATCCGGCCAGCAAATCCGGAGGCATCACGTGAGCGAACACGCAGCATTCAATTGGCAGGACCCTTTTCTGCTCGAAGACCAACTGAACGACGACGAGCGGATGATCCGCGACGCCGCGGCCGCCTTCGGCAAATCAGAACTCTTGCCGCGTGTCTCCGAAGCCTATCTTTCCGAGACCACCGAACCGGAACTGTTCCGCCTGATGGGCCGCACCGGCCTTCTCGGCGTCACCCTGCCGGAAGAATACGGCGCGGCCAATGCAAGTTACGTGGCTTACGGTCTCGTCGCCCGTGAAGTTGAGCGGATCGACAGCGGATACCGCTCTATGATGAGCGTGCAGTCCTCGCTCGTCATCCATCCGATCTTCGCCTATGGCTCGGACGAGCAGAAGAAGAAATATCTGCCCGGCCTCGTCTCCGGCGAGCTGATCGGCTGTTTCGGCCTCACCGAGCCGGATGTCGGCTCCGATCCCGGTGGCATGAAGACCCGCGCTGAAAAGATTGCCGGTGGCTATCGCCTGCGCGGTTCGAAAATGTGGATTTCCAACGCGCCAATCGCCGATGTCTTCGTCGTCTGGGCGAAATCGGAAGCCCACGACAATCAGATCAGGGGCTTCGTGCTCGAAAAGGGCATGAAGGGCCTCTCCGCGCCCAAGATCGGCGGCAAGTTGTCGCTGCGCGCCTCCATCACCGGCGAGATCGTTCTGGACGGCGTGGAAGTGGGCGAAGACGCGCTGCTGCCCAATGTTTCTGGCCTGAAAGGCCCGTTCGGCTGCCTCAACCGTGCGCGTTACGGCATTTCCTGGGGTGTCATGGGTGCGGCGGAAGATTGCTGGTTCCGCGCCCGGCAATATGGTCTCGACCGCAAGCAGTTCGGCAAGCCGCTCGCCGGCATGCAGCTTTACCAGAAGAAGCTCGCCGACATGCAGACCGAGATCGCGCTCGGCCTTCAGGCGTCGCTGCGCGTCGGCCAACTGATGGACGAACACAAGATGGCGCCGGAAATGATCTCCATCGTCAAGCGCAACAATTGCGGCAAGGCGCTGGATATCGCCCGCCAGGCGCGCGACATGCATGGCGGCAACGGCATCCAGATCGAATATCACGTCATGCGCCACGCCCAGAACCTAGAGACGGTCAACACCTATGAGGGGACCCATGACGTCCACGCGCTGATCCTCGGCCGGGCGCAGACGGGCATTCAGGCGTTTTTCTAAGGCTTTCTCCGCGTCGTTTCATCAAAAAAAGGCCTTCGAAGATCACTTCGAAGGCCTTTTGCTTTTCAAATCCGGCAATCGCTCAGAACGTGCCGCGAATACCGACGCCGAACATGCGCGGTTCAGTCATGCTGGCCTCGATGCCGCCAATGCCGCGGTTCTGCTGCATATAGGTGGGCGCACGCTCGTCGAAGATGTTCTTGACATAGGCATAAACCTCCATCTCTTCCTGGAACCTGTAGCTCGCGCGCACATCGGCGATCGTATAGGGATCGATGGCATAGGCAGCCGTATTGGCCGTGTCGGAATAATAGCCGTCAATATGGCGCACCTGTCCCGAGACGGTGAACTTGTCTGTCACATCCCAACTCGCGCCGACGCTGAACATGAAGCCGGGCGATTTCGCGAATTCATTTCCGGCATAGCTGTTATTGCTGGAAATCTCATCAATCTCGGTCTTCAGCACGCCCGCGCTCGCCTTCAGCGTCAGATTGTCGAGAACCTGATAGTCGGCGCCGAGTTCCAGACCATAAGCATGCGCCTTCTGCGCATTGATGGTGTAGGACTGGGTGATGCCGGATGAGATGACGACCGGGATATTGTACTGGGCGTTCTTGTAGTCCATGTAGAACAGGTTGCCGTTGAGCGTCAGCCGGTCATCCAGCATTTTCGCACGTGTATAAAGCTCGTAATTCCATATGGTTTCCTTCTCGAACGGCAACCATTGTCCCGACGAGATGTTCAGCGAAATACCGCCGGGATTATAACCACGGCTGATCATGCCGCCGACGGTCCAGTCGTCATTGATCGCATAAGCGAGAGATGCCTTGGGCAGCAGTTCGGAAAAGGTCTCGTCAAAATCCACCGCACGGGCTGAATAAACCGAGCGACCCGAACGCTGGATGCGGTCGGTCTGGTAACGCAGGCCGCCGGTCAGCGTCCACTGGTCCGTAAGACGATAGCTCAGCTCGCTGAAGATGCCGAGATTGTCCTTGGTGTCGTCGAACGTCGAAAGACTATTGTTAAATCGCCCTGTAAGTCGAAGAAGCTCGTCAGCCTGACTATGCGCGTAATAAATACCCGCGACACCGCTCAGCACGTCTTCCTGGTCACCGAAAGTCACGCGTGTTTCGTGAGAAGCGTTCGTCTGGTCGATATCCGCATCGCCGTTGTTCACGACACCAACCCGGCGTCTGGCGTCCGAAGCGGAGAACTGCGTCTGGTTGAAGAGTTTCACGCCGTTCTCGAAATCATAATTGATGTCGAGAATACCGGTGTGGGTGTTCTGGCTCCAGCTTGGCATGGTGGTGGTGACGTGATTGAGATCCTCGAAAGGACGCGACGCCGCTTCCTGGCTCGGTCGGTTGGCGGCATTATAGGAATAGGTAAGCTTGGTCGTCAGCCCGGGAATCTCCGGCGGTTCCCACAGAAGCTTGAAACGCGCGTTGAACTCCTTGAAGTCCTGATCCGTGCCCGCATGCGCGAATCCCGAATTGATATAGTCGATGAAAGTGTCGCGGCCGGAATAATCAACCGCCAGACGCGCCGCCAGCTGATCCTCGACGAGCGGACCCGAAAGCGCAAATGAGGCCCGCTTCTGGTGGTAATTCCCGATTTCCGCCTGATAGGAGGCTTCCGGCGTGAATGTCGGATCCTTCGTGTTGACGACGATCGCGCCGGCAATGGCGTTGGCGCCCTGCGAGGTGGTCTGCGGGCCGCGGAAAACTTCGATGCTTTCAACGTCCCAGATGGAAGTCGCGCCATAGATGAATTCGTTATAACCGAGATAGTGGCCGTCCACATTGATGGTGGCGCGTGGCACGGTGCCGGCGAAAAATGCCGTCGCGCCCGTATTCGGGCCCTGCGTATCCAGACCGCGAATGATCGGGGCGCTGACATTGTCGGTGTAGACGACGTTCGGAATATCCTTGATCGCTTCCGATACGGTCGGGTCGCCGGTCTTTTCTTTTCTGATTTCCTCGGCGGATTTGACAGAGACGGACGACGCCGTGTTCTTCATGTCGCGCGCCACTTTTTCACCGGTCACCACGATCGGCTTCAAGACGGTGGTGCCCGCCGCATCAGCCTGCTGATCCTGACCGAGAACCGGCGTCACAAATAATGTCGCCAGCGTCAGAGCGCTGACCCCGCTCATCAAACGACCGTTAGAACTGAACCCCATCACAAACCCCTAATAAACATGAGTATTAAAGTCATCTTCAAGTAACGGAAGCGTTATCCGTTTCGCAATAGAGAATGCGTTCTGTATTGCGGACAAAAAGGCTTCCGTAACGGGATGTGCCATATTTACAACAAAGTTTACCCGCCGCCGCTTGTGCACCCGCAGCGTTTCGAAAGGGAACAGCATAATTCCGTCCGCAGAAATCGATTCCGATTTCCGGCCCGATGCGTTAGGCATGCTCAACAAAACGGGGGAACGGGCTTGAACGCCATGGATGACGATACGGACAATCTGCCGGAAAACGAGGGCGAAAAGCGCTCGGCCCTCATTCAGTCAGTGTCGATCGCGGCGCGTTTTCTCAATCTGCTTGCCAGATCGGATACGGCGCTTGCCCTGGGCGAACTGGCCAAACGCGCCGGCACCGGCCGCTCCACCGCACATCGCTATATGCAGAGCCTCGTGCGGGAAGGACTAGTGATACAGGATCCCGCAAGCGGTAGTTACGATCTCGGACCCGCGGCGCTCGGAATAGGCATCAGCGCGCTCAGGCGAATCAATCCGGTCGAAACCGCCGGCCGCCAGATGAATGCGCTTGCCTCCAGGATCGGCGCCAGCTGCGGCGTGGCGATCTGGACCGAACGCGGCCCGACCGTGGTGCGATGGGCCAGAAGCGCTAGCTTTTCCATCAGCACCGTGGCGCTCGGCGATGTTTTGCCGCTCGACAACAGCGCCTGCGGGCTGGTTTTCCAGGCCTACCTGCCGCCGGACAGGATCGCCGCCGTGCGCAGGTTGCAACCGGCCGCTTTTCGCGGCTCCCGTCCCGATGCCGGCATTCTGGAAACCATCCGCGAAGCGGGTGGCGCGGAACTCAATGAACATCTGTTCTCCGCCCTGACGGGCAAGGCCGCGCCGGTTTTCGACGCACAGGGCGAACTCTGTTGTGTCGTCACCACCGTATCCTTTGTCGCAACCGCTGAGACCGAACGGCATTTTTCCCGGCTGATCGAAGCCGCCGGACAGGCGACGGCCGAATCCGGCGGCGCGTAAGCCTATTCGGCCAGATGTTCCGCAAAGGTGCGGCCGGAATAGGCCGTGCGGAAAAGCCCGGCATCGGCGAGCTTCGGCAACAGCCGCTCCAGCACCAGCCGCATGGACGCCACCGAACCTCCGGGCACCGCGACGAAACCGTCGATCGCCCCGGCAGCCGCCCATTCACGGATGGCCTCAAAGGCATCTTCAACGGTGCCGATGATCTGCCAATGGCCCGACCCCATCACTTCCGGACGCCGCAATAATTCCGCAACACTCAGCGTCTCCCGCTCGATCAGCCGGCGCAGCAGGCCGGCATGGGTGCGGCTTCGCGGTGTCTCGGGCGGCGGCGGCAGGTCGGAGGCGGTAACGATCCGCGTGAGCGGCCAGTCCGTGAGATCAAGACCCGTCATATCGCGAATGGAGGCAAAGGCGCGGGAGCGGTTGGCGCGGGCGTGGGTCTCCGTAAAGAGTTCCAGCGCCTCCCTGCCGGTCTCCGCCAGATAGAGGCTGAGGCCCGGCATCATCTTCACCCCGTCGGGGTTGCGGCCGTGGCCCTCGGCACGCCGCCGCAAATCCGCCCTGAGTTCGATGGCCGCCTGCATGTCCGGTGTGGAGGCAAAGACAGCATCGGCCACCGACGAAGCGAAATCGCGGCCCTCGGGAGAGGCGCCCGCCTGCACGAGCGGAATACGGCTGGCATGGGCCGGCAGGTTGAGCGGGCCTTTGACGCTGAAATGCCTGCCCTCATGCGCCACCGGATGCACCAGCGAAGAATCGGCGAACCGCCCGCTTTCCCGGTCGAGTTTGAGAGCTTCGTTCGGAAAACTCGCCCATAGCGCTTTCACCACCTGCGTGAATTCGGCGGCGCGCTCGTAACGCTCCTGCGGCGAAGGCATCTCTGTCAGACCGAAATTTTCGTGCCCGTCAAGCGCCGTGACGATATTCCACCCCGCCCTGCCATTGCTCAGCCAGTTCAGCGACTGGATCTGGCGGGCGACCACATAGGGCGGCAGAAATGTGGTCGAAACGGTGGACAACAACCCGACATGGCTGGTTTCCCGTGCAATGGCCGCAAGAAGCATGGTCGGGTCCATGCTGGCAAATCCGCCGCCGGTCTCCAGCCCCTCGGTGCGCAGAAAAAGCGTATCCGGCCGAAACACGAAATCCACATGCGCGGCTTCCGCGCGCTGCGCCAGATCCACAAAATAATCGCTGGAAAACACCCCGCTTATATCGCTGTCCGCGCGCCGCCAGGCTTCGCCGCTGAGCCATGTTGGGGCCAGCGACATGCCGACATGAAGCTTGGCTGTGACTGACATGATGCACCTCGACTGAAATAACCGGCAGGAAATCCGCGCGTTGAATCGGCAAATTTCGATTTGTGGAGAGTTTTACTATAGTTTAGTGTCGCTTCAAGACCACACCGTCGCGCCCGCTGGAAAGACATGCTTTTTCCACGAGTTCGATATTGAAATTCAAATACTTATAACGACCGTGCGGCGTCTCGACGCATGGGCGCATGAATAACAGGAGTTGTATCCGGTGCTTGACGCCACGGACCTTCACGCCAGCTATGGACATGTTCCCGTCCTGCGGGGGCTTTCCGCCCGTTTCAGAGCAGGCCGCGTCACCGCGCTGGTCGGCCCCAATGGCTGCGGCAAGTCGACGCTGTTGAAGACCATCATGGGTTTCGTGCCTTTGTCGTCGGGGGCAATAAGACTTGGCGAGCGCTCGATCGGCGAGATCGGACGCCGGAAACTGGCGCGGCGCGTCGCCTATCTGCCGCAGGAGTGCCATTGCCCTGACTATATGACGCTCGGTGAGCTGATCGAGCTTGCCGGTTACGCCCGTTACGGGCTTGCGGGCGGACCGACCGAACGCGACCGCGCGCTTTTTGCCGAGGCGCTGAAGACCGTCGGGCTGGAAGACAAGGCGAAAGCGCAGGTCAACACGCTGTCCGGCGGCCAGCGCCAGCGCGCCTTCATCGCCATGGTGCTGGCGCAGGATACGGACGTGATCCTGATGGACGAGCCGGTCAATCATCTCGACATGAAATATCAATATGCCGTTCTCGGCCTCGTGCGCGAACTGTCGGACAGGCATGGCAAGACCGTCATCGTCGTGCTGCACGATCTCAACCTCGCCGCCACTTTCGCCGACGATGTCATCATGCTGAAAGCCGGGCGGGTTGTGGCGTCCGGGCCGGTGGAAAGAACGGTCACGCCCGAAAATGTCGCCGAGGTCTTCGATCTCGAAGCCGATATCTTCTCCCGGCAGGGGCGGCTCATCTGCGTGCCCCGGCTGGAGCGGCAGGAACAGGCCATTCCGGCATGACCCCGAAAATAACGCTGATTTTCGCCGCCGCGCTGCTGCTGGCCGCCATCCTCGCCATCAATCTGCTGGTCATGTCTGGCGACATGCCGCCGGCCGAAATCGTGGCGACGCTCTGGCGCGGCGAGGCCGATACCTATGAGCAGTCGGTGCTTCTCTATCAGCAGATCCCACGCTCGTTGATTGCGATCTATGTGGGGGCGACGACGGCCGTCAGCGGCTGTGTGCTGCAGGGGCTTGCACGCAATCCCCTCGCCTCGCCCTCTACCTTGGGACTGAATGCCGGCGCGACGCTCTTTGTGATTGCCGGCGCGCTGGTGTTCGATGTCTCTCCGGAAATACAGGGCCTTGCGGCGCTCGTTGGCGCCGGCTTCGGTTTTGCCGCCTGCTTCGTCGTCGCGCGTCTCGCCGGGCGGGCAAACGATCCGCGCGGCCTGTCGCTCATACTTTCCGGCGCGCTGGTTTCCATGCTGCTGATCGGCGTGACCAACGCCCTTCTTCTTTCCAACCCCACACGCCGTGCCGAATTCCTGAGCTGGGTAGGCGGCAATATCAACCACGTCTATGCCGAGCGGCTCACCGATTTCTGGTGGGTCGGTGCGATTGCGCTCGTCATGTTGTGGGCGATCGCCCGGCCGCTGACGCTGGTTCTGCTGGGCACCGAAAAGGCCGCTTCCGCCGGTGTGAATGTCACGCGCATTTCCCGGGTCGCGCTCTTCGCCACCATGCTGGCCTCGGGTTCGGCGGTGGCGATCTGCGGCCCCATCGGTTTCGTCGGCCTCATCGTGCCGCATATGATCCGGCCGCTGGTCGGCGTGAATTTCACGCTTGCCCTGCCGGCCTCCGCGCTTGTCGGCGCGGGCCTCTGCATGCTGGCCGATCTTGGCGCGCAAACCCTTTTTGCACCCTATGTGGTCAATACCGGGCTGTTCATGGACCTGCTCGGCGGCCTCGTCTTCATCGTCATCGTCAAGCGCTTCTATCTGTCGCCTTCGGCAAGGGGGCTGTCATGAAACGGCATTTCGCCACCGACGGCAAAGCGGTGCTGCGGCTGCCGAGTGGCCTGCAGATCAGGATCGGCAATCTGAAAGTCGGCCTTGCGCTGATGGTGCTGGCACTGGCGCTGGCCGCCCTGTCCGTCAGCCTCGGCAATACCGAAACGGGCCTCGCCGATCTCCTGCGCGGATTGGTAGGCGGGCATCTCGGCGACGATCAGGCCTATGCGCTGTGGACGGTGCGGCTGCCGCGGATCCTCATCGGTTTCATGGCCGGCTGGAGCGTGGCGCTGGCGGGCGCGATGCTGCAATCCGTCGCCCGCAATCCGCTCGCCGATCCCGGCCTGTTCGGTCTGAGCCAGGGGTCGATGACCACCATCATGCTGCTTCTGGTGCTGGTGCCGACGGCCCCCAAGACGCTGGTGGCGCTTGCGGCGGTCGGGGGCGGTCTGGCTGTCGCCTTCCTTCTCATCGCGCTCGTCGGGCGGGAACGCTCAAGCGGCCTTGCCATATTGCTGATGGGCATTGCAATTGAATCGGCGCTCTCCTCCGTCTCCTCGGTGCTTCTGCTCTATACGCCGGCGGAAACCTCGCTGTCGCTGGCCGACTGGATGGCGGGTTCGCTGTTTCAGGCAAGCTGGCCGACCATCACCGTTTTCGCGCCGCTCTTTGCCGCAAGCCTTGCCGGCATTTTCCTCATCGGGCGCGCACTTGCCGTCTTCGATCTCGGAAATGAAATGGCCATGGCACTCGGGGAAACGGTCAGGCACTCGCGTCCGCTCGTCATTGTTTTTGCGGTGATCCTCAGCGCTTCCTCCGTTACAGCGGTTGGCCCGCTGACCTTTCTCGGTGTCATCGCCCCGCATCTCGCCACTTTCGTTTCGCCCGCCGTCGGCCGCGCCAGGCTTTTCCTGTCGGGGCTGACCGGCGGCATTCTGGTCGTCACCGCCGATACGCTGTCGCGCGGGCTTGTCGCCGATACACCGATGCCGATCGGCCTTGCGCTGACGCTGATCGGCGTGCCGCTTTTCATCCTCACGCTGCGCCTACAGGCGCTGCGCAGAACCGATAGCCACTGAAGACATCGAATAAAGGGAATGCCATGCGAATTGCCATCCTCATCGCCGCACTTCTGGCCGCCGGAACGAGTCTCGCCGCCGAGCGCAGCGTGACCGATGCCGCCGGCCGCACCGTCTCCGTTCCGGAAAAGCCGCAGCGTATCGTCGTCATGCACGAGCCGCTGCTCGGCGTGCCGCTGATGGATCTCGGCGCCAATGTGGTTGGCGCCTATGGCCGCAACAGCGACGGCAAATTCGCCACCGCCGTCGATTTCGTCGACACCGTTCTCGGTGAAGGCCGCACGAAACCGAAGGGTTTCGGCGCTGTCGGACAGATCGATCTCGAGAAGCTGCGGGCGCTGCAACCGGACCTGATCGTCGCCACGGAAATGGATGGCGGCAAGGCCGAACAGCTTTCCACCGTCGCACCCGTCTATCTGCAAAAGGCAAGCGCCGGCAAAGCCTATGGCTTCAGCGTGGAGGAGGATCTTGCCGGTCTGGTCGGGCGAAGCGATGTCTTTGCCGAGCGCCGGAAGACCTATGACACGAAGCTTGCCACGGTCAAAAAGACGCTGGGCGACGATATCAAGGGCAAGACCTATCTCGCGATCCTGCTGACCGACCAGATCAATGCGGTGGGTGACATGTCCGGCGCGGTGCAGGCGCTGGAGGATCTGGGATATACCCGCCTGAAGATCGACAACGCCGCCTCTTCGGGCGGAATGGGCTCGACCCTGATGATGCCGCTCAGCGCCGATGCCTTCGGCAAGCTCAATCCCGACCTGCTGGTGGTGATGAACAGCTATACCAGCCCCGCCCGCGGTGAGGCCGGAACGCGCGCCGCCCTCGAAAAGATCATTCCCGGCTGGGAGCGTTTCGTAAAACCCGCGCGCGAGAAAAGGATCGTTTTCCTCGATTCCACCAGGGTCACGACGCCTTCCATTCCGAGCGCCCTGCACACATTGGATGAAGTGGAAAGCTGGGCCAGCCGCCGCTGATCGGCCAGCGGCAATTCAGCAAAAACCTGGGGCGATATAAACTTGAGTTTTTAGAGAAAGTTATATTGCGACAGCGGAAACCGCCTGTTATGGTTCGCGTATCTTGACGCAACAAGGCCGGATCGCTCGCCGGAAAATTCCAACGCGCGATCGTCCGGCCCGCCGACCCGGGACAGCGACACCGCCGACCCCATCGGCAATATCCCAGGAAAGACAACAGCATGAGCATGCCAGAAACGATAGGTTCCGCAGCACCGGACCGCACGCCAAAACGCCATCGCCACGCCGTCGCGCTGCGCGCACTCAATGTCGCGCGCGTCGAAAAGCTCAGCCGGTCCATGGTCCGCATCGTCCTGACCGGGCCGGAACTGGAGGGCTTTGTGAGCCTCGGTTTTGACGACCACGTCAAGATGTTCTTTGCCCAGCCCGGTGAAACCCAACCGAGCCTGCCGGTGATCGGCCCGAACGGCATTGAGTTCCCGCAAGGCGCGCCGCGCCCGCTGGCGCGTGACTACACGCCGCGCAGCTTCGACGCCGAAAAGGGCGAACTCGCCATCGATTTCGCCACCCATCACGACGGCCCCGCCAGCAATTGGGCGAAAGCCGCCAAAGCGGGTGACAAAGCGTGGATCGCCGGTCCGCGCGGCTCTTTCACCGTTCCCTTCACCTATGACTGGCACTTGCTGATCGCCGACGATACCGGCCTTCCGGCGCTGGCGCGGCGGCTGGAGGAAATGCCTGAAGGCACCCGCGTCGTGGCGCTGATCGAGGTCGAGACGGATGCCGACCGGCTGGAGCTCACGACGAAGGCGGATGCGTCTATCGTCTGGGTGACACAAAAGACGGAGAACGGAACCGACCACGACGCGCTGGCGGGCGCTCTGCGCAAGCTTGACCTGCCGAAGGGCGATTTCTTCAGCTGGGTCGCCTGCGAATCGAAGGCTGCAAAGGAGGTTCGCGCCCTTCTGGTTGAAGAATTCGGCGCCAACCCAAAATGGACCCGCGCTTCCGGTTACTGGCGGCGCGGCGCCAGCGGCGTTCACGATCATTTCGATGAATGAACCGGTAATCGCGGCTGACGCCATGCCGGAGGCGGAAACGATGATGACGGAACTCAAGGCCCTTATCGCCAGCGTTCTCGACGATGAGGTGCGCGACATCGAACCGGGGGACAACCTGTTCGGTCGCGGGCTTCATTCGCTTGCCCTCATGCGGCTGATGTCGCCGCTTTCACAGCTTGCCGGAACACGGCTCGATTATGAGGATCTGACCCGGCGGCCCACGCTTGCCGCATGGCAGGCGCTCATCGAACGGTCGCGCGCGGGACGTTGATCCCACGACACAGCACGTTTCGCGCCGGAGCGCGATTCCCGTATATTCCAAGGAGAGGACCATGGCAGCAGACAATACGCGTATGCTCGCACGTCGCATCGAAGAGAGTTTCGACAGGGGGGAGGCAAACCCGCCGAGCCAATACGAAGAACGGGTCTGGTTCGAGCAGTTTCAGGATCCCGATCAGGTCTTCCGCGCCCTTCTCGCCTATCGCATCGGTGAAGAGTGCGATCTGCTGCGTCTGACCTCGGCGCTGAAGACGGTTTGCGAGGTCTGGCCCGAGCTTCGTGCACGCTTTGCCTTCGGCGAGGATGGCACTCTGGCGAAGAGCATCGAAGCCCCGTCCGCATCCATGGTGCAACTGCTGCATGTTCCATCGGCGGGCGAGGCCCTGACCTTGCTGCACGACCTGCAGGCAAGGCCCTTCGATGCCGAAACCGATCCGCCGTTTCAGGCCGTCGTGCTTTTAAGCGAGGGAGAAATCCTGCTGGCTTTTCTGGTCCACGGCCTACTCGGCGAAGTCCTCTCGCCGCAAATCCTGCTGGAAGGTATTTCCGCCGCCTACGCCGGGGAAGCGCCTAAGCCGCTTTCGCCGCGCGCGGTCGAAAGTGACAGCGTCGACCCGCTTCCGCTCCACTGGCTGCAACGTCCGGCCTCCGGCTCGACCGTCGTGGCGCTGCGGCAAAACGGGATCGACAGGCCGGTGAGCCACAGCCACGGCGTCGATCTTCCCGCCACCCTGCTCGGCCTCAACTGCTCCACGGCAACGAACGCGCTTCTGGCCCGCGCCGGATCGCGTTTTGCCCTTTTCCTGGCAAAAACCGGCGGTCCCGAGACAGTGACCCTGCGCCTGCAGCCCGGCGTCGGCACTTCAATGCCGATGTCAGCCGAGGCTGCGGCACGGGTAGCTGTCTCGCGCGACCAAACGCCCGAACGGGCTGAAAAAGCCGTGCTGTCCGGTCTGGAGCAGCGAAACGACAATGAAGGCGGAACTGCCACCTTCACGCTGCACGCGCTTGCGACACCCGTTCAGGCCACATCGGAGCATGGGCTCCAGTTTGAGCACCTGCCCCTGCCCTCCCTGCAATCCGGTCTCGGCCTGACGCTTGCCGCCGGTCCGACAGCCGCCGGCGATATCCGCCTCGAATTGACAGGCGGCAGGGAGACGTCGCCGCATGCGACGGCCTTCCTGCTGGAGCGTTTCGTCAGCCATCTCGAAGGTGGGGCGGATTTTTCCGGCATCGTCCCTCAAAACGCCGCGGCGACACCGCAGCAGGCGACCCTTTCGCCCGCTGCTTCCGGTGAGAACGACGACGACACCGTCGCAACGATCCTTGCGGAATTCCGTGAAGCGCTCGTCTCGCCCGAGATGGGGCCGGATGACGATTTCTTCGATTTCGGCGGCCATTCGCTGATTGCGACGCGCATCATCGGACGTCTTCTGAGCAATCACGGCATCGAACTGCGCTTCAACGACCTGTTCAGCTACCCGACCGCCGCCTCTCTCGCAAGACAGGCGACCCGGCTCGAAACCGCAGCACCCGCGCAGGCGCAGGCAACGGCGAGTGGCTCGCTCACCGCACCGCTTTCGCTGGCGCAGATGTCGCTCTGGAAGGCCTATGCCGCCTTCGGTTTCGGCGAAATCTTCAACATTCCCTTCGCGCTCGATTTCCTCGATCCCGTGGATGAGAATGCCTTCGAATGCGCCTTCCTCGACATTATCGAGCGCCATCCCGGCCTGCGGACCCATTTCTACGTCGAAGAAGATACAGTTCTGCAGAAGATCGTGCCGATGCACGACCTGCCCGGTTACAAATGGTTCTGGACCAGCGAAGAAAGCCAAGGTGTGGACCGGCACGCGGAAGCCGGCTGGCGCTTCGATCTTGCGCGCGAACTGCCGATGCGGCTGCGTTTCCTGCGCGATGCGCAGACCGGCCGCCAGGTGCTTTCCTTCCTCTTCCATCACATCGTGCTCGACGAATGGTCTGTGAACCTGATGATGGACGAGCTGACCGAGGCCTACCGGGCAAGGGCGGCGGGCAAGGCTCCGGTCTTTGCCACCAAGCCGGCACCTTTCCATGAATTTGCGAGAAAACAGGTCGCGTCAGGCGTCAATGCTGGCCACCTTGCCTATTGGTCCGATATGCTGCGGGATGCGCCAAAAGGCCTTACCCTCAAGGAACAGGGCGGCACGCCGCACGCGGCAACGCAGGACGAAGCACCGGCAGGCGGCTGGATCGAGTTCAAGCTGGAAAAACATGTTAGCGACGGGCTTTACGCCATTGCCAAGCAGAACAGCGCCTCGCTGTTCAACGTGGTCTATGCCGCCATCGCCGCATCGCTGCGCCATCTCGGCGGGCTGAGCGATCTCGTGGTCGGCACCTCGGCTTCGGGCCGCACCGATAGCGGCTATTTCGATACGATCGGCTATTTCACCACGGTTGTCGCCCATCGCGTGCGTTTCGGCGAGACCATGACCGTCGGCGACCTGATTTCTTCGGTGAAGAACACCATCAACGGCTCGCTGGAGCATAGCGAAATCCCGATCGATCTCGTCGAGGAGGCACTGGGCATGACACCCGGCCGCGACCATCTGTTCGAGGTCTTCATCCAGATTCACGCCAAGAACAAGCTGAACGGCACCCTTGCCGGGCCGGATGGCAAGCCGGTGGAGTTCCGCCAGATCGACCCCGACAAGCATGAATCCATGCTGGGGCTGCAATTCGAGGTGATGGAAGAGACGATCGGCGGCGAGCGTTCCATTCGCGTCTTGATGAGCTACCGTTCGGACCGCTACGGCCCTGACGATGTCGAGCGGCTGCGCCACACCACCAGCCGCATCTTTGGCCGTTTCGCTGAAAACGGCGCTTCGAACCGTGTGTTGACGACACTCGCCTGAGCTGGACTTGGGGCAACGAAAACCCGGCTTTGCGTCGCAGAGCCGGGTTCAGATTGTTGACAAAGTCCGTTGCCTGCCCTCAAACCGCCAGACGCAATGCCGTGGACACCTGAGCCGCCGCAAGCGTCAGCGCCTCCTCGCGCAGCATGGCATCGAGGAACAATGGCAACTCCTCGCGGTAGCGGGCGAAATCCTCCGCTTGCGTCAGCGCTGAATCCGCATCGATATGCAGGTTCAACTCGCTGCCGTCATCCTCGCCACGGAAGGTCAGGTTTAACCCGTCGCCGGGACCGTTAGCAAGGATGTGCCTGATAACGGTAAGCCCGGCAAAGACCGGCGCACTGAAGGGCAGGACATTGATGAGCGGCGAGAAGAAGAAGCGCCGACCCTTCGGGATTTCGCGGTCGGCGGCGATCTGCTCGATGCGGTAGCGGCCATGCAGGCGCTGCTTTCGCAGATTGGCGGCGTTGCGCGTCAAAAATGCGCCGAGGCTCTCCCCCGGTTCGATGGTGAGATGGAAGGGCAAAATATTGACGAGCATGGCCGGCATATGCGCGCCGACGCTGCCCCAGCGACTCATGAAAGGCAACCACAAGGTCAGCACATCGCAGTCCGGCCGCGGCAGAACACGGTGGAGATAAAGGCCGGAAAGCAGCACCAGAAGGTCCGGCCAGCCGATCTCCATTGCGCCCGCCACCTGTTGCAACCGTGTGCTGAAACCCTGCGGCAAGGCCGCATCCGTATGCAGGCCGCCGCCGCCATAGTCCTCGCAATCCTTGTCCAGCACCGGCAGATCGGCGGGTGCGGCAAGATAGGCCGCCCAGAAATCGCGATCCTTTTCAAAACGCCGGCTTTGCTTATAAGCTTCCTCTTCGGCAAGGAAATCACCGAAGGGGTGGAAATCCGGACCCGCTTCGCCCTTGCCGCAATAGTGCCCGTAAAGCAGCCCGCAGCGCTGTTCGACCAACGTCAGGCCATAACCATCAACAACAATATGATGGGCGCGGATGTACCAGAGATAGCGGTCATCGGCGATACGGTAGAGTAGCTGCGCCGAAAGCCTGTCGGTTCTGAGATCGAGCCTTGCTTCCACATCCGCGTTCATGCGCCGCAGCGCCTCTTCCAGAGGAGCGGAATCGCCACGGAGATCGACGAGCTCCACCACCGGGGCATGGCTTGGATTACAGCGTTGCTGTGGCGTCTCGCCATCGTCGCCGATGCGGAAACGGATCGACAGGACTTCGGATTCGCGCACGGTGCGTTTGATCGCCTGGAGGAGCGCGCTTTCATTCACCGCACCGGAAAGATCGATGTAATGGGCGACGGTGGAAACCGGCTCGTCGGGATGGAAGGAAAACTCCTCCCAGAAATCGAGTTGCGGCTGCGTCAGTGGAAGCCAGCCGCCGGCAGGATCGATATGCGCCATCTGTTTTTCCTTGCACAATTTCCGTTATCGGGCGCGAAGTGCCACCCGAAATGATTGGGTTCACACCGCCCGGGCGGCCAGAAGCGAAGTCACCTGTCTGGCGTTGCGGCACCGCAAAAGCTGCTGCGGTGTCAAGTCCACGCCGAAGGCAGTGCGGATTTCAGCCGAGACGATTTTCAGATGCGAAGGCAGAAGACCGAGCGCCAACAGGTCGCTGTTCGCATCCACATTCGCCGGTTTTTTACCCAGCACGCCGAGATAGATATCCAGCACCCGGCGGTCGCCTTGATCGACGGCAGGAGCCGCAGGGGCGGAGATTTTTGCCGGCTCCATAGCACCGTTCAGCAATTCACGGGCGCGACGGCGATCCGGCTTGCCATTGGCCGAAAGCGGCAGATCGTCGACCTTGAGAAACCGGCCGGGCACATGCGATTCCGGCAGATGGCTCCGGGCAAAATTGCGCAGATCGGCGGTCGGGAGTTCAAGGCCCGGTGCAACGACGTAAAGCACGCCGATAGCCGCCTCGCCCTTTTGTTCGACGCCGTAATCCACCACCAGAACCCGCTGGATGGAAGGATGGCGGATAAGCTCGTTTTCCACATCCGGCAACGAAACGCGCACGCCGCGCACCTTGACGTAACCATTGACGCGGCTGGCAAACATGATCTTGCCATCCGGCCGGTAACGGCCCCGGTCTCCGGTGCGGAAGGCCCGCACGGGGTTTCCTTCCGGATCGGCAACCGTCACGAAATCCGTCTGGGAAATCGCGCCATCTTCGAGATAGCCGATTGCCACATTCACGCCGGCCGTATGAATGCGGCCGACGACACCGGCCGGGCAATGGCCGCCCTGATCGTTGAGGACGAAATATCGATTGGCGGGCAGCGGGTGGCCATAGGGCACGGCCGCCACATCTTCCGCAACGATCTCGTGCCAGATGCTCCAGATCGTCGTTTCCGTCGGTCCACCGAGCGATATCAGCCGCAGGTCGGGCTTCAGCCTGCGAAGCTCTTCGATGATCATCGGCTTGATGTAATCGCCGCCCTGTGCCACGAGCCGCAGCGATGAGAGCTGGTCACCACGGCGGCAGGAGAGAAGCATTTCGAGGATGGCCGGCACCGAGCACCAGAGCGTGACGCCATGTTCGGCCACCAGCTCGTTCCAGCGCACCGCATCCTTTTCCTCGCCCGGTTCCGGCAACACCAGCGTCGCCCCTGCGACGAGCGCGCCGAAAACATCGAAGACGGACATGTCGTGATGCAGCGGCGTGACGGAGATGAACACATCGCTATCCGTCACCGCCCATTCCGCAAGCGTGCTGCCGATGACATTTGCCGTTGCGCGGTTGGAAAGCACGACGCATTTCGGTTTGCCAGTCGTGCCCGACGTGTAGAGATAATAGGCGGGCTCCTCGCTTTGGGAAAGCGCCGCCACCTCCGCCATGGTAACGGGTGCGCCAGCCGGTGCGGGCGCGGACATAAGCTCTGCCGGATCGACGGCGTCGAAACCCTGCGGAACGCTGCGGGCGACGATGATCGCCGGGCGGCAATTGGTCAGCAGATAGCGCAGGCGATCTTCCGGCGAGCCGGCATCGACAGGCACCCAGACCGCACCCATCAGCGCTGCGGCGAGCGTGATAGCCGTATGGTCCGGGCTGCGTGGCAGGCACACAGCAACGACATCGCCACGCCCGATGCCGCGCGCCTTAAGGCCCGCCATCGCCCCTGCCACCATCTGACCGAGTTCGCCATAAGCGATGCGCCGCCTGCCGCTGACGAGCGCCGTGCACGACGGGTCGCCCTCGAAAAGATGGCCGGCGAGCCGTTCCAGAAATGGCGGGCAGACGAAGTTTTCTTCGTCGCCGTTCAGCCGATAGTGAGACAGCTCGACAATGTCGCGTGCATTGACGGAGAAAGCGCCGCTATTGGCGATCCCGGCAATCGCGCGTTCGATTGCCGCGAGAATATCCGCCACCGTCGCCGCATCGATCGCCTGCTCGGCATAGTCGATATCGAGCACGAGATCGCCCTGCGGATTCTGCGAAAAGCGGAAATCCAGCGCCACCTGCGGCGTCTGCGTAAGCCCGCCGGTCCATTGCATCGTCGAGCCGGATGAAAGCGTCGGCCAGGTCAGACCGTTGGTAATCACCACCGGCAAGGCGAGCCCGCCCGGATTGGCATTGAGAAGCACACGATTGAGATCGATACCCGAAAAGGCGAGATGGTTCAGCCCTTCCAGCACATCCGTCTGGAGACCCGCCGCCCGCTCCGCAAAGCAGTTCCTGGCCGCATCCCATTGGACGGCGATGAAGCTGGAGCGGTTGGCGAAGGCACCTTCCACCTGCGGTGCGACGGGAATGCCGACGACGAGCGCACCTTCGTTGAGCCAGAGCGAGAGCACATCGAGGATGACAGCCGTCAGCGCCGAATTCTTGAACAGCCGCTCTTTCGCACCGATGCGTGAAAAGGCGGTGAAGTGCTGTTTTTCCACGATCACGCTCTGGCGGCTGTAACGCGAGGTGGGAATGGTTTCGAGCGGTGCTTTCCACGGCAGTTGCGAGGGCACCTCGGCATCTTTCAACTTTTCAACCCAATAGGCGGCATCCCTGACGCGGGCCGCCGAGATATCCTCCTTCGGCGTTCCGATCGTAGCGGGGGATTCCGGCGGCACGACACCATCGAAGAGTTCCGCCGCGAGGCTCGCAATGGCCCGCCCGTCAAGGATAAGCGCGTCGAAACGCAGAAAGACCACGATCTTATGCCCCGTCGGCCCTGCATCCGGCATAAGAAACACAGTGACCTGCCATGGAGAGGTTGCAAGATCGAAATGCGCATGGGAAAAATCCCGTCGCACCGCGTCGATCCTTGCCTCGGCTTGCGGATTAGACAGGGCCGAAAGATCGACGAGATCGAGATTGATCTTCGCTTCGTCGGAGACCACCTGCACCAGCCGTCGCTCATCAATGCGGGTGCGCAGGCTTTCATGTCTGCCGACCATTGCGGCAAGCCGCGACCGCAGCAGTTCCGGATCGATATCGCCGCGATATTCGCGAAACTCCTGCATCGCAACGCCGCTCAGCGGCAGATGGGTGCCGCGCCCGAGCAGATAGGCCTGTTGCAGCGGAGAGAGAGGACGTTCCATGGGTTTTCCTTTTGCCTTGGCCATCGCTTCCGACTGCCGTGCGACAAATCGCTCCACGCTTTCACAAGCGAGATCGGGGGTTTCGGCGAGCCGGCGGAGAAGAGCGACATAGGTTTCGAACAAAGCGTGCAGCCAGCTTTCCGGCAACACATCGAGCCGCACATCCCAGTTGATCAGCAAGCCGTCATCTACCGCCGCCACCTGCGCATCCAGCGCTACCCCCGGCCCCTGCGAGACGGTGTGGACCATCGGACCGAACACCCGCCCGACCCGTTCCGAAAACAGATCCCCCCCCGGAAGATCGACCCCCGCGGTGAAAACCACCGGCGAGGTCTGCAAACCACCGTGCTGACGGGAGAGATCGCGCATGACGCTGACACCCGGATAGGACTGATGTGCGAGAAGCCCGTTCATCTCATCGAACAGCCTGCCAAGCAGCGCCTCGAGCGTTTCTTCAGGCCTGATATTGACGCCGAGCACGAGCACGTTGGAAAATTCGCCGACGATCTCATCGACCCTTTCCACCAGCGGCGCGCGCCAGAAACCCGGCACGGAAAGCCGGAATTTTTCCGCCCCCGCCGCCTGCGACAGCGCCAGTGCGAAAACACCGAGCAGAAGGGTCGATGTCGTCACGGAAAAACGCCGCGCTGTCCGCTCCAGGCTGCTACGCTCGGCCGCTGAAAGCAGCGTGGCGAGCCGGTCCGTGTGAACGGCGCGCGGGGGGGCATCGGACAGAAACGGCAGCGGCGGCGCGTCCGGAACATCGGCAAGCCGTTGCCGCCACCACAGGCGGTCCCTTTCGCCCAAGCCCCTCAAGTCCGGATCGGACATGAGACGTTCCGCCCAGTCGAAAAACGACGGCCTCACTGATTCGAAAGTCCGGGTTTCGTATGCGCCTGACGCCGTCTCGTAAAAGCGGGCAAGGTCTTCCATCACGATCCGCATGCTGGCCGGATCGATGGCCAGCATGTCCGTGTCCACATGCAGACGGCAACGCCCTTCCGGCAACAGGCTGAGCGAGATCGCCGCCGGTGCGGCAACGCGAAGATCGGCCCGGCGATGGCTCCAGTCCTCGCGCTTCGCCTCAAGACGGCGTGCCAGCGCCTCCGAATCGAGCGCGGCCATGTCCTCCACATCGAGACGGAGCGGCCGGGCGGCAGGATCGACGGACTGATGGCCTTCAGCATCGATCCTGAGGCTCACCATGGGATGACGCCGGCAGAGCCTTTCCACGGCAACGGCCAGTTTTTCCGCATCCACCGCCTGCCCGTCGAATTCGAGGTAGAGATGCGGCGTAACTTTCCCGAGTATTCCATCCGCCTCGCGGCCGACCCAATAGGCCACCTGCATGGGGGTTAAATTTAGCATGTGAATTTGAACCGGTTGACAAAACATGATTAGCATACTCAAGTATAAGCCATCGTCAACCACTCGCACAGGAGGCATCCCATGAAAACGGGAGCACTCAGGACGAATGACGTCGAATCCGACGAAATTACTGAATTTAATAGAGAATTTCTGTTTACTTCCGGCAGCGGGCAATTGCGCGCCAAGGGCATTCGCGAAAAGATAGCGATTCCCGCCCGCGGCGGCGAAGACATTGCCAGCCCGCTGCAGCAGGCACTGGCCGGCGCCTTTGAGCGTGCGCAGCGGGAGGGCGAGCAGAACCCCATCGCCATCGGCGCGATCCCCTTCGATGTCAGCGAACCTTCATGCCTGTATATTCCATACAACTATGAATGGAACTTCAAGGATGCGGAACCGATCGTCGCCGATTCGGCCATGCCTGCCCTTGTCGGCCAGAACAGCCTGCCGGACGAGAGCGGTTTCAAGCGCGCCGTCGAACATGCCATCGTCAATTTCCGCCATTCCGAAGTCCGCAAGGCGGTGCTTTCCGTCATGCGTGAACTGACTTTCGCCTCCGAGGTCAATGTCGAAAGATTGCTGGCGAGTCTGGCCAAACAGAACCGCGAAGGTTACCAGTTCCGCATCCCGCTGCCCGATGGCGGCGACCTGATCGGCGTCAGCCCGGAACTCCTGATCCGCAAGCAGGGCGAGAACATCATCTCGAACCCGCTGGCGGGATCGGCAAAACGCATGGTCGATCCGGCAGCGGACAAGGCCAATGCGGATCGGCTCTCGGCTTCTGAAAAGGATCATTACGAACATAGCCTCGTCATTGAGGATATCCGCTCGCTGCTTTCGCCGGTCTGCGCCGAACTCGATGTTCCAGAGAAACCCTCCCTCATCAACACGGCGGCGCTCTGGCATCTTTCGACCCGCATCGAAGGCCGTCTCGCCGATCCGGAAACCAATGCGCTGCAGCTTGCCTGCCTGCTGCACCCGACGCCAGCCGTCTGCGGTTTCCCTACCGAGCGCGCCCATCGCCTCATCCGCTTCGTCGAGCCTTTCGAGCGCGGCCTCTTCACCGGCATGGTCGGCTGGACGGATTCTGAAGGCAATGGCGAATGGGTAGTGACCATCCGTTGCGGCACCGTGCAGCGAGAAACCGTGCGGCTCTTCGCCGGCGCCGGCATCGTGGAGGCCTCCGAGCCCGAATCCGAATGGGCCGAGGTGCAGACCAAGCTCAAGACCATGCTGAACGCCTGCGGTCTTTCTGCCTAATTTTTCCAGGGACAAACCATGACAATCGAATTTGAACGCTGGCCCGAGGATTTCGTTCGCCGATACCGCGAACGCGGCTACTGGATCGACCGGCCGCTGAGCGGCATTCTCGCCGAACAGGTGCAGCGCCGGCCGGATGCGACGGCGCTGATCTGCGGCGACCGTCGCTTCAGCTATGCCGATCTCGACCGGCAATCCTCCAATCTGGCTGGACATCTCTCCGCCGCAGGCATCGGCAGGGGGGATACGGCGCTGGTGCAATTGCCGAACATAGCCGAGTTCTATCTCGTCTTTTTCGCGCTCATCAAAATCGGCGCTGCCCCCGTCAATGCGCTTTTCAGCCATCGCCGGCTGGAAATGACCTCCTATGCGGAGCAGATCGCGCCGAAGCTGGTGATCGCCTCGCGCGGCCACGAGCTTTTCGCCGATGACGCATTTGTGGAGGCGCTGAAGGCGGTCTCTCCAAAGCTTGCCGTGACCCTGCTGCTCGGCGAAACCGATCCGCAGCGCAGCCTGGAGCAGAAGCTGGCCGCCCCGGCGGAAAATCCACCGGCTTACGCCCCTTCCGCCGCCGATGAGGTGGCGCTGTTCCAGCTTTCCGGCGGCAGCACCGGAACGCCGAAACTGATCCCCCGGACGCATAACGACTATGACTACAGCGTCCGGGCCAGCGCGGAGATTTGCGAACTTTCACCGCAGACCCGTTTCCTCTGCGCCATTCCGGTGGCGCATAATTACCCGATGAGCTCGCCCGGCGCGCTCGGCGTGTTCCACGCCGGCGGTGCCGTGGTCATGGCCGCCAATCCCGAGCCGCTTGCCTGCTTCGACCTCATCGAAAAACACGGCGTCGATATCGTGCCGCTTGTGCCGCCGGCGGTGGCCCTGTGGCTGCAGGCAGCTCCCGCCCATCGCGAAAAGCTGAAGTCGCTCAAGCTTCTACAGGTCGGCGGCGCAAGCTTCGCCGAAGCGCTCGCCCGCCAGGTGCCTGAGGTCTTGGGCTGCGACCTGCAGCAGGTGTTCGGCATGGCGGAAGGTCTGGTGAACTATACCCGCTTCGGTGATCCCGACCATATCGTTTTCACCACGCAAGGCAGGCCGATCAGCCCGGACGACGAGATCCGCATCGTCGACGAGGACGGCAACGACGTGCCGGAAGGTGAAGCCGGCATGCTGGCGACCCGTGGTCCCTATACGTTCCGGGGCTATTACCGCGCGCCCGACCACAGCGCCCGGGTCTTCGATAAGGATGGCTTCTATTATTCCGGCGACGTCGTGCAGCGCACGCCCGAAGGTTATCTCAGGGTCGTTGGCCGGGTGAAGGATCAGATCAATCGCGGCGGCGAAAAAGTCGCTTCGGAGGAGGTGGAAAACCTGATCCTGCGGCATCCCGATATCACCCACGCCGCACTGGTGGCGATGCAGGACGAGCTTCTCGGAGAAAAGAGTTGCGTCTTCGTCGTGTCGCGTAATCCCGCGCTCAAGGCGCCAGCTATCCGCCAGCATCTCGCCGGTCTCGGCGTTGCGGATTACAAACTGCCGGACCGGGTGCGCTTCATCGAGGCCATGCCGCTCACCGCCGTCGGCAAGATCGACAAGAAGCGCCTGCGCGACCTGCTGACAGTCCCCGTCGCCATCAGCGCCTGACAAGCAGCACCAATCGAAAGGGACGTTCAAAAGAGCGTCCCCATTCCAAAGATTACGCGCCGCCCGAGCCGGCGCAGCAAGAAACCGAGGTCATCATGACGATCCCCACCATTTCCGACTATCCGATGCCGGTCGCCGCAAGCTTTCCGGCCAACAAGACAAAATGGCAGCCCGATGCGAAACGCGCCGTGCTTCTCATCCACGACATGCAGCGTTATTTCCTGCGGTTCTACGAAGCCGACGGCAAGTTGATGACCACCCTCATCGACAATCTCGCCAAGGTGAAGGCATGGGCCGTTCAGAACGGCGTGCCGGTCATCTATACCGCCCAGCCGCATAACCAGCCGCCCGGCGACCGTGCGCTGCTGAATGACATGTGGGGACCGGGGCTTACGGTCGTCGATCCCGAATTGCAGAAGGTGGTGGACAAACTTGTGCCGACACCTGACGACGTGGTGCTGACCAAATGGCGTTACAGCGCCTTCCAGCGTTCCGACCTTGCGGAGCGGATGAAAGGCTGGGGCCGCGACCAGATCATCGTCGGCGGCGTTTACGCCCATATCGGCTGCATGATGACGGCGGTGGAAGCCTTCATGAAGGATATTCAAGCCTTCATGATCGGTGACTGCGTCGCCGATTTTTCCGAGGCCGAGCACCGCATGGCACTGCAATATGTGGCGACGCGCTGCGGCGTGGTGATCGACACCGCAAGCCTTGTCGGCGCGGGCGAAGCCACCGGCACCCGCGAGTGGCTGAAAGCCCGTGTCCTGCAAATGGTGGAGGATGAAAGCGATATCGACCCCGACGAGAACCTCATTTTCTATGGCCTCGATTCCCTGCAGGTGATGAAGCTCGCCGGCGAGCTGAAGGAACGCGGTGTCACGGTCAGCTTCGATGAGCTTGCGCGTGTACCGACACTCTCCGCCTGGTGGGCGCTGATCGACCAGAAGCGGCTCGCAGCCTGAGCGGACGGACAAGATGACGCAACAGAGATTTACCGGGCGGCGTGTGCTGGTGACGGGCGCGGCCCGGGGCATCGGCCGCCGTATCGCCGAACGTTTCATCGAGGAAGGGGCCGAGGTCATAGGCCTCGACCTTCTGGCCGACACAGTGGAGTCCCCCTTCCGCCAGATCGCACTCGACATCACCCAAGCGGAAGCAGTGGAGACGACCTGCAAGGCAATCGAAAGCGAATGGGGCGGGCTCGATATTCTGGTCAATGCCGCCGGCATATTGCGGCTCGGTGACAGCGAAAGCCTGACGCCAGCGGACTGGAAAGCCTGCATGGACGTCAACGCGGCCGGGCCTTTCTATATGCTGCGGCAATGGAGCAGCACCTTCAAGCGGCAGCGGCGCGGCGCGATCGTCAACATCGGCTCCAATGCCGCCGTCGTGCCGCGCATCGGCATGATGGCCTATTGCGCTTCCAAGGCGGCGCTGGTCAGCCTCAGCCATTGCGCCGCCCTTGAGCTTGCGCCCTATGGCGTGCGCTGCAATGTCGTTTCACCGGGCTCCACCGATACGCCGATGCTTGCCGGCATGCTGAGCGACCCCGCCGGCAAGGACCGGCTGGTCGCCGGCCTGCCCGAACAGTTCAAGCTCGGCATTCCGCTCGGCAAGATCGCAAGGCCGGACGATATCGCCGATACGGTGCTGTTCCTCGCCTCCGATCAGGCCGGTCATGTGACGATGCAGCAGATCGTCGTCGATGGCGGCGCAACGCTTGCGGCTTAAATTCGAGCCGTTGGATTGAAGGTGAAAAATATGGCCGTCGCAACGGCGTTTCATCGCAAAGCCTTCTCCGGCGATCCACCGGAGGCCATCTGGCCTTGGCCGGACGACAGTTGCGATTGCCATTGCCTCACCCTTCGTTACAACGCCGATGAAGGCTGCGGCGGCAAGGTCCCTCCCTTGCCGCCGCAGCTTTTGCGTGCAACGCCAAAACGCAAGGCGGAGTTCATCGCCGGGCGCAGATGCGCGGCAGAAGCCATCCGCCACCTCACCGGCCGTTCCACCTTTCCCGGTATGGGTAAGGACCGCGCGCCCCTCTGGCCCGAAGGCGTGATCGGCGCGATTTCCCACAGCCATGAACGCGCGATTGCGATTGCCGGCTCTTGCGAGCGGTTCCGCGGCATCGGCATCGATATTGAAAAGCTCCTGAGCGAGGAGGAAGCCCGCGATATCGCCACACAGGCCCTAACCGCTCGTGAACGCCACAGCCTCGGCAACACCATCGACCCCTTCATGACCGGCCTGATTTTCTCGGCAAAGGAGAGCCTGTTTAAGGCGCTTTATCCGACAGTGAAACGGTTTTTCTTTTTCGAGGCGGCGGAATTATCCGGCTTCGACGACAACGGCTCGGCCTCGCTGCGGCTGACCGCAGACATTGGCGGCAAATGGCGCAGGGGAACGGAGATTCCCTTCCGTTTCTGCCGCTTCGACGGCTTTCTCGTCACCCGCATCCTGATCGGGCGCTGACGAAAAAGCCGCCCTGGCGCAGGGAAAATGACCGCCGATACCGCGCTTTCCGTCATCCGCATGAAATATTGGGACGGTAGGCACCTTGCTGGAATGATTCCAAACAAGCAACGGTGGAGACAGACTATGACCGACATCGATACGAGCAAATTGTCCTGGGACGAATGGGACGAACTGCAGAACCCGCCGCCGGCCGAAACCGATTTCGACCGCGTGGTCGAAACCGCGATTTCCCGCCGCGGCTTTCTCGGCGGCGTGCTTGCCTTCGGTTCGGCCGCGGCCGCCATGGGCACGCTCGGCAACCTGATGAGCAGCACCTCGGCCGAGGCACAGGAAGCCGCCGTCGGCCGTTTCCCCTTCAAGCCGGTTGCCGCCGCCACCGACCACACCATCCATGTCCCGGAAGGTTATAACTGGAAGCCGCTGGCGAAATGGGGCCAGCCGCTGTTCTCCAACGTTCCCGATCTCGACCCCACCAAGGGCGTCAGCGTTGAAAACTCCGACAAGGTCTTCGGCGAAAACACCGACGGCATGGAACTCTTCGTCGTCGGCAGCCACCAGCTGATCGCCGTCAACCATGAATATGTGAACCCGGAAACCAACCTGCCGCACACTGACAAGGGCAACCCGAAGACGGCCGACGATGTGAAAATCCTGCAGAACATGCAGGGCGTCACCGTCATGGAAGTCGCGGAAGATGAGGACGGCTGGAAGATCGTTCTCGACAGCCCCTTCAACCGCCGTATCCACCACAATACGCCGATGAAGCTTTCCGGCCCGGCCGCAGGCTCCGATCTCGTCAAGACCGCCGCCGACCCTGATGGTGTCGACTGTCTCGGAACCTTCAACAATTGCGGCGCCGGCCGCACGCCCTGGGGCACCTACCTCACCTGCGAAGAAAACTTCAACGGCTATTTCGGCACCACCGACGCCGCCTTCAAGCTGCCTGACGACTACAAGCGTTACGGCATCGTCGCCGAGACGCGCTATGCCTATGAGAAGTTCGACGAGCGTTTCGACGTTGCGAAGAACCCCAACGAACCGCGCCGCGCCGGTTACGTGGTCGAGATCGATCCTTCGGACGCCTCCTCCACCCCGATCAAGCGCACCGCGCTTGGCCGCGTCAAGCACGAAAACGCCGCCGTGGTCATCGCCCGCGACGGCCGTGTCGTCGTTTACATGGGTGACGACGAGCGTGGCGAGTTCCTCTACAAATTCGTCTCCAACGGCATCTACGTGCCGGGCGGCGACACCTCCAAGCTGCTTGACGAAGGCACGCTTTACGTCGCCAAGTTCTCTGACGACGGCGCCGGCGAATGGCTCGCCCTGACGCCTGAAACCACCGGCATGAAGATCGACGAAATCTGCGTCTTCACCCGGCAGGCCGCTTCCAAGGTGGGCGCGACGACCATGGACCGCCCGGAATGGGTCGCCATCAACCCGGTCGCCATCGAAGCCTATTGCGCGCTGACCAACAACAGCCGCCGCGGCGAAATGAAGGACGGCAAGCTGCGCGCAAACGCCGGCGGCGACGCCATGGCGATCAACGCCGCCAACCCGCGTGAAAAGAACGAATACGGCCAGATCGTGCGCTGGTATCCGGAAAATGACGACCATGCGGACAGCAAGTTCAAGTGGGACCTGTTTTGCATGGCCGGCAACCCCACCGTTCACAAGGACGCCTATGCGGGTTCTTCGAATATCAACGAAGGCAATATGTTCAATTCGCCTGACGGCATGATGTTCGATAGCACCGGCCTGCTCTGGATCCAGACCGACGGAGAGGACAGCAACGAAGGCGCCTTCGCCGGCCAAGGCAACAACCAGATGCTGGCGGGCGACCCGGCCACCGGCCGCATCGAGCGCTTCCTCACCGCCCCGAAGGGTTCCGAAGTCACCGGCCAGACATGGTCCGGCGACAAGCGCACCCACTTCGTCGGCATCCAGCATCCCGACGCCCCCTTCCCGGATGGCGAAGGCAAGCTGCCGCGTTCGACGATCATCGCCATCAAGCGTGATGACAATGTGAAGATCGGCTGATCTCCCGTAAAGACTCCGGGCCGCGGAAAGTCGCGGTCCGGTTCGATAAAGAAAATGCCGTGCGTGAAGACGCACGGCACAGACTGCTGACAAACCCCTGGCGTGAGCTGGGGGTTTATGATTCATTGGGACATGTTGAAGAAACCTGCTCCTGAACAGACCGCTCTCGAGATGGTGACGCTCGATAGCCTGGTCCCGAAAGATCA